>DASPTH010000162.1:0-35719 GCA_035623515.1 Acidimicrobiia bacterium
AGAGGTTGGCCAGGTAGCCGCCCGCGCAGAAGCCGCGACCGGCCCCGGTGATGACGACGGCAGGAACGTCGGTCGCCGCCTGCACGTGCTCGCGCAGCTCGAGCGCCATCGCGCGGTCGTACGCGTTCAGCCGGTCGGGGCAGTTCAGGGTGAGCCACAGCGCCGCGCCGCGCCGCTCGACGACGATGTCGGTCACGACGTCTCCCTCCCGTCCCGGCGCGGCCGTGACGAGAGGCCGTCGAGCGCGAGCGCAGCGAACTGCTGCGCGATCGTGTGCATGGGGAACCGGCCGGTGGGGTCGTACCAGCGATGGCTCCAGTTCATCATCCCGACGATCCCGAGCATGACGACCCGAGGATCGAGGTCTTCACGGAACTCACGGCTGGCGATCCCGTCGGCGACGATGGACGTGAAGAGCGTGCCGTACTCGCGCGCGTTCTTCTGGATGTCGCGATCGCGCCCGATCGTCAGGAGGTGCATGTTCTCGGCGAGGAAGACGAAGAGCTCGGGGTAGTTCTCGTCGAGCGCCTGCATGTGGCGTTCGATCGCGAGCCGGAGCTTCGTGGGCGCGTCGGCGTCGCATTCGACGATCTCGCGCAGGTCGCGCGTCATCTTGTGGACCGGCTCGTCGAGGATGGCGATGAGCAGCTCGGCTTTGTCGGCCACGTAGTAGTAGAGGGTCGCCCGGTTGATCCCGACCTCCTTGGCAACGTCCTCGAGCGTCGCCGCCTGGTATCCCAGGAGACGGAACACGCGCGATGCTGCATCGAGGATCGCCAGCCACCGCTCGTCGGAGGTGCGGTTCTCGGCGGCGCGGCGACCGGCCCGGCGCTGCGCCATCCCGCTCGCGGGCGCGCGACCCTTCGTGGTGGTCTTCCCGCTCCCGGCGCGAGCCGCGGAGCGGCCGGCCGACGGTGTGCGGGAACGTTTGGCCGGCATCGCGCGCGTTCAGAGCCCGTAGGTGCGCGCGGCGTTGCCACCGATCATGAGTCGCGCTTCTTCGATCGGGACCTCGTGGAAGTGGGTGTCGATCACTTGTTGGGAGTGCGGCCAAGTGCTGTCGGGGTGCGGGTAGTCCGTCGCCCACATCAGGTTCTCGACGCCGATGCGGTGCCGGAGCTCCACCCCGAGGACGTCCTCCTCGAAGGTGGCGAGGCCCTGCCGGTGCCAGTAGAAGCTGGGCGGCTCCTGGATCGCGCCCTCGAACTGCCGCCACCCGTGTCTCTCCTGCACGCGGTCGAGGCGCTCGAGGAAGTACGGCAGCCAGCCGAGCCCCGCCTCGACGAACACCACCCGCAGGTCGGGGAAGCGGTCGAGCATGCCGGCCACGAGCCAGAAGGCGATCGGCTCCGCCATGAAGATGCTCGGCAGCGTGTGCATCACGCCGCGCATCGGTGTGGGGTCCTCGGCTCGGATCCGCGCGATGTTCGCGTTGCTCGCGACGTGCTGGCTGATGGGGATCCGCGCCTCCTGCAACGCGGCCCACAGCGGGTCGTACCGGCGGTCCCAGTAGCCGGGCAACCCGAGGTCGGTGGGATACAGAGGAAGGTGCACCGCGCGCGCGTTCTCGCTTGCGACGCGGTGCACCTCGGCCACCGCTTCCTCGATGTCGACGATCGGGACGATGTAGACGGGCAACAGCCGCTTCGGGTCGACCGACGCGAAGTCGATGGCAGCCGTGTTGAACGCACGAAAGCCGTCGAGGTACGCGCCGTCGGGCATCTCGTAGAACGCGGCACCGGCCCAGCTGTCGGTGTAGAGGATCTCGACGTCGACCTGGTCGGTGTCCATGTCCTTCAGTCGCTCGTACGGGTCGAACGCACCCTTGCGGCCGGCCGCGCTCCACGTCTCCTTGTGGTCGGCGTCGAGCCCCACCTGGTCGTCGTCGGGAACGTGTGTCACCTCGGGGCCGACGAACCGGCGCAGGGCCCGGAGCTTGCCCTCCCAGTAGGCGTCGTGGTGCTTCGCCGGCAGCCGTTCGAGCACGTCGCGATGCAGGATGGTCACGTGTGAGTCGGCCGAGATGATCCGTTCCATCCAGGACCTGCCTTCTCTCGGGGTGTCCCGGCCGCCCGGGGCTTGCGCCCTCGTCAACGCGGACGTTGAAATGGTACGCGCGCGCGGCCGACGTGTCGAGCGCCCTGGGAGCCCGTGATGCCGACCTTGTTCGAGGACCTCGCCGCGCTGCTGACGGGTGCCGGCGTGCGGCAGGCGGCCGTCGTGGCGAGCGTGCACAACCTCGCGCTGCTCGAGACGCTCGACGCGGCCGGCGTCTCGTTGCTCGCGGCACGTTCGGAGACCGGTGCCGCGTACCTCGCCGACGGCTACGCGCGGGTGTCCGGCGAACCGACGCTCGTCATCACCTCGACGGGACCGGGTGCCGGCAACGCCGTCGGCGCGTACAGCGTGGCCGCGAAGGACGGCTCGCCGGTCATCCACGTGTCGACCGCGAACGACCGGCACCCCGCGCACGGGCTGCACGACGTGCCCGAGCAGTCGGAGTGGATGCACGCGATGGGACGCGACGTGCACGACGTCGGCCGCTCCGGCCTCTCGGCGCTGGCCGGGGCGCTCGCTCGCGCCGAGTGGCCGTTCAGCGTGATCGTGCCGAGCACGGATGGCCCCGACGTGCAGCCCTACGCGGCCACGGCGGTGCGCGCGCGGGCGCGGCCTCCGCTCGACGCCTCCGCACTCGATCCCTGGCTCGCGACCGACCGGCGGCTGCTCTGGATCGGCGGCGGCGCGCGCGTCGTGGGCCGCGATCGCCTGGTGGAGTTGGCCGAGCGGTCCGGCGCGGCGGTGGTGACATCGGTGCAGGGCAAGGACCTGTTCCCGGATGGTCACTCGCAGTTCGTGGCGTGCACCGTGAACGACCGCGAGCTGGCCGGCATCGCCGCCGACGCCGAGGTGTGCCTCGTGCTGGGATCGCGGCTCACCGAGCTGTCGTGCGCGGCCTGGTCCCGGCCGCTGCCCGCGCACATCGTCCGTGTGGCGTACTCCGACGAGATCCCGCCGTACGACAGCACCGAGACCGCCGTGGTGCACGCGGATGTGCGCGATGCCGTCGATCACCTGCTCTCGATGTTCGCGTCGGGTCGTACGCGCGGGTCGGATCACGGCACGCGTTGCGGCGCAGCCGCGGCCGACTGCTGCGTGGCACGCGACCGGTCGGGCGTGGAGCATCGCCTCCTCGACGCCGTCACCGCGTCGCTCGAGCCCGGCGACGTGGTGGTGTGCGACATGACGAAGCTCGCGTTCTGGAGCATCGGCGGGATGTCGGTGCCGCCCGGTGTGCGGCACCTGTTCCCGGGCCTGCTCGCGATGGGATTCGGCCTGCCGGCCGCGCTGGGCGCCAGCCTCGCCGCGCCGGACGCGCACGTGGTGGCCGTCGTGGGCGACGGCGGCCTCGTGTCGATCCTCTCCGAGCTCGACCTGGCGGCCGGTTGGCCGGGCCGGGTCTCGGTCGCGCTGGCCGACAGCGACGGCTACCACTTCCTGCGCCCGAGCATGAACGAGCGCGTCGGACCGCTCGTGTGCGAGTTCGGCGGGCCCAACTGGGAACTGCTCGCGGCGGCGTGCGGTGCGGGTTACGTCGACGCGCCCGAGCCCGACGCGCTGGCGGCGGCGCTCGCGCTCCCGCACCGAGGCGTCCGCATCGTGCGTACCGACGCGTCCGACGTCGGCATCGGATGGCGGCGCGCAACGCGCTGACCGCGTGGCGTCGAGGACGTGCAGGTCGTCAACGCTCACGTTGACTTGCGTGGGGGGACGCGCGAGACTCGCAACCGGTGGGTTCCTCGAAGAGCTTCGCCGTCTTCGATTGCGACGCGCACATCAACGACCCGCTCGCGATCTGGGAGTACGTCCCCGAGGCCGACCGCGAGCTCGTCCGCGCCACGTACTGGCGTGACGAGCGGCAGGCGTGGCTGAACGGCACGACCCGCGTCGGCGGCGGCGGGAGCGGCGAGTACGCGTCGACCGGGATGTACAACCCCATCTGCATCGCCGGCCCGCAGATGAGCAAGAAGATCATCCGTCGCCTCATCTCGATGGTGCCCCTCGACGAGGAGCAACGCGACTACCTGGAGCACCGCGGCACGCGCGATCCGCACGCTCGGTTGCGCGACATGGATCTGATGGGCATCGACCAGGTGTTGGTGATCCCGACCAAGGTGATCGCGCATCTCCCGTTCGCCGCCGACCCGAACGGCGCGAGTGCGTTCTGCCGCGCCTACAACGACTTCGTGTTCGACTGGTGCGCGGAAGCGCCCGACCGGCTCTTCCCGGCCGCGCTCCTCCCGGCACAGAGCGCGGAGCTCACGATCCGGGAGATCCGGCGTGTGGCCGAGCGCGGGTTCCGGGTGGGGTTGATCCGCCCGTTCGACGCGCGCGGCAACTACCCGAACGACCTCCGGCCGGTCGCATCCGCGCTCGGACTCGGTGGCATCGTCCCCGCGACCTTCGCGGACGTGTACCACGCGTTCGAGGAGACCGAGCTCGTGCTCGGCATCCACACGTTCCCTGCGCACAAGCCGCCGGCCGTCGCGGGCCCCGGCCTGCTCGCGTCGCCCGGTGAGCTGCTCACGCACGCCGGCGCCGACTCACAGACGCTGAGCTTCGTGTACGAGATGCAGGACTGGCTGGCGCAGATCCTGCTCGGCGGGTTCCTCGATCGCTTCCCGAGGCTGCGGATGGCGGTCTTCGAGTCCAACTCGCAGTGGCTTCCCACCATGCTCGAGTCCTGCGACCGCTACTTCCGGCTCTACGCCAACGAGCGGCGTGCGGTGGCGCGCCGCCTCCCGTCGGAGGCGTTCTCGGAGCAGTGCATGATCTCGTTCGAGTCGGACGAAACACCCACGATGCGGCAATGGGACCGCTTCGCGGACATCGGTATCTGGGCCTCAGACTGCTATCACCACGACGCGGCCGACGCGTGGAGCGCGCTGCGCACGATGGACGAGATCGGCGTGCCGCCACACGCGCAGGCGCAGCTGATGGGTGGGAACGCGGCCCGCCTCTACGGGATCGAGCCGAAGCTGTTCGTCACCGAGGAGCCGGCCCCGCTCGCGCGTCCCGCCTGGTTCCCGCAGGGCGCGGCGTTCGACGAGTGGGCGCGCCTCGTCGCGCACCCGCGTCGCAACGCCGACCGCCTCCGCGAGTTGGAAGCATGAGCGCGGTCGTCGAGGCGGGTGTCCCGCCGAGCAGCGAGCGGGACCCGAGCGGCCCGGTGCACGCGAGCGAACGGTTGCGAGACCGGTATCCGGGCTCGCAGGGAGCGAGCCATCGGGCTGGCACCGAGAGCGGGAAGCATGAGCGAGCGTCCGCGAGGCGGGTATCCCGCCGAGCAGCGAGCGGGGCCCGAGCGGCCCGGTGCGCAGCACCGAGAGCGGGAAGCATGAGCGCGGTCGTCGACGTCGACAGCCACGTCTACGAGCCGCAGGCGTTGTGGGACCGCTTCGTGCCAAGTGAGTACCAGGCGGCTGCGCGCGCCGCGCTGTGGCACGGCGTCGACGACCGCGGCAATCGCACGACGATCCGGAACGGCCGCCAGACGACGCAGACCGGGCACTCGAAGATCGTGCGCGAAGCGGTGTGGCGCCCGGGCACGACACCCGACGAGATCGGCGCGCTCGATCCCGACGAGCCGGCGCCGCTGAATCCCGGCGCCTGGGACCCGGAGGCACGTCTCGCCGACATGGACGCGATGGGCGTCGACCAGGCGCTGCTGTTCCCCACCGTGTTCAACGAGCACCTGCCGCTGGTCGAGAACCCCGACGCGGCCGCGGTGCTCGCGCGTGCCTACAACGACTGGGCCCTCGACCACGCGTCGGCCGCGCCCGACCGCCTGTTCCCTGCCGCGGTGCTGCCGGTACAGAGCCTGCTCTTCGCGCAGCGCGAGCTCGATCGCGTCGCGGCTCTCGGCGTGCGGGGTGTCGTGCTCCGGCCGATGTTCTACGAGGTGCCGGTCAGCGAGCGTGTGGGCCGGAGTGCGGCGACGTCGAGCTCCATGTTCTTCTCGCACGACAGCCCGCGTGGCACCTACGTCAGCCACCCGCACTTCGCGCCGCTGTGGCGGCAGATCGAGCAGCTCGGTCTGGTCGCATGCGTCCATCCCGCGCTCGGGATCACCAACCCGGAAGCGACCTCGGCCGGGAGCTTCCTCGAGCGGGTGTCGGCCCGGATGGAGATCGGCCACACGGTGGCGGAGCCCGTCGCCGCGCTCCAGGACAACGGCATCTTCCTCACCGCCGCGTGCTTCCAGGGGCTCATGGAGGACCATCCCGCGTTGCGCTTCGTGCTGCTCCACTCCGGCGCGACGTGGCTCCCGCTGGCGCTGGAGAAGGCGGAGACGTACCTCTGGGTGTCGATCCCGACGGTGTTCGCGGCGCCGCCGGACCCGGTCTCACTCGAACCCGCCGAGGTGTTCGACGAGCACCCGGCGCTGGTGGGGTTCGACGGGTGGGAGACGTCGGTCGGGCGTCTGCACGACGTCTTCGCGCGCAACGCCGCGTGGGGTTCGCGCTACCCGCACCACGACGCGGCCGGCCCATCCGAAGCGATCGAGATGTTGCGCGCCGGCGGCGCGCCCGACGCGACCGTCGATCGCCTGATGGGCACGAACGCCGCGGAGCTGTTCCGGTTACCCGTCGTCGAACGCGTGGGCCGGCCGTGACCAGGCCGATCCCGCCGAGCGGACCCGAACCGCGCGATCCGTCGCAGCGGTTCTGGGACCCCGACATGCAGACGATGGATCGCGACGAGCGCCGAAAGCTGCAGGACGAACGGGTGCGCGAGCTGCTCGAGCGTGTGCTCGCGACGCCGGTGCCGCTGTTCGCGCGGAAGCTCGCGATCGCGGGAGTCACCGACGCCCGCGACGTCACCGGGCTCGACGACCTCGACGCCATCCCGGTGACCACGAAGCAGGAGCTGCGCGACGCGGAAGCGGCGCACCCGCCCGAGGGCGACTACCGCTTCACGACCATCCGCGAGTGCGTGCGCGTCGGCACGTCCACCGGAACGACCGGCGTGCCCACGCTCCGGTTCTGGACCCGGCACGACCTGTGGGTCGAGTGCGAGAGCGCGGCGCGCCACTGGTGGAGGAACGGCTGGCGACCGGGCACGATCGTCACGCACGCGCATCCGGGCTACCTGTACGGCGGCGGCATGCTGCTCCAGAGCGCGTACGAGTACTTCGGGTTCCTCGCGATGTGGGTCCCGCCGCCCGAGACCGACGAGCTCGCCGAGCTCGGCATCGACACGTGGCGGCGCCTGCGGCCCGACCTGCCGTTCTCCCACTACTCGGTCGGTCGCTTCTGGGACGTGGCCACGAAGCTGGGCCTCGACCCCCGTGCCGACCTCGGCCTCGAGCAGAACTTCTACGAGGGGCCGGGTGACGACGCGCCGCTGCAGAGCGGGGGATCGGAGTGCTACGCCTTCGTCGGCAGTGCGTGTCACCAGGCGCCGGGTGGCCACGTCAACGAGGACTGGGCCGTCGTGCAGGCGGTCGACCCGTCGACCGGCCGGTCGGTGCCCGACGGTGAATGGGGGAGCCTCACCATCACCACGCTCGATCGCGACAACGGCCTCCTCCGGTACGACCTCGAGGAGGCGTGCAGCATCGTCCGTGAGCCGTGCGTGTGCGGCGAGACGACCATCCGCGCGCTCTGGGGCGGCCGGGCGAGCCATCTGCTGTCGGTGGACGGCCGGCGGTTCCAGGTGATCGAAGTCGAGCGTGCGCTCCGCGACCTCCGCGCCGTGAACGACCCGACGCTCGAGTATGTCGTGGTCCGCCCGGCGCCCGGCGCGCGACGCTTGCGCGTCCGGGTCGAGCGGGGATCAGGCGCCGATCTCGACGCCGCACGCGCCGCATGCGCGACGGCGATTCGCGACCGCCTCGGTGTCGAGGCCGACGTGGAGGTCGTCCCGCGCGGACGGCTCCCGCGCTCGGGGTACAAAGCGGTCCGGCTCGCCGATGAGTGACGCGTCGGGCCGGATGCTCCCGGCGCTGACCCCGCTCAACGAGTTCTTCTGGACGAGCGGCGCCGACGGCCGGCTCCGCGTCCAGCGCTGCCGCGCGTGCGGCCGGTTCGGCCACCCGCCCGCCCCGGTCTGTCGCTCCTGCTTCTCCTCCGACCTCGAAGCCGCGCCGGTGAGCGGACGGGGTCGCGTGTACACGTTCACCGTCAACCGGCAGGCGTGGAGCGAGCGCCTCACCGACCCGTACGTGATCGCGATCGTCGAGCTTGCCGAGCAACCGGGGTTGCGACTGCTCACCGACATCGTCGGGTGCGCGCCCGCCGACGTGCACGTCGGCATGCCGGTCGAGGTCGTGTTCGAGCACGACGACGACGTCTACCTCCCGCTGTTCCGGCCCTCGGCCTAGCGATGGAGGACCCGTTCGAACGGCGCGCGGTGATCTCGGGGATCGGGGGGTCCCCACTCGGCCGCCGGCTCGGGCGCGACGACCTCGACCTCAGCGTCGAGGCGTGCTGTGCTGCGGTGGCCGACGCGGGACTGTCGTTCCACGACGTCGACGGCCTGGCGTCGTTCCCGAGCGCGGCCGACGGCGCGCGCCGCTCCGTGACGGGACCGAGCGTGTGGGAGGTGCAGGACGCGCTCGGGCTCGAGCTCGCGTGGTACTCGGCCGGGCTCGAGGTCTCGTCGCAGCTCGGCGCGGTCGTGAACGCGTGCCTCGCAGTGGCGTCCGGGCTCGCGCGACACGTGCTCGTGTACCGCACGGTCACCGAGTCGACGGGCCAGGGCTCGGGTGGCCGCCGGGGTGTGGAGGTGCCGGGCCGCGTCACGGGCGCCAACCAGTGGCTGCTGCCGTTCGACGTCGTGTCGGGCGCGAACCGGATGGCGCTCTACGCGCAGCGCCACTGCTTCGAGTACGGCACCACTCGTGAGCAGCTCGGCTCGGTACCCGTGGCGTTCCGCGCACACGCGGCCCGCAACCCCGCGGCCGTCTACCGCGATCCGTTGACCATGGAGGAGTACCTCGACGCGCGCGTGATCAGCACGCCGCTCTGTCTCTACGATTGTGACGTCCCGATCGACGGCTCGACCGCATTCGTGGTATCGCCCGCCGATGTCGCGCGCGACCTCCCGCAGCCGGCGGTCGGGATCGAGGCGGTCGGCGTGGCGCTCACCGCTCGTCCCGGCTGGGACCAGTGGGAGGACCTGACCGCGGTCGCGGCGCGTGACGCCGCCGCGCAACTGTGGTCGCGCACCGACCTGGGGCCGGGCGACGTGGACGTCGCGGCCCTGTACGACGGCTTCTCGATCCTCGTGCTCTTGTGGCTCGAAGCGCTCGGGTTCTGTGCGCGTGGCGAGAGTGGCGCGTTCGTCGAGGGAGGCGCGCGCATCGGTCTCGGGGGTGAGCTGCCGATCAACACGCACGGTGGGCAGCTGTCGGCGGGGCGCATGCACGGGTTCGGGTTGTTGCGCGAAGCCTGCCTGCAGGTGCGCGGGCAGGCCGGCGACCGCCAAGTACGCGACGCGGAGGTGGCGTTGGTGTCGAACGGCGGGCTGGGCCCGTTGGCAGGCTGCTTGTTGCTGACGCGTCGTGGCTGACGCGAGACTCGATCGAGTTCGGAGGAGTGTGCAGTGGAGACACGTGGTGACCACTGACCTGGTGACCTACGGCATGTTCGTCGACGGTCGCTTCACCGATACCACGGGCGACGAGGAGGTCATCGTCGTCAACCCCGCGACGGAGGACGTGATCGGGCGCGTCGGCCGGGCATCGATCCCCGACCTCGATTGCGCGGTTTCGGCGGCGCGCGTCGCGTTCGACGAGGGCTCCTGGCCCCGCCTGTCGCCCGCCGAGCGCTCACGCGCGCTGCTCCGGCTCGCCGACGCGCTCGCGGACCGCATCGACGACCTCATCGAGTTGAACGTCGCCGAGGCGGGCGCGACGCGCGACCTCGCCGGATCCGGGCAGACCCGCACGCCGCTCGGGTTCTTCCGCCAGTGGGCCGAGCGGGCGGCCACGTTTCCCTTCGTCGAAGCGCTCCCGCCGATCCACAACGAGCGCCTCGGCCAGGGCGTCATCCACAAGGAGCCGGTCGGCGTGGTCGCCGCGATCACGGGCTTCAACTTCCCGGTGCTGCTCGACCTCTTCAAGCTCGGGCCCGCGCTGGCGACGGGGAACACCGTGGTGCTGAAGCCGTCGCCCTACACGCCGCTCGAAGCCTTCTTCATCGCCGAGGCCGTGGCGGCGAGCGACCTGCCACCGGGCACCGTCAACGTCCTCGTCGGCGGCGACGACGTCGCCCGGGCGCTCACGGAGCACCCCGCCGTCGACATGGTGACCTTCACCGGCTCCGACACGGTGGGGCGGGCGATCATGGGACAGGCGGCACCCACGTTGAAGCGCGTGCTGCTCGAGCTCGGGGGCAAGTCGCCGAACATGATCTTTCCCGACGCCGACCTGGCCGCCGCGTCCGCGCTCGCCGCGAACGCCTTCGTGCGCCACTCGGGTCAGGGCTGCGGCACGCCGACACGCGTGCTCGTGCACGAGAGCGTGCACGACCAAGTGGTCGACGCGATGCTGCGACACCTGCAGGACGTCCGCGTCGGAGACCCGGCCGACGGCGCGACGACCATGGGGCCGTTGATCCGCGAGGTGCAACGGGCGCGGGTCGAACGGTACGTGCGCAGCGGTATCGAGGAGGGCGCGACGGTCGCGTTCGGCGGCGGACGGCCGGCGTTCGACCGCGGCTTCTACGTCGAGCCGACGTTGTTCACGAACGCGAAGAATTCGATGCAGATCGCGCAGGACGAGATCTTCGGCCCGGTCGCGGCCGTGATCCCGTTCTCGAGCGACGACGAGGCCGTGCAGATCGCCAACGACTCGCGGTACGGCCTCTGCGCATGGGTGTGGGCCGGCGACGTGAAGAAGGCGTATGCCATCGCGCAGCGGCTGCGCGTCGGCACCGTGAACGTGAACGGGACGATCGGCCTCAGTATGAACGGCACGTTCGGCGGCTACAAGCAGAGCGGCATCGGGCGCGAGCTGTCCGACCACGGCCTGCACGAATACGTCGAGCTGAAGACGGTCTACTGGCCGGTCGGCTGAGCCGGACGATGCGCCTCCAGGATCGCGTCGCGATCGTCACCGGCGCCGGCCAGGGGATCGGCAAGGAGTACGCGCGGCGGCTGTTGAGCGAGGGCGCCAAGGTTGCGGTCGCCGAGCTGTCCGAGGCGCGCGGCGCTGCCGGCCTCCGCGATCTCGAGGAGCACGGCGATGTCATCCTGGTCCGCACCGACGTCGCCGACGAGGCGTCGACGTTGCACTGCGCGCAGGCCGTCCTCGACGCGTTCGGGCGCATCGACATCCTCGTCAACAACGCCGCGCTCTTCCAGGACTTCGACAAGTCCGACCACAGCTACGACTACCTGCAGCTCGCCTTCCGGGTGAACCTCCACGGCGCATGGCTCATGGCGCGCGCCGTCGCGCCCGCCATGGTCGAACGGCACTGGGGCCGGATCGTCAACATCTCGTCGGCGGGCGCGTACATGCATCCGACCTTCGAAGCGACGTTCGAGGGCGTGCACAGCTGGTCGTACAACCAGACGAAGTGGGGGATCCTCGGCCTCACCAAGTACCTTGCCGGGCAGCTCGGCCAGTACAACATCACGGTGAACTGCATCGCCCCGGGCGTCACGATGAGCGACGGCGCACTGAAGACGCTCACACCCGAGCGGATCGAAGAGCTGCGCATGATGTCGGCGATGCGCCGCGTCGTGGAGCCGTCCGACCTCGCCGGTGTCGTGGCCTTCTTCGCGAGCGACGACGCCGCCCTCGTCACCGGTCAGGTCCTGTGCGTCGACGGCGGCAACCTGATGCCGGCCTGACCCTCCGAAGTTGCGTCACCCAGCGACGTAGAGGGTCGGTGAGTGACGCAAGTTCGATCGGTGTGGCGTCAGGTCGGGTAGTCGGTCACGGATCCGGGGTAGTTGCCGCCGCCGTGGTCGGCGTCGAGGCGGTCGTAGTCGACGCGGCCGTCGCGGCGGGGGAGTGCGTCGGCGAACACGACCTCGCGCGGCTTCTTGTACGACGCGAGGTGCGCCCGGCAGTGCTCCACCAGCTCGTCGGGCGTGACGTCGGCACCCGGCTCCCGCACCACGACGGCCTTCACCCGCTGCGTCCACACCGGATCGGGGACGCCGATCACCGCGACCTCGGCGACGGCCGGGTGGGTCGCGAGGCACGCCTCGACCTCAGCCGGGTAGACGTTCTCCGATGCCGACTTGACGATGCGGCTCATCGGGCCGACGAACGTGAGCGAGCCGTCGGCCTCGATCCGGCCCAAATCGCGCGTGTGGTGCCAACCTCCGGCCTGGCGCTCGGCGGTGAGCTCCGGCCGGTTCCAGTAGGCGAGCATCACCGTCGGCGACCGCGCCACGATCTCGCCCGTCTCACCCGGCGCGACGTCGCGCAGGTCCGGGTCGACCACGCGCACGTGCGCGAGCGGCGACGGCCAGCCGTGGCTGCCGATCGGGGGCGGGCCGAGGGCGCGGTACGTGAGGAGGCCGCCGGCTTCGGTCTGCCCGTACCCTCCCGGCCGCGCCGACCAGCGCGTGGTCTCCGCCGAGGTCATCGCGTCGAAGGCGGCGAGGCCGGTGCGGACCCGGAGCGAGCTGAGGTCGAACCGCCCGTCGCGGTTCAGCGCCACGATCTCCTCCGCCGTCGGGCGCAGGACGTACGCGCCCGTGCACCGCTCGGCGGCCACCACGGCACACACCTCGGCCGCGTCGACCTTGGGCACGAAGACGTTGCAGCCGCCCGCCACGAGCGTCGCGAGGGTCATGGTCATCGTGGCGATGTGGAACAACGGACCGCAGTTCAGGTACGTGGACGCGGGCGACGCCTCCTCCAGCAGCCCCATGATCGCCGCCTGCTGCAACAAGCCCGCTTCCGGCAACAGCGCGCCGCTCGGACGGCCGCCGAACGCAGCCGTGTGGAACATCAGCACCGGCCGGTGCTCGAACCCGTCCTCCGGAGCGCGTGCACCCGAGTCGCTCGAGGCCACGGCCGCCAGCCGGGCCTCGTAGCCGTCGGCGTCCTCGGTGTCGTGACGGATCCACACCGCGTCTCGCTGCTCGCCCGGCGACGCGACGCCGAGCGGCTGCCACACGACGACGCGCGGCGCGGCGTCGGCAATCGCCGACGAGAGCTCCTCGGTTCCCCACCGCCAGTTCAAGGGGCTGAAGATCGCGCCCAGGCGCGCGCACGCGAGCAGGCACTCGAACAGCCGGTGGCAGTTGTAGCCGAGCCAGAGGACGCGCTCGCCGCGCTCGACGCCCGCGGCGTGCAGCACGGCCGCGACGCGATCGACGCGCCCGGCGAGCTCGCGATACGTCGCGCGATGCGCACCGCACACGACGGCGGTGTGGTCGGGAAGAGCGCGCGCGTGCTGCGCCAGCGCGTCGCCCAACGCGAGTCGACGCGCGCGTCCACGGTTGCCGCCGTCGAGCACCACTGATATCGTCAACGTCGCTGTTGATCGACCGTGACTCGACGATACCGGGTCGCGCACCCGGCGCGCCGGAGGATCGAATGGGGGACGAGCCGCTCACACGTTCGGGCATCCCCCTGCACCCGAACTACTCGGACGCCGACGTGCCGGCGGCCTGGCGCGACGTGCTGGCCGCGCCCCCGGGATCGCCACCCTTCCTCCGCGGCGCCTACCCGGAGATGTACCGCGCGCAGCCCTGGCGGATCTTCCAGCTCAGCGGCTACGGCTCACCCGAGGAGATGGCCGAGCGGCTCCGCTTCCTCCTCGCGCAGGGCGAGACCGGCTTCATCATGAAGCGCGACCGGGTCACGAACGACCATCTGTACGACGCCGACCACCCGGAGGTCGAGGCGCGGCGAGAGGACGTCGGGCAGACCGGCGCAGTGCTGTTGAGCGCGCGCGACGTCGAGCGTGCCATCGAGGGCGTGCCGATCGACCACTCGTACGCGCATCCCGGTGCCGGCGTCGTGCAGGCCGGACCGTTCTGCCTGTCGTCGTACTGGGTTGCCGCGTCGCGGCGTGGCCTCGACTTCACGCAACTCAGCGGCACCGGGCAGTCCGACTTCTTCCTCACCTACGTGGGCTGCGTCACCAAGGACCAGATCCCGCCGCGCGCCGGCCTGCGGCTCAACTGCGACCTCATCGAGTTCTGCGCCGAGCGCATGCCCCGCTGGGTACCGGTGTCGATCGCGGGTTACAACGGCGCCGACTCCGGCCTGAACGCCGCTCAGGAGCTCGGCGCGCTGTTCGCGAACGCGGTCGAGTACTTCGAGGCGGTAACCGCACGGGGGCGCCGCGTCGACTCGTTCGCACGGCAGATCGGCGGGATCAACCTCCGAACATCGATGGCGTTCTTCGAGGACGTCGCGAAGCTCCGCGCCGCCCGCAAGATGTGGTGCGACCTCCTTCGCTCCCGCTACGGGGTCGACGACGAGCGCGCGCTGCGGCTGCGCATCCACGTGGTCACCGCGGGCTCGGCCATGACGTACGACCAGCCGCTCAACAACATCGTCCGCGGCACGCTCATGGCCCTGGCCGCGGCGCTCGGCGGCACCCAGTCGCTCGGTGTGTCCGGCTACGACGAGGCGATCTCGATCCCGTCCGACCATGCGCACCAGATGTCGATCCGCATCCAGCAGATCCTCCAGCACGAGTGCGAAGGGCTCATGGACGTGGCCGACCCGCTCGGAGGCTCGTTCTTCCTCGAACGCCTGACGAGCGAGCTCGAGGAGCGCGCGTGGGCGTTCTTCGAGGAGATCCAGGCACGCGGCGGGTTCGTCGCCACGCTCGAGGACGGGTGGCTGGCGCAGCGCGCCGCCGACAACCAGCTCGCCGAGTGGGGTCTCGGCCGGGGCTCCGGGCGCGACGTCGTCGGCGTGACCGACTTCGTCGACGACGTGTGCGAGTTCCCGATCGTCGGGTTCGCCCAGGGCGCGGACGCGTGGGAGCGCGCCATGGTCCGTTTGCGCGAGCTGCGCACCACTCGCGACGGGCGGGCGGCAACGGGCGCCCTGCAGGCGCTCGAGGCCGGGTGCCGCAGCCAGGCCAACGTCGTGCCGCTCATGCTCGACGCGGTCGCGGCGGACGCGAGCATCGGCGAGATCGGCACCGTCTACCGCGAGGCCTTCGGCTGTTGGGACGCGCCGGCTCGATGGTGAACAGCGCGCGTGCTCGCGTGCTCGTCGCCAAGACGAGCCTCGACGGACACTGGGTCGGGGTGTTCCTCGTGACGCGGGCGCTCCGCGACGCCGGCTTCGAGGTCGTGAGCCTCGGTCAGGCCACGTGCGACCAGATCGCGGCTGCGGCGGTCGAGGAGGACGTCGCGCTCGTCGGCCTCAACGTCGGCGGCCGTGTCGAGGTCGTCGAGCGGGTCGTCCGGCGCGTGCGTGAGCGTGCAGGCGACGTCGCGATCATGGCGGGCGGCACGATCCCGCCATGGGCTCGCGACCGCCTCGAGGCAGAGGGCGTGACGGTCTTCACGCCGGGATCGTCGCTCGAGAGCATCGTCGACACGGCGCGGCGGCTCACCGCGGCTGCCACACCATGACGACGGCAGCCGCTACGCGGGCGCGGTACCGCGAAGAGGGCTGGTGGCGCGACGGCCGCCTCACCGACGACGTGCACCACTGGGCCGCGACCGCGCCCACGCGCACGGCAGTGGTCGACGGCGCTCGCCGCGCCACGTACCGCGAGCTCTGGGGCGATGTGCAACGCGTCGCCGCGTCGCTGGTGGATCTCGGGATCACGCGCGGCGACGTCGTCTCGACCCAGCTCCCGAACGGCTATCCGTGCGTCGTCGTACACCTCGCCGTCGAGCTCGCCGGTGGCATCCACAACCCATTGGCGATCCAGTTCCGCGAGCACGAGATCGACCAGGTCACCGGTCTGCTGGGCAGCACGCTCGTGCTCCACCCGGGCACGTACCGCGACGTCGACTACGGGGTCATCCACGCGTCCACCGCGCCGGGCCGCGCCGGCCGGTCCGTCCCCGTCGCGGAATTGCTCGAGCGCGTGCCGGTCTCGGCACTCCCCGACGCGTCACCGCACACACCCGACGAAGCGGCGTTCATCCTGAACACGTCCGGGACCGTCGCGATCAAGGGCGTCGCGCACAACCACGAGGAGTCGATGTACAGCGCGCGCACCGTCGCCGAGATCATGCGCCTCGGCCCCGACGACACGCTCCTCTGCGCCATCCCGATGAGCTGGGGCGGCGGGCTGTGCTGGGGCCTGCGGTTCGCCCTGCACGCTGGCGCCTGCCTCGTGTCGATGGAGCGCTGGGATGCGGCGGTGGCCGCCGACCTCCTCGACCGCGAGGGCGGGACCTTCACGTACGGGCCGCCCACCCTTGCACGCGACCTCGTCGCGCTCGCCGGTGAGTGGCGCCCGGCCGACCCGCTGCGCATGATCTGCGCCGGGGCGCCCATCCCACGGCAGATGTGTGTCGACGCACGCGAGCAGCTCGGGCTCGAGCTGGTGCCCGGGTACGGCCAGACCGAGCACTTGCACAGCGCGCTCGGACGTCTCGACGACCCGATCGAGCTGCTCACGTCGACCGACGGCCGCGCCCTCCCCGGCGTGGAGCTCGTCGCGGTCGACGAGTCGGGTACCGAGTGTCCGCCCGGCATTGCCGGCGAGCTGCTCTGCCGCGGGCCGAACGTGTCGCTCGGCTACTGGAACCAGCCGGAGCTGACCGCCGACACCTACCACGACGACGGATGGCAGGTGACGCGCGACGCCGGGTGGTTCGAGGCCGGCGGCAACCTGCACGTGGTCGGGCGCCTGCGCGACCTGATCATCCGAGGCGGGCTCAACGTGAGCCCTCGAGAGGTCGAGGAGCTGCTCCTCCGCCATCCGGACGTCGCCGATGTGGCGGTGGTCGGCGAGCCCGACGAGCGGTACGGCGAGCGCATCTGCGCCTTCGTCGTTCCCCGAGCGGGGACGGCGCCAACCGTCGCCGAGCTCACCGCCGCGCTGACCGACGCCGGCGTCGCGCGCTACAAGCACCCCGAGCGGGTGATCCCCGTCGACGCGCTGCCGCTCACCACGACGGGCAAGGTGCGCCACTCGGAATTGCGCGAGCGCCTCGCCCGCGAGCACACACCGCAGTCCCGGTGACGGCGGCGCTGCCGATCCGGTCGGCCCTGCTCGTTGCCGGTCACGACGAGGAGCGGCTGCGAGCCGCGGCCGAGTCGGCCGCGGACGCGGTGTACGTGGACCTCGAAGGCGGCGTGCCGCGTGCGGACCTCGCGAGGGCCCGTGTGCTCGTCGACACGCACGCGCACAGGTTGACCGACGCCGCGAAGCTGGTCGTCGTGCGGGTCAACCCGATCGCGTCGGGCGAGACCGCCGACGACGTCGCGGCCGCGGTGCGAGCCGGCGTGTACGGGATCGCGCTGGCCAAGATCGAGCGGCCGGGGGATGTCGCGATCGTGGACCGGCTGCTGGCCGCGGCCGAAGCCGACGCGGGCCGCGAACGCGGCACGGTGGTGGTGCACCCGCTGATCGAGAGCGCCCGCGCCGTGCACGAGGCGTACGGGATCGCGTGCGCGTCCACGCGCGTCGCGCACATGGGTGGGATCGTCGCGCCCGGTGGCGACCTCGCGCGGTCGATCGGGTTCCGCGGGACGCCCACCGGCCGGGAGACCGAGTTCGTGCGCGCCCGGGTGCTGGTCGACGCCCGCGCCGCCGGCGTGCGCTTCCCCCTCGGCGGGATACCGATCGGACGTGACCGGTCTGCCGTGCGCCGGTTCGCCGAGGATGCGCGCGACCTCGGCTACGAGGGCCTCCTGATCGGTGCTCGCTCGCACGCGCCCGTCGTCAACGAGGTCTTCACGCCCACCGCCGACGATGTGGACCGGTGGCGCCGGCTCGCGAGCGGTGATGGCGCGGGCCGCCGCGAGCCCGACGTCGCCACGGTCGCGTGGGCGCGCGAGCGGCTCGCGGTGGCAGAACGGTTCGGTGTCCCGACCGGTTGATGACGCGGATCGGGTACCGTCCCGCGCACGTGAGGAGCACCCGTCGCTCGAGGCGCGTCCAGTGAGCCTCAACCGACGGATGCTCGCCGGCGGGAACCGGACGTTTCGACCACCGGGCCTGCGCCGAGACGCTCGAAGTCGTCCTCGATCGCGCGACGGATGCGACCGCGGTACTCCGTCGCGAACCGCTCGAGCGCATCGACGTCGGCGGTCAACGCGTCGCGCTTCGCGTCGAGCTCGGCAATCTCCGCTTCGGCGCGGCACCGCTCGTGCTCGGAGAGCTCGCGGGCCTGCCTCTCCGCGTCGGTCACGAGCTGCTCCGCGCGCGCCTCCGCTTCGGTGATCGCGGCGTCGGCCGTCTTCTGCGCGAGGATCAGCGTCCTCTCGATGAGATCGTCGGCAGGGGCCGGGAGCGCGCCCGGTAGCGCGCTCGGCACGGGCGGCAGCCGCTGCTCGCGGATCTGCAGCCGGAACTCGAGGTGCTCGATCGTGGTCGCGGCGCGCTCGAGGATTGCGTCCACGTCGTCGCGGCGATAACCACGGAACGACGCACGGATGTCGATGTCACGAAGTTCTTGCGCAGTCGTCTCCATGCGGGGCGAGGGTACCGAGGTCGTTCGCCGCGTCGACGGACCAGCACCAAATCCCCGCTATCGGCAGATCGCGCCGGGTACGCACCAGACGTCACCAGATCGCCGCATGCGCGAGTGTTTGGAACCTGGGACGGTCCCGGTAGTGTTCGACCGATGCCGGCGCTGGTAGCGCGCGATCTCGTCGAACCGGTGACGCGAGCGCTGCTCGGCGCGATCGACGTCGAGAGTGGTCCGACCGACGAGCAGTTGGCGGTGCTGCGCGCCGTCGTCGCGCACTTGTGGGAGCGGCCCGACCTCGACCCGGCGGTGCTCGACCCGCTGGAGCCCGAGGACGCGGCCGTCGCGGTGCCCGATGGCGAGGCGCGACGCAGGCTCGGGGAGCTGATGGTCATGCTCGAGCTCTGTCGCCACCCGGAGTCGGCGGCGCAGGTCGCGCGCGTCGAGGAGTACGCCGCCGCGTTGGGCTGGCACGGTCCCGACCTCGAGATCACCCGGCACTGGATCGACGACGGCGTGGAGCGCGCCACCGCCGACTTCGACCGCTTCTACGAGCAGAGCCTCGAGACGCTGTCCGAGCCCGCGCTGCGCAGGCACTACCTGACGATCGAGGAGCCCGACTTGGTGCTGGCGCGCCGCCTCGAGGCGCTGCACGACCTACCGGCCGGCACGCTCGGGCACGCGTACATGGAGTTCTACCGGCGGAACAAGATCCCGACCCCTGGCGCCGACGTCCACACACCTGCGCACTACGTGAGTCACGACATGAACCACGTCATCGCCGGGTACGAGCCCACCGGCCCCGGCGAGATCGCACTCGGCGCGTTCACGCTCGCGATGAACGACAACGACGCGAATTGGATCCAGTTCGTCGCCAACCTGGCGATCCACGAGGCGGGCCTCGTGCAACACAACGCGATCATGCCGAAGGACAGCACCCTCACGAGACCGGGCGCGACCGAGCTCCTCGGTGAGGCGTTGTGGCGCGGTGCGCAGTGCTGCGACGACTTCAGCCAGGCGGACCACCTCTCGATGGCCGGGTGGGCGCTCGACGACGTGCGCGCGCACTACGGCGTGCCCGGTCCGCCGTCGCGACCCGGGTAGCTCAGCTCGGCGTCACGCCGAACAGCGCGCGGACCTTGTCGATCGTCGCCTGTTCGTCGGGGTTCACGGTCTTCGCCGATTGCGCGACCGCCTGGGCGATGTCGACGAACCACGCCGCGACCTGTGCCGCCTCGTCGGCGGGGAGCTTCTTCAGCGCGGCCGCGGCCGGCTCGAGATCGTGGAGGACGCCCTCGACTGCGGCCTGCGGCGTGGGCCCACCGTGCTCCTTCATGTCGTGCCGGGCTTCCTTCGTGTTCGCCTCGGCGACGATCTGGCCGATGAGCGCGTTGGCGGCGCCGCGCTCACCCGGTCGGGAGATCGCCCGCGCGCTGGCGCTCGCCTCCTTCAGCATCGAGATCGGACCGTGCTCGCCCGAGAAGAACGCAGCCGACGCCACCAGCAGCGGTGCGTCGGTCAGAGCGTGCCACTCGTCGTCCGTGAACGCCGACTTGTCGGTCATCGTCACTCCTCCCGTTCTCGCCGAGCACCTTCGGACCGATGAGGAGGGATCGTACCGGCGGGCGCTCGCAGGTCCCCGAGCGGTGGGCGCGTCGGGGCGAGGCACGTCCGATGGGGCGGGCGCCCGGCGTACGGCGCAACCGCGGTCCGGACGTGATAGGACACCCGCGCATGCCGGTCAAGATCACCATCACCTTCGGTCCGCCCGCGGACCCCGAGGCCTTCGAGCGCCACTACGTCGGGATCCACGCGCCACTGGTCGAGGCGCTCCCGGGTCTGCTGGCCTACGAGTACGGCCGCGCGCTCACCAACTTCGACGGCTCGCCGCCCGAGGCGTTCTGGGTCGTCTCGCTGACCTTCGACGACGAGAAAGCGATGCACACCGCGTTCGCGAGCCCCGCCGGCAAGAAGACCACCGACGACATGGCGAACTTCATCACCGGTCCGATGAAGTCGGTGGTCAGCGAGGTGTGACGAGCGACCGCACCGGACCTTCGACCGACGTGCCCTCGAAGAAGCCGGGGTTGGCGTCGGTGTAGAGGCGTACCACGTTGGTGAACGTGAAATCGCGGAAGTCGACCGCGCTCATCCGGCCGTCCTCGACCTGCTCGTAGGCCTCGGCCATCGACTGGGCCATGTCGGGGACGTCCCAGTGGCTGATGTCGGAGCCGAACATGGCGCGGAGCTGCGCGCCGAACGGGTTGGTCCGCGTGTTGAACGCCCAGGACACGCCGGGGTCGTCGCCCTCGCAGCCGAAGTAGAAGTTCGGGACGAAGCGCTCGACGATCTCCCGCGCGTCGGCGATCGCGGCGGCAGCAAAGTCGTCGAGCTCGGCAGGGACCGGTTCGGGCGTGGTGAGCCACGCGCGCACGGCGTCGACCCGCGCCTGCACGTCGGGCGTGCCGTACTGCCCGATGAACTCGACGAGCAGGTCGACGTCGAGGCGGGCAGGGTCGAGGTGGTCGCGCAGCGCCTGTGCGTTGCGCTTCTCCCAGTGGCCGACGAGATCGGCGAGCAGGACGCACGCCCACCCCACGCCGGCTTCGAGGAAGGCGACGCGGAGCGCGGGGAACCGCCGCGTCACGCCGCCGAGAAGGAGCGACTTGCAGAGCGCCTCGTGCGCGTGCGCGAGCCCGCCAATGTGGTTGTACACGTAGTTCGACACCGACCGTGCGGGCCGGTTGAGCTGGCTCGAGTGCGTCGCCGGCGCGATACCGAGCTCGACACACCGCGCCCAGAACGGGTCGTAGTCGTACTCGCTGTCGAGGCCGAACGTGTCGAAGTGGTTGGCGAACGCCAGGAGCTCGGGGTGCTCACGGTGCACACGCGGGATGGCGCGCACCGCGTAGCCGTTGATGCGCGCCGCCCGCAGCCCGAGCGTGTGCACCGCGTGGTCGAGCTCCTCGATCGCGATCGAGGGCGTGTGCATCGGGATCGAGGCAGCAACCGCGACGCGTGACGAGGCCGACCGGAACATCTCCGCGAACACCGTGTTCATCGCACGCGACACGACCTGCGCGAGCTCCGGATCGAGCGCGTAGCGGTACGCGAGCGCGTGCCCGTACGACAGGCCGTGGCTCGGGTACAGCACCGCGAAGTCGAGGCCGAGCTCGTCGAGCCGCTCGAGCAGCAGGCGGGGGAGGTGCGCAGTGGCCCGGTCGAGGGTGTTGGCCGCCGGCCAGCCCCAGAACGGGTCGGCGGCACGCCAGCTCTCGCGTGGGTCACCCGCCGGGCGGGTCTTGGCGTCCCACGGGCCGATCCGGCTGCGCAGGAACCGCTCGTGCACGGTGGGCCCGCCGATCTCCCGCACGAGCCCGCTCACGTCCTCCGCGAACAGCGGGCTGAACTCGAGGAAGTGACCGTCGGCGTCGATCACCGGGTGGTCGAGCTGTGCGCGGGCGCGCGCCGACCTGCTCACCTCGGCCCCCGCTCGCTCAGGTCGTCCTCTTCGTTGCCGGCGAGGTGCTCGACCAGCTCGGCGTACTGCGCGCGCGCCGCTTCGAGCCGCGCGGGGAGGTGTTGTGTGGGCCAGAGACCATCGACTGGCGCGTACTGCTCGAGCACCTGGCGGGCGACGGTGACCTTGTGCACCTCGGTCGGGCCGTCGGCGATCGCCAGCACCTCGGCCTGGAGGAGCATGTCGGCGAAGGGCATCTCGTTCGAGACACCGAGCGCCCCGTGCAGGTGCATCGCCCGTTGCACGACGTCGTGGTACACCTTCGGCATCGCCACCTTCACGGCTGCGATGTCCTTGCGCACCTTCTGGTAGTCCTGGTGACGGTCGATGAGCCACGCGGTACGCAGGACGAGCAGGCGGAACTGTTCGATCTCGATCCAACTGTCGGCGACGCTCTCCTGCACCATCTGGAGCGTCGCGAGCGAGCCCTTGCGCGTCTGGCGCGACACCGCGCGTTCGCACATCATGTCGAAAGCGACCCGGATGCGCGCGATGGTCCGCATCGCGTGATGGACGCGACCGCCGCCCAGCCGCGTTTGGGAGATTACGAACGCACCACCCTCGTCTCCGAGCAGGCAGTCGGCCGGCACCCGCACGTCGTCGTACCGGAGGTACGCGTGGCTCGCCTCGCGCCCCGGCTCGCCACCCAGGCCCACGTTGCGCACGATCTCGAGCCCCGGCGTACCCGCGGGCACGATGAACATGGACATGCCGCGGTACGGGCCGGCGTCGGGGTCCGTGACCGCCATCACGATGAAGAACGACGCGTAGCGCGCGTTCGACGAGAACCATTTCTCGCCGGTGATCACCCAGTCGGTGCCGTCACGGACCGCGCGCGTCGTGAACAGCGCGGGGTCCGCCCCGGCGTGCGGTTCGGTCATCGAGTAACACGACGAGATGCCGCCGTCGAGCAGCGGCTCGAGGTACTCGGCCTTCTGCTCCTCGGTCCCGAAGTGGGCCAGGATCTCCGCGTTGCCGGAGTCCGGGGCCTGGCACCCGAACACCGACGGGGCCCACCGCGATCGCCCGAGGATCTCGTTCATCAGCGCCAGCTTCAGCTGGCCGTACCCCTGCCCTCCGAGCTGGGGACCGAGATGGCACGCCCACAACCCCCGCGCCTTCACCGTGTCGTACAGGGGGCGCACCGCTGCCATGGCGTGCTCGTCGCCCTTGTCGTGGGGGTTCCCGAGCAGCAGGTCGAGCGGCTCGACATGCTCGCGGACGAACGCGTCGATCCAGTCGAGCTGCTCCTGGAAGCCCGGGTCGGTCTCGAAGTCCCACGCCATCGGCAGCCGTTCCCTCGCGTCTCAGCGCGGGTGGCCGCCGGCGGCCACCAGGCGTGCGGCGCTCGCCAGCAGGCTCGGCACCATCCGCTCGAGGCGCGCGTGCGCGGGGTTGTCGCTCCGCCCGCTCGCGTGCCGTGTGTACGCACCTTCCAGCACGAGCGCGAGCTTGAAGAGGGCGAACACCTCGTACCACCCCAGGTGGTCGAGATCGCGGCCGGTGCGCCGCGCGTAGCGCTCGGTGAGCTCGGCTCGGGTCGGGAACCCGGCAAGCGCGCTCACACGCTCCTCACCGGCGCCGCGGAT
The DNA here is from genome assembly GCA_035623515.1 of Acidimicrobiia bacterium. GTDB lineage: Bacteria > Actinomycetota > Acidimicrobiia > IMCC26256 > DASPTH01 > DASPTH01. Next base: position 23,701 of record DASPTH010000162.1, read on the forward strand.
GGGCTCCTCGCCCGGTTCGTCCCAGAGCGCGAGGAGCCAGCCGAGGTCGACGAGGGGATCGCCGACCGTGGACTGCTCCCAGTCGATGATCGCCGCGAGGCGCGCCGGCGTGCCGTGGCGGAACATCGCGTTCGCGAACTGGTAGTCGCCGTGCATGATCGCGGGCGTCCCACCCGGGGGGCGGTTCGCGTCGAGCCACCCCGCCACGGTGTCGAGGTGCTCGAGGGGACGCGTCCGCGCCGACGCGTCGAACGCCAGCCAGCGCGACACCTGGCGCTCGAGGAATCCGTCGGGCCGGCCGAAACCATCGAGCCCGATGGCCGCCCAGTCCACCGCGCCGAGGGTGGTCAGGCCGTCGAGGAGCCCGAGCCCGAGCCCGTGCCGCGCTCCCTCGTCCTCGGCGAACGGGGCGGGCAGGTCGCGTGTGGGCGTGAACCCGTCGACGTACTCCATGACATAGAACATCGCCCCGATGACCTGCGGATCGTCGCACGCCACCACCGCGCGCGGGTGGGGCACGTCGGTGGCGTCGAGCGCGGTGAGCAGCCGGAACTCGCGGAGCAGGTTCTCCTGTGGCGCGCGCGACGACGGCGCGGGACGCCGCAGCACCCACCGGCGGCCGCTCCGCACCAGCTCGAAGACCTCGTTCGACGCGCCCGCCGTCATCCGGCGCACGAGCAACTCGCCACTCCCGGGCAGGTGCGCGTCGCTCCAGGCGACGAGCCGGTCGGTTTCGGCGAGCCCGACGCTCATGTTGGTCCGGTCTCGGTGCTGCGCACCGGGCCGCTCGGGCCACGCTCGCTGCTCGGCGGGACACCCGCCGCGCGACGCTCGCTCATGTTGCTCCGCTCTCGGTGCTGCGCACCGGACCGCTCGGGCCACGCTCGCTGCTCGGCGGGACACCCGCCGCGCCGACGCTCGCTCATGTTGCTCCGCAGCGGAGGTCGTCGCGCAGGACGTGCTTCTTGATCTTGCCCGAAGGGGTCCGCGGGAAGTCGTCGACCACGCGGAGCTCCTCCGGCCACTTCTGCCGCGCGAGCCCGGCGGCGTCGAGGTGAGCCCGCACCGCATCGAGGTCGGGTGTCCGCGCACCGGGCGCGACGCGCACGAAGACACAGCCGTGCTCGCCGAGGCGGGCGTCGGGCGCGGCGACGACGGCGAGCTCGGCGACGCCGGGGAGCTGGTAGAGGAGCTGCTCGACCTCGACGGCGCTCACCTTCTCGCCGCCCCGCACGATGATGTCCTTCTTCCGATCGGTGATGGTGACCCAGCCGTCGGCGTCGAGCCGGCCGACGTCGCCGGTGGCGTACCAGCCGTCGTCGTCGATCGCCGCCTTGGTCAGCTCCGGGTCGGTGTACCCCTCGAAGAGCTCGGGGCCCCGGCTCAGCACTTCGCCGTCGTCGCCCGTCGGGACATCGTGCCCGTCGTCGTCGACGACGCGCACCTCGACCCCGGGGTGCGGCCGCCCGTCGGTGTGGAGGCGCTTCGCCTCCGGCTCCTCGTGGTGCGCGCCGGTGGTCGACGGGTGCTCGGTCGACCCGTACCCGCGCACGATGGAGACACCGAGCGAGGTGGCGCGCTCGGCGAGGGCGTCGGGTACCGACGAACCGCCGATCGCCACGTGGCGGATGCGCCGCACGTGGTCGGGTGTGCAGTCGGGATGGTCGAGGAGGCTGGACAGGAAGTAGGGCCCGCCGCTCCCTGCCGTCAGGTCGGCTTCCGCCATGGCGTGGAGGACCGCGCCCGGGTCCCATCGGTCGATGAAGTGGATCGGGAAGCGCCACACGAGCGGCGAGAGCAGCCCGCCGAGCATCCCGGTCGCGTGGCTCACCGGTGCGCCGATGATGTTCGGCCGGTCGCTCGCGGGCCACGGGCGCTCGACCGTCTTGATGCGCACCTCGGCGAGGGCGGAGCGCTGCGAGTGCACCACTCCCTTCGGGTTGGCGGTGGTGCCCGACGTGTAGCCGACGAACGCGGGCGCGCCGGGCTCGAGGTGGGTCGGGCCCTGGAGAGGTTCGTGCGCGAGGAGCGCACGGAAGGGCCGGTGCCCGCCGTCGTCCTCGCCGACGACGACGATCTCGCGCAGCGCGGTCGCGTTCGGGGTCGCGGCACGGAGCTGTTCGAGGAAGTCGGTGTGCCCGAAGTGGTCCGCCGACACGTGGACGACCGCGCCCGACTCGCGCAGGATGAACTCGACCTCCTTCGCCCCGTAGAAGTGGACGATCGGCACGGGGACCGCGCCGAGGATCGACAGGCCCCAGAACACCGCGGCAGCCTCGACCCAGTTGGGGATCTGGATCGACACCACGTCGCCCGGGCGGACGCCGAGGGCGTGGAAGCCCGATGCGGCGCGGAGCGCCATCTCGTGGACGTCGCCCACGGTGCCGCGCCACGGCCGCACGTCGGACCAGACGCGGAACTCGAACTCCGGCATCTCGCACAGCCGCGCGTGCAGGTACTCACCCAGCCCTTCGTCGACCCACCACCCCGCGTCCACGTAGCGCTGCGCCAGCTCGGGTGGCGTCGTGCGCGTGCTCCAGGTCACGACGGGAGCTCGACCTCGATCGACCCGCGGGCGACGACGATCTGGTCCTGGTTGGTCATCACGACCTCGACCGTCGCGATCCCCACGCCGAGGACGGCGTCCTCGCGTCGCTCGGTGACGGTGCCGTCGACGAACGTCACGTCGCCCACGAAGGGCGGCGTGCGGTACTGGATCGTGGAGTGGCGGATGAAGCCGTCGTGCCCGGACCAGAACGCGACGTAGTTGAGCGCCCACGCGCCCATGGACGCGCCGTACCCGTACCCGCGCGGGAGGCCGACGATGTCGGCGGCCTCGCCATCGACGTGACCGCGCGACGCGCCGCGGTACATGCCGTCGCCCTGCGACGGGTCGATCTTGGCGAGCTCGTCGTCGCGCGTCATCTCGGGGAGCCAGCCGCCGTCGATCCCGCTGAAGTCCTTCCAGAGATCCTTCGTTGTGCCCCAGACGACCGACGTGAACGCGCGCCACTCGGTGGCGAAGGTCTGGATGGTGTGCGGCCCGATCGGGCACGTGGGCAACGGCAGGCCCGGTTCGGCGTCGGTCCAGCTGGGAGTGTGACCTTCGCGTCCGGAGAGGATCCACGCGAGGCGACGCTCGTAGAGCTCGTCGAGCTGGGCCGCGGTCCACGTGGGTGGGAGCGGCATCGACGAGGCGAAGAAGCTGCGCCGCTTCGCTTCTTCCACGAGGTAGCGAACCGACGTCGAGCGCTGCTTCGACACCGCCTCGCCGCGCTGGTTCACGTGCACGCTGTCGCCGCGCCCGAACACGGTCGGGCCGGCGAACTTGGTCTCCGCCACGCGGTAGTCGTGGTGGCGCCGGTGCACGGTGATCTGGTCCCCGGGAACGACGGTGTGGCCGTAGAACCACCACTCGTCGCCCCCGAACACCATGTGAGAACCGGGGATCTTCCCGAACACCGACGGCATCGAACCGTGCCCGATGTCGGTGTTCACCATGAACGACTGCGGGGCGACGATGCCTCCGAAGCGGGTGGTCGCCGCGAACTCGGCGTCGTAGTGGAGCGGGTTCGGGTACTGCATGCCCTGCACCCACCGGCGGATGTCGTTCACCGCGATCGGCTCGAGCAGCTGGCCGCCGCCGAACGACTGGCCGACGTAGCGGTCGAGGTCGCTCGTGTCGATCCCGACGGATTCCTCCACACCGGTCATCGCCGTCTCCCCCGGACCCGCGTCGTGGTCAACACCGACGTTGACGACCCTATACCGACGCGCGCGAGCGCGCCAACAGCAGGTGGAGCAGTTCGTTCGGGCCGAGGGGCTGGTCGGTCGGTCGCACACCGAGCGGCGCGAGCGCGTCGGCGATCGCGTTCATCACCGCGGCCGGGGACCCGATCGCGCCGCCTTCGCCCATGCCCTTGTGCCCGCCGGGCAACGCCGACGGTGTCTCGATGTGCGAGCACTCGAGCAGCGGAACCTCGGCGCTCGTGGGCACGAGGTAGTCGAGGAACGTGCTCGCGAGGGGGTTGCCCCGGTCGTCGAACGCCATGTGCTCGTAGAGCACGCCGCCGATGCCCTGGACCGCGCCGCCGGCGATCTGCCCATCGACGACCATCGGGTTGATGATCACGCCGCAGTCCTCGCTCACGAGGAAGCGGTCGACGCGTACCCGACCGGTGGTGACGTCGACCTCGCACGTGCACACGTGGCAGGCGTTCGACCAGGTGTATTCGGGGCCGGTGAACCGCTCGGTGGCCTCGAGTCCCGGCGAGACGTCGGGTGGAAGGAGGAGCCGCTCCGTGTACGCGCGCTGCGCGACGTCGCGCACCGTTGTCGAGATGTGCGGCGTGCCGCGCACGTGGATGCGGCCGTGGTCGATCTCGAGATCGTCGGGTGACGCCTCGAGGAGGTGGCCCGCGACCTGCAGGACCTGGTCGCGCACCGCGAGCGCCGCGAGGCGCGCCACCGTCCCGCCGACGACCGCGCTGCGGCTGCCGCCGGTCCCGGCGCCGAAGGGAGACGCCATGGTGTCGCCCTGCACGAGCAGCACGTCGTCGACGTCGACACCGAGGTGCTCGGCCACGACCTGCGGCATCGTCGTCTCGAGGCTCTGGCCGTGGTTGCCGCTCCCCATGAGCACGTACACCGTGCCGTCGGGCTCGATCCGCACGGTGGCGACCTCGGAGCCCATCACGCCGTACGCGAGGCCGCCGCGTTCGACGTAGAGGCTGAAGCCGACGCCCAGGTAGCGGCCCTCCGCGCGCGCCTCGGCCTGCGCGGCGCGGAAGCCCGCGTAGTCGAGGACAGCGGCTGCCTGTTCGAGGGTGTCCGCGGGAGTGATGGCATCGAGCACGATGCCGCTCGGGGTCGAGTACGGCAGGTCGCCGCCGGCCAGCACGTTGCGTCGCCGCAGTTCGATCGGGTCCATCCCCAACTCGGCCGCCGCGATGTCCATCATCTGCTCGCGCGCGAGCGTCTCCATCATCCACGGGCCCCGGTACGCGATGCGCCCGACGACGTTGGTCCACGCGGTACGGCTGCGAAAGCGCACCTTCGGCATGCGGTACGGGCCGGAGAACATCATGTACACGCCCCCGGCGGCGCTCATCGTGCCGCCGATCGGGTACGCGCCGGCCTCGTCGAGGTGGTCGACGTCCACGCCGAGGATGTGGCCGTCGTCGTCGAACGCCATCGTGACCGTGGCGCGCTCGCTCCGAGCGCTCCCGCCGGCGACGAGGTTCTCGCGGCGGTCCTCGATCCACTTCAGCGAGGACCGCGTGCACTTGGCGGCGAGCGCGACGCAGATCTCTTCACGCCCGAGGAACGCCTTCTGGCCGAAGCCGCCGCCAACGTCGCGCTGTACGACGCGCACGCGGTTCTCGGGAACGTGCAGCGCGCGCGCGAGCACGGCCCGCACGTCGTGCGGGTTCTGGTGCGAGATCCAGACGGCGAGCGAGTGCTCGGCCCGGTCCCAGCTCACGACAATGCCGCGCGTCTCCATCGGGACGCAGATGTACCGGTGCTGACGGAACGTCCTCGTGACGACGTGGGGCGCGGCGGCAAAGATCCGGTCGAGCTCGGGATCGGGTGCCGCAGAGATCTCGGCGGCGATGTTGGTGCCGAGCTCCGGGTGCACGATGTGCTCGGTGTCGTCGATCGCGGCCTCGTAGTCGACGACTGGCGGGAGAGGCTCGTACTCGACGTCGATGAGGTCGCACGCGTCCTCCGCGATCGCGCGCGTCTCGGCGACCACCAGCGCGATCGGGTCGCCGACGAAGCGCACGTCGTCGACCGCCAGCGGACGCAACGGAGCACTGGGCGCGCCGGCTGGGAAGAGCGTCGGCTTCATCGGGCCCGCGCCCTCGTTCAGGTCGGCGGCGGTGAGCACGGCGCGCACGCCAGTGAGCGCACGCGCGGCCGAGACGTCGAGCTGGAGGATGTTCGCCCGCGCCATCTCGCTGCGGAAGAACGCCACGTGGAGCAGGCCGGGGAGGACGACGTCGTCGACGAACGTGCCCGCGCCCGACAACAGCCGCGGGTCCTCGCGACGCAGCACCGAGGCGCCGACGAAGCGGCCGCCGAACGGCGCGCGCTGCCCGGTCATCTAGTCGGCGACGGCGTGCTCGGTGGTGAGGAGCTCGCGGGCAGCGGCTTCGCACACCGTGCCGTCGAAGAAGCCGGCGTTCATGCCCGCGTGCAGGCGCACCGCGTTCCTGAACGTGAAGTCGCGGAAGTCGCGCTCCGTGAACCGCCCGTCCTCCACCTGTGCCCAGGCCTCCGCGACCGATTCGCGCATGTCCGGCACGTCCCAGTGGCTGATGTCCGACCCGAAGACGACCTGCATGCGCGCGCCCATCGGGTTCACACGCTCGTCGAAGGCCCATGCGGTCACCGGGTCGTCGGCCTCGCAGCCGAAGTAGAAGCGCGGCACGAAGAGGTCGTGGATGTCCTGGACACTGCCGATCTCGCACCGCCACCAGTCGTCGAGCTGCTCGGGGCGCGGCGCGGCAACCGACAGGGCGCGGCGGATGTCGTCGCGACGCTCGACGAGGTCGGGCGCGCCGTACTGCTCGACGAGTCGCACCATGAGGTCGATGTCGAGGGTTGCGGGATCGAGGATCTGGATCGCCTTGGCGTTGCGCTTCTCCCAGTGGCCGATCATGTCGGCGTACAGCGTGCACGCCCAACCGACGCCTCCTTCCAGGAAGGCGAAGTTCAGCTCCGGGAACCGCCGGGTCACTCCTCCCATGAACAGCGCCTTGCAGAGCGCCTCGTGGCCGTGGCTGAGCGCGTTGATGTGGTTGTACATGTAGTTCGAGACCGAGCGGTTCGGCCGCTGGAAGATGATCCCGCTGTGCGAGACCGGCGCCAGTTGCAGCTCGACGCACCGTCGCCAGAACGGGTCGTAGTCGAAGGGGCTGTCGAGCGCGAACACGTCGAGGTACTGCACGAACGGCAGCAGCTCGGGATGATCCCGGTGGATGCTGGGCACGGCGCGGGCGACGAAGCCGTCGATCAGGATCGTCTTCAGGCCCAGCTCGCCGACCGCGTACTCGGCTTCCTCGACGGCCATCTCGGGCGTGTGCATGGGTACGAGCGCAGCGGGAGTGAGGCGGTCGGCGTACGCCTCGTAGTCCTCCGCGTAGATCGTGTTCACGGCCCGGCTCAGCGCCTGGCACAGCTCGCCGTCGAGCATGTCGGTGAACGCGAGCCCGAGGCTCGGGTAGAGGATCGAGAAGTCGATGCCCAACTCGTCGAGGCGTTCGTAGAGGAGGGCCGGGAGGTGCGTGGTCGCGCGGTCGAGCGTGTTGCGGGCGGGCCAGTTCCACCACGGTCGCGCGCACTGGCGTGACCCGGCCGGATCGTCGCCGGGTCGGCCGAGCCACCCGTAGGGCTGCGCCATCGCCGTGCGGTACCGCTCGCGCAACGACGGGCCGCCGAACTGCTCGAGCAGTGCGAGCACGCGCTCCTCGAACAGGGGGTTGAGCTCCGCGAAGTGACCGTCGGCGTCGACGATCGGGTGGTCGACGCGCTCCCGGACCTCCGCCGAGCTGAGGTGCGCCCCTGACATGCCGGCCTCCGCGCTACGCCCGTGCGCGGGCCATCTTCGCCGCCGGTCCGGGATATTGTCAACACAAGTGTTGATCTGAGAGACTCACCCCGTTCGACCCGGAGGGGGGTGACCGTGCCCACGGAAGCAAGTGAGGTCCGCTCCGACGCCGTCATCGACGTCGACCACCACGCCGAGGAGTTCAACCTCCACGAGCTCGAGGGGTGGGCGAAGATCCGCGAGCGCTGCCCCGTCGCCTACAACACGCGCTACGGCGGTTTCTGGATGGTCACGAACTACGAGGGCGTCGCGCAGGTCGCGCGCGACGGCGAGACGTTCGCGCACAAGTACGAACCCAACGCGCCGGACGGCATCGACTACCTGGGCGAAACCGGTGTCCCGCGGCCAGACGGCACGCCCCCGCTCGGCGTGGGCGAGGTGGACGGCCCCTACCACCAGGCGCTGCGCCGCGCGCTGAACCCGTTCCTGTCACCGCCCGCGGTGGAGCGGATGCGGCCGTTCATGGAGCAGTCCGTCACCTGGTTCCTCGACCAGAAGATCGAGTCGGGCGAGATCGACCTCGTGCTCGACTACACGAACCCGGTACCCGCGGTCCTGACGATGCGGATGATGGGCCTTCCTGCCGACGACTGGAAGCACTACGCCGACATGTTCCACACGGTGATGAGCTATCCGGTCACGTCCGAGGAGTTCCACCGCGCGACGGCCCCGATGGAGGAGATGTCGGCGCACCTCCTGGAGTTCGCCGCCTCGCGCCGCGCCGCGCCGGCCGACGATCTCACGAGCTTCCTCGTCCATCTCGAGATCGACGGCCAGCCGCTCACCGACGCCCAGATCAACGACATCCTCTGGAACCTGATCGGCGGCGGGGTCGACACCACCACGTCCCTCACGTCGTGGACGCTCTACCACCTGGCCGCGCACCCCGAGCTGCGCGACCAGCTCATCGCGCGTCCCGAGCTCTACGTGAACGCGGCCGACGAGTTCCTCCGCTACTACTCGGTGAACCAGACGTTGAGTCGCACGGTCACGCGCGACGTCGAGGTGTGCGGGCAACAGTTGCGGCGGAACGACCAGGTGCTGATCAGCTGGTTGTCGGCGAACCACGATCCCGCGGAGTTCGACCGTCCCGACGAGGTCGTGCTCGACCGCCGCGTGAACCGGCACCTGGCCTTCGGTCTCGGCCCACACCGCTGCATCGGCTCGCATCTCGCGCGTGTGATGTTCACCGTGATGGTGAAGGAAGTGCTCGCCCGGATCCCCGACTACGCGGTCGACGTCGACAATGTGCGCCAGTACCTGGGCAGCCCCTCGATGACGGGGCTCGTCGACCTGCCGGCCACGTTCACGCCCGGCCCGGTGATCGGCGTGGCGAAGCCGTTCTGATGACGAGCGGCGAGTTGCTCACCGACGCGTTCGGCCGGGTGCGCGGCATCGTCCACGCGTCGGTCGAGGGGCTCGCGCCCGACGACCTGGCGGCGCGGCTCGATCCCGACGCGAACTCGATCGCGTGGCTCGTGTGGCACCTCACGCGCATCCAGGACGACCACATCGCCCATGTGGCACAGACGGAGCAGCAGTGGACAGCGGGCGGCTGGTGCGAGCGCTTCGGCCTGCCGTTCCCGCCCGGCGCCACCGGCTACGGCCACACGTCACGCGACATCGCGGCCGTGCGAACCTCGGCCGACCTGTTGCTCGGGTATCACGATGCAGTGCACGACCGCACGATCGAATTCGTCGGCGGAGTCACCGACGCCGACCTCGATCGGATCGTCGACGAGTCGTGGGATCCGCCCGTGACGCTCGGCGTGCGACTCGTGAGCGTGATCTCCGACAACCTGCAACACGCGGGGCAGGCCGCGTTTGTTCGGGGCTGTGTGCAGCGGGGTGCGCGTTGAAACCACGTTCGCGAGGGCCTGCCTTGCAACGCGGTGACGACAATTGTAGAAGGGGACATCCGCAGCGCGGAGTGAGCAGATTCCGGGGGGATTGATGTTCGGTCGCCGTTCCAAATTCTTCGTCGTGTTGCTCGCGAGCATCGCGACCATCGCCGTGTGGACAGGAAGTGCTCAGGGCCGAACCGGCGCCGCGGCACCCTCGGCGTCGTCGTCGTGCAACAGTCCGGGCGTCACCGGTGACACGGTGAAGGTGGGGCTGCTCGTGGAGGCGAGCGGCCCGCAGGCGGCGACCTTCGCCGACGTCGAGAAGGGTGTCAAAGCGCGCCTCGCCAAGCTCGAGGCCGACGGTGGCCTTCCCGGCGGCCGCAAGGTCGAGTACGTGTTCGCCGACGACGCCGCCGACGACTCGAAGAACCTCACCGAGGCGAAGCGCCTCGTGGAGGAGGACGGCGTGTTCGCCGTCCTCGAGGTCTCGTCGCACTCGAAGGGCTCGGCGTCCTACCTGCACGCGCAGGGGGTCCCGGTGGTGGGATGGGCGATCGACCCGGTGTGGGGCCAGTACGACAACATGTTCGGCTACCGCAACAGCTACGCGCCCGATCCCGCCAAGAACCAGACCACGCAGACGCCCGAGGTGATGAAGAAGCTCGGTGCCAAGAAGATCGCGGTGCTGGGATTCGACAACTCGGCGAGCACCCTTGCGGTCAACAACGCGGCCGCCGCGATCAAGAAGGACGGTCTGAAGGTCGCCAACAAGGTGATCGTTCCCGCAGGGAGCACCGACTTCACCGCGGTGGCCCAGAAGCTGAAGGACTCCGGTGCCGACGGGATCGACACCTTGATGGACTTCACGCAGAACAGCGCGCTCATGCAGGCGGTCATCCAGGCCGGCATCCGGAACAACTTCAAGGCGGTCGTGTTCCCGTTCGGGTACGACCCGCGTGTGCCCGGGGCGTTCCCGTCGCTCGACGGTGGCGTGGTCGGCATCGACTTCAAGCCGTACGAGCTCAACCTGCCGGCGCACCAGGAGTTCAAGAAGTACTACGCGCAGGTGAACGGCGCCGACGCGGTCACCAGCCAGATCTCGATGGTGGCGTGGCTCTCCACCGAAGCGCTCATCAAGGGCCTCCAGGTCGCCGGCACCTGCCCCACGCGGGCGAACTACATCAAGAACCTGCGCAACGTGAAGAACTACGACGCGAGCGGGCTCATCCAGCCGGTGAGCTTCAAGGACACGTTCGGGAAGCCGGTGCTCTGCCTCTACTACGTGCAGCAGGAGAAGGGCGCCTGGGTACCCGCGTTCGGTGGCCAGCTCGTGTGCGGGAAGCAGATCTGACGTAGTCGCGAGAACGCGGGCTCAGGACGCCATCGCACCGTGCTGCCTGAGCCCGCGTACTTCATCAGTGGCCTCGTCGTCGGCGGGATCTACGCGATCTTCGTCCTCGGCTTGGTGCTCACGTACAAGTCGTCGCGGATCTTCAACTTCGCGCAGGGCGCGATGGCGTTCTTCGTGGCGGCGACCTACCACAGCCTGCACTCGGAGTACGGCTGGTCGATCCCCGTCGCCGGCGTCGTCGCCATCCTGGCGGTGGCGCCGCTGCTCGGCCTCTTCCTCTGGGCGGTGCTGTTCCGGCTCCTGACGGGCACGAGCGAGACGGTCCGCCTCGTCTCCACGATCGGCCTCTACGTCGCCCTCCCCGCGCTGACCGTGATGATCTGGGGCGAGGAGCCGTTCATCACCGCGCCGGGGCTCGCGCCGACACCGGTGGCGGTGTGGCACGTGTTCGGGGTTGGGATCAACGCCGACCAGGTCGCGGTGCTGGCGGCGGCGATCGCGATCGCGGTGGGCATGACCCTCTTCCTGCGGTACACGACGTTCGGGCTCCAAGTTCGCGGCGCGGTCGACGCGCCGCGGGTCGCGAGCCTCACCGGCACGAACACCGCGCTCGTGTCCGCACTGTCGTGGATGGTCGGCACCACCACCGCCGGGCTCGCGGGTGTGTTGCTCTCGCCGATCCGCGGCCTCGACCCCTTCAACTTCACGTTGCTCCTCATCGCGTCGTTCGCCGCGGTGGTGATCGCGCGGCTCGAGAGCCTGCCGCTCGCCTTCGCCGGGGCCATGCTGCTCGGCCTCGCGCAGGAGATCAGCGTGAAGTACATCCCGAACGACGCGCCGCAGGTGATCGTCTCGGGCCTGCGCCCGAGCATCCCGTTCCTGATCATGGCGTTCTTCCTCTTCGCGTACAGCGGGCTCGGCCGTGAGAAGTACGCGCGCGACCGCATGCCCTCGTCGGGCCGCACGACGCCCGAGGTCAGCCGCGCACCGTTGTGGCGCCGGCTCGTCGCGCCGGTGCTCGTGTTGCTCGCGGTGTTCGTCGTGGTTCCCGACCTCGTGAGCGGCTTCTGGCTCGGGATCGTCGGGAGCGGCATCGCGCTCTCGATCATCTTCCTCGGGCAGACGGTGGTCACCGGAGAGGGGGGCATGATCTCGCTCTGCCAGATCACCTTCGCGGGGATCGGCGCGATCGCGAGCGCGCAGCTCATCACC
>DASPTH010000164.1:0-12403 GCA_035623515.1 Acidimicrobiia bacterium
GTCACCGACGACGTCGGATCCGTACCGAGGTATCCCGGCTTGCTCCAGAAGTCGTCCGCGTACATGGGGTCGAGGAGCGGCACGTATCCGGCCACCAACGACAAGGGGCCACCGGTCATGGTCTCCCAGTTCCACCACCCGCGCATCGGGAAGCCGAGGCGGGTGGCTTCCTCGAGCGCGGCGCGCTCCTCGTCGTCGAGACCCGCGTACGGATCGCCGCTCCCTCCGGGCTCGATCGCGTCCATGACCTGCGGGAACTTGTTTCCTGCCTTGAGGACGCGGAGCGTATGGATACGCACGGTGAAGACGCCCGGGATCGCGTTCGGCGACCCCATCACCTGTGGCACGGCGCCGTCCCACACACCCTCGGTCTGTTCCATCGAGGTGATCGTCTGGAACGCGCCGCCGCTGGGGCCGTGGAGGTAGCCGAACGGCCGATGACGCCCGTAAAGCTCCACTGCCTTCACCCGCGAGAACTTGGCGGCTGCGGCGTTGACGCGGTACCCGCCGATTGTCGGGTCGTACCGGCCCGACAGCGCGAGCTCCGCGCTGCGCGGGTACTCCGAACCACCCATGTTCGACTGCACCAGATACCCACCGCTCTCGAGCGTGAAGGTGATCGCCCCGTCCTGCGCGTCCTCACTGAAGAACAACTGGTGCGTGGGCTGGAAGAACCGTCCCTCGTAACCGTCGGCCGGCGGGAAGTAGAACGAGAATCGCGCATCAGTGCCCGTGAAGCCGCCGTGGACGTAGCGGTGCGGCACAGGGGTCGTGCGCTCCTCGTCGAGATCGACGAACGGCGCATTGAAACGCGGGTCCTCGGACTCCTCGGTGATCAACATGGACACTCCTCGTCGGCCCAGCCCGCAGACTGCCGATCGGCGCAGTACGGTGCTGCGCGAGCTCGGACAAATCCTTGCAGTTCGAGTACACGTCGACAACCACGGCACGCGCGTCGACCACGTGAGAGGAGCCGGCCATGACAGCAGTTGCGGACCGCGCCACCCGGACCGCGCTGAAGCACAAGGTCATCTCGACCGACAGCCATGTCGACGTGCCTGCCGGCGAGCTCGCCGAGCGCGCCCCCAAGGAGTTCCGCGACAAGATCGCCCGCGTCCGCTCGAGCGAGGACGCCCTCGACGACCCGGCCGTCGCCAAGGCACGCCGCCTGCTCGAGCGCATGAAGGCCAAGATGAACGAGGAAGATCTCGAGCGCACGCGAGCCGGGGGTTGGGATCCCGCGGTGCGCGTCCTCGACCAGGACCGCGAGGGCGTGAGGGGTGAGGTGATCTTCGGGCCGTTGTTCTTCGACAACTCGCCCGACCCCGAGATCGACCTCGGCATCTCCCGCGCGTTCAACGACTGGGCCGCGGAGGTGTTCCTCCAGTCTCCGTACCGCGACCGCTTCGCGGTCTCGGCGGCCCTGGCGGTCGCGGACATCCCGGCGGCCGTCGCGGAGGTGGAGCGCACCGCGGCGATGGGTTACCGCTGCATCAACCTCCCCGCCCAGCAACCCGACCTGCCCTACAACCGGCCCGATTACGACCCGTTGTGGGCCGCCATCCAGGACAGCACCATGGTGGCGAACTTCCACATCGGTACCGGGCACGTCCCCCAGGGCGAGCGCGGCCCCGGCGGTCCCACCATCAACTACGTGCTCTTCGCCCAGGGCGACGGCCCGCACGTCGTCTCGTACCTGTGCGCGAGCGGCGTGCTCGAACGGTTCCCTCGGCTCCAGTGGGCGGTGGTCGAGTCAGGCGGCGCCTGGCTCGCGTGGGTGCTCGAGAGTCTCGACCAGATCTACCGGAAGCACCACATGTACCACCGCGACATCGACACGCTCGCGCTGCTCCCGAGCGAGTACTTCAAGCGCCAGGGGCACGTGTGCTTCATGGACGACGCCGTCGCGGTGCACAACCGGAGCTTCACCGGCTCCCACACGCTGATGTTCGGGACCGACTACCCCCACCACGAGGGGACCTTCCCCCACACCCAGGAAGTCATCGATCGCATCTTCGCCGGAGTGCCCGACGACGAGACCGCGATGATCGTCGGAGGCAACGCGGCCGAGCTGTACGGCTTCAGTCTCGACTGACGCCGGGCTCGGCGGTGAAGTTCGTCGGTTTGTCGGGCGGTATCGGGAGTGGCAAGTCAACCGTTGCCGCCATGCTCGCGGCGCGCGGCGCGCACGTGATCGACGTCGACGTGCTGTCCCGCGAGCTCCAGGAGCGGGGCACGCCGCTCTTCGACCAGATCGTCGCGCGCTGGGGCACCGAGATCCTCGACGCCGACGGCCGCCTCGACCGTGAGGCGCTCGGACGCATCGTGTTCGCAGATCCCGAGCAGCTCGGGGAGTTGACGACGATGGCGGCACCGGTCACCGAGCAGGAGCTGGTCCGGCGGGCGTCGGCGCACCAGGCGACAGACGACGTGGTGGTCGCCGAAGCCGCGATGTTCCTCGGTCGCCTGTACGGGATGGAGGGCCTCATCCTCGTGGACACGCCGGTCGACGTCGCGGTGGCGCGGTTGGTCCGGCACCGCGGGATGGCGGAGGCCGACGCGCGCGCACGGATGGCGCGCCAGCTCGCGCGCGAGGCGCGCCTCGAGCATGCCGACTTCGTCATCGACAATCGGGGCACGACCGACGAGCTCGACGGCCCCGTGCGGGCGGTGTGGGCATGGATCCGGAGCCTGCCCGACGCCACCGCTCGCCTCCGGGTGGCGCGGTGAGCGAGGGTCTCCTCTCCGGGCTGCGCGTGGTCGAGGTCTCGTCGTGGCTTGCGGGGCCGGTGGCGACACTGCTCCTCGCGGAAGCGGGCGCCGACGTGGTGAAGGTCGAACCGCCCGGCGGCGATCCCGCGCGCGGGCTCGCCGGCTTCGCGACGTGGAACCGCTCGAAGCGCAGTGTGGTGCTCGACCTGCACGACGACGAGGGCCGCGGCGCGCTCCGGGAGCTCGTCGCCGACGCCGACGTCCTCGTGCACGGGCTGCGCCCGTCGGTGGCGCGCCGCGCGGGCCTGCACGACGACCAGCTGCGCGCCGCGTACCCGAGCCTGGTGTGGTGCTCGATCCTCGGTTGGCCGCACGGTCATTCCCACGAGGATCGCCCCGGGTACGACATCCTCGCCCAGGCCGCGACCGGAGTGATGGACGAGGAGCAGGGGACGCGGCCCGGTCCGGTGTTCCTGCGGTTCCCGTACGCGAGCTGGAACGCCGCGCTCGTCGGCGTCGTCGGCGTGCTGGCACGGCTCCGGGTGCGCGACGTCGACGGCCGCGGCGGACCGGTGCACACGAGCCTGTACCAGGGCGCGCTCGCGCCGATGTCGAAGCACTGGGCGCGCGCGGAACGCCCGACGCCGGCGATGACGGCCCCGAACCTCCGCAAGGGCCTCGACCTCGTGCAGTTCTGCGGCGACGGCCTCGGCATCGTCGCGCCGATGACCGACATCACCATCGAGCAGGTGCCGCTGTACGACGAGGTGCTCCGTGAGCTCCCGGAGGCGGTCGCCGCGAACCCGGCCCTCGCGCACACGGAGGCACTGAAGCTCCGGTCGCGCGCCGAGTGGCTCGACGCGATGTGGGCCGCCGGGATGCCGACGGTGGCGGTCGCCGGCGGCCTCGGGGAGGCACTCGCCGACGAACAGGTCGCGGCCAACTGCGGCACTGTCGACGTCGACGATCCCACGTGGGGCCGGACTGTCCAGGCCGGACACCCCTTCCGCGTGGATCCGCCACTCGCCGTGCGGGGACCGGCGCCGCGCCTCGGTGCGCACACCGTCACGCTGGCGAGCGGCGGTGCCTGGCACGAGCCCGGGCGCGACCCGGCACCCGATCGGGGTGGCGCGCGGCCGCGATGGCCCCTCGCGGGTGTCAAGGTCCTCGACTTCGGCATGTTCCTCGCCGGTCCGTACGGCCCGCAGCTCATGGCCGACCTCGGGGCCGACGTGGTGAAGGTCGAGGCGCCGACCGGTGACCGGCTGCGCGGGTCCGAACGCGTCTTCGGAGGTTGCCAACGGGGCAAGCGGTCGGTCGCGCTCGACCTGCGCGCGCCCGAGTCGCGCGCGGTGCTCGGGCGGCTCGTGCAGTGGGCCGACGTGGTGCACCACAACCTCAGGATGCCGCCGGCGCAGCGGCTCGGTCTCTCCGCGGAGAGCATCCGCGCCATGAACCCGTCGGTCGTCTACTGCCACGTCTCGAGCTTCGGCTGGAGCGGGTCGCGCAAGGACTGGCCCGGTGTCGATCCCACGTCGCAGGCGCTGGTCGGGTGGATGCAAGAGGGCGCGGGCCCGGGCAACCCGCCCCGCTGGTACCGGATCGGGATGACCGACGACCAGTGCGCGATGAGCTCGGTGATCGCCGTGCTGCTCGCACTCGGTCACCGCGACCGGACCGGTGAAGGCGCCGACGTGCGCGCGTCGATCCTCGGCACCGCCGTGCTCACGGGATCGGAGACCATGTTGCTCGCCGACGGCTCCATCGCGCCGTACGCGCACATGGATGCCGACCAGACCGGGCTCGGCCCCGGCTACCGGATCTACGAGTGCGCGGACGGGTGGGTCGCCGTCGCCGCGCTCGGCGACGACGCCCGTGCGAGGTTGCGTACCGTCGCCGCCTGCGGCGACGACACCGGCATCGCGCCCGTGCTCCGCAGCCGCACGGTCGACGACGTCGAAACGTCGCTTGCCGCGGCACGAGTGCCCACTGAGCGCGTCCGCGTCGACCACGAGCGCGGCTTCTTCGACTCGGAGGTCGACCGCGCGCTCGGCACGTCGGTCCGCTACGAGCACCCGGTGTACGGCCACCTCGAGCAGGTCGGCGCGCCGTTCGACTTCGGCGACCTCGAGGTGCGCACCGATCGTCCGCCACCCACGCTCGGCCAGCACACCGCCGAGGTGCTCACCGAGGTGGGGGTCCCGGCGGCGACCCTCGCGTCGCTCGCCGCACGCGGCCTCGCCGTCGGGCCCGGGCTCGGGCAGCCTGCCCCCGAGGCGAGCGGATGAATCTCCCCGAACCGCGGCGCCGGAACTCTTGCATCACCCCGGACGACCAAGTGGCTGAACATCGAGCCTCTCCCCAAGGACGGAGCTGTACCGGATGACTGTTCGTCGTGCTCTTTCGACCCTTCTTCTCGCGGCGGCCGCGGTGCTCCTGCTCCCCGCGGCGATCGCCTCGGCCCATGTGACGTTGCAGCCGCCGTCGGTACCCAAGGGTTCGAGCGACGTGATCGTCGGGTTCGCGGTGCCGAACGAGAGCACGACCGGCGCCGCCACGACGAAGATCGAGATCGACTTCCCGATCACCAGCCCGATGCTCGGCGTCAAAGCGGAAGCCATCGCCGGGTGGAACGCCGCGGTCCAGACCGTGAAGCTCCCGAAGCCCATCACGACCGACGACGGTCAGATCACCGAGGCGGTGTCTCAGGTCACCTGGGCCACCACCGGTGACGGGATCGGTCCGGACCAGTACATGGTGTTCAACGTGTTGGTCGGCACGGTGCCGTCGAACGCCAAACAACTGGTGTTCAAGGCCCTCCAGACCTACAGCGACGGGACGGTCGTGAGCTGGATCGACCCGATCGTGAAGGGAACACCGGCTCCCGACCACCCGACGCCGATTCTCAAGCTCACCAAGAAGCAACCCGGGAGTTGACGGGTCCGATCTCGCGCGGCAAGCGCTGCGCTACTCGAGCGTGTCGTCGAGCCAGTCGAAGATGCGTTCGTTGAGCAGCGGGCGGTTGAGCATCTCGCAGTGCCCACCGGCGCCTTCGGCGTTCGTGAAGCGGATCAGCGTCGTCGGGCATCTCATCTGCGCGAGCAGGGACTCGGCGGAGACGGCGAGCGGGTCGCCCTCGGTTGTCGTCCCGAGGACCGGACACCGGATCAGCTCGGAGCGGCCCTTCATCGAGAACGCCGAGACTGCGGCGAGGAACGACGCCAGATCGGACGCGCCCATCACCCAGTACCCGCGTTGCACGAACGACCAGTGCAGGAATCGGTCGTGCTCGACGAGCTCCTCGATCTTGGCCGCATCGGCGTCGGAGACCTCCGGCAGCGCAGCTACCGCGTCCTGCGACAAGCCCACGGCCGACGCCATGGCGCCCATGCTGTCGAGGATGCCGGGGAACGCCGGATCGGCGACGCACGCGGCGAGGCGGTGCTCACCCGACGCTGCGCGTGGTGCGAGGTACCCGCCGAGACTCCAACCGTGGAGCACGATCCGCTCGGGATCGACGTCGGGGCGCGCGAGCATCGCATCCACGACGGGGGCGACGACCCGTTCCCAGTCGCCGACCATCGTGACGCCGTCGCGCACGAGCATCGCACCCTGTCCCGGGCCGTCGAACACCAGGCAGTGGTAACCGCGCTGTACCGCGTAGTGCGCGGTTCCGAGGTACATGTCCGAGATCGTGGCGTCGAAGCCGTTGGTGGCAATGACGAGAGGCCGACGCTCCCCACGCGGCGCGTCTGCGGCGGGAACGAAGTAGGCAAGCATGTCGTGGCCCTCGAAGGGGATCTTCAGCGGCTCGGCCGGCGGGGTGCCGAGTGCCATCGCGCGGTCGAACGCGAGCACTTGACGTTCGAACGCGTCGGAGAGTCGCGGGTCCACCGGTTTGCCGTAGAGCGGGTGGTAGGCAACCGTCAGGAAGCTCGCGGCGCGGAGATAGTGCGCTCGCGCGGTGGCGCGATGGCCACTCGTCCTCGCGGCGTCGGCGATCTCGGCATGGCGTTGCGCGGCACCCGACCAGATGTCGAAGAACTCGTCGTCGTCCGGGTTCGTCTTCTGGCGCGCGATCGCGTCGATGTCCCCGAGGTCCCCGCCACCGGCGGGGATGAACCCGAGTGCCCATCGCGCGAACTCGTCGTGGAGGGGATCGTCGTAGAGCTTCACCGCATCGCTTCTCCTCGTCCGGAGCAATACGCGGTCCCAGGGGATACCACGTGTTGTCGCACTGCACGACCGCGGCTCCCGCGTCGAGGGTCGGCATCGACGACAGCTCCCGGTGGCCGCACGGGCGACGATTGGGTGTCGCCGAACCGCGCCATCCGCATGGGCTTCCGTGCGTTCCGCCCCAAGGTGCCCCGACAGGGAGCGACCATCCCGACGCTCCGCGCGGCGGTGAAGATAGGGTCGGACGCGGCTCGCCCCACCCGGGAGGAACGGCCACGGACGGGGCGAGCACGGCCGGGCAGGGCCGGCGGCCGCAATTCTAGGGCCTGCCGGTCCAGGCGAACGTCCGTTCGGTCGCCGCCGCGCGAGAGGCTTACCCGGCGAATGAACGAGAGGGGTAGCGATGGAACGGTCCGACCGCGGTGGCGGCCCGACCCCCGACAAGCCTGGCATCGTCCTCGATGTCCACGATGACCCGACCCGGTTCGACACCTTCCTGAACCTCCGGGTTGCCGACATCCAAACCTGCTCCGACGAGTGGCGCGGACGGGGTGCGGGGTTCCTGACGCCCCCTCTCGACAACCACGGTCACGAGTTGCGTTGCTACTTGCGCGACCCGGACGGCCGCATCATCGAGCTCGGACAGCCGACCGGCCTTCTCGAAGCCATCGGCGCCACGCGCTCTTCGTAGCGCGGCCCGACGGCCGGTCCTGCGCCGAGTCCATGTGGCGACCGCGACTACTACCCCGGCTGTGCGCAGACGCCGGGAGGAGAACGTGGAGGAAAACGTGAAGGGATCGGATTCGACCGAGCGACTGTCGGCGTCCGAGTTGATCGACGAGAGAATCGCCGAGCTCGAGGACTGGCGCGGGGACACTTTGAGCAGGATGCGCAAGCTCATCCGCGAGGCAGATCCGGAAGTGGTCGAGGAGTGGAAGTGGGTCAAAGCGACCAACCCGGGTACCCCCGTCTGGTCGCACAACGGGATCATCTGCACGGGCGAGTCCTACAAAGCGACGGTGAAGCTGACCTTCGCGAGAGGGGCTTCGTTGGAGGACCCGGCCCGCCTCTTCAACTCGAGTCTCCAGGGGAACACGCGACGCGCGATTGACATCCACGAAGGGGAGCAGGTCAACGCCCGCGCGTTCAAGGCACTCATCCGCGCCGCGGTCGCCCTCAATGCATCCGGCGCGAAGACGAAGGCGAGGCGGGCGAAGTAGCGGCTCGTCGGAGCGTCAGCCTTCTCGAAGGGACGACGGGGATGGACGGCGATGCGGCCGGAGGCATGGGTGAGGCTGATCGGCGCGCAATCGAGCAGCGTCTGGCGCTCGGAGGCCCCATACGTCCGCGGAGCCCAGAGGACTTCGACTCGAGCTATTCGACTCGTCCACCATGGGACATCGACAAGCCGCAGCCTGTCTTCGCTGCACTTGCCGACACGGGTGAGCTCGTCGGCCGTGTGCTCGATGTCGGCTGTGGCACTGGTGAGCACGTGCTCATGGCCTCGGCCCGCGGGTGCGAGGCGACCGGGATCGACCTGGCGGCGGTTGCGATCGAGCGCGCAGAGGTCAAGGCAAGGGAACGTGGGTTGTCCGCGCGGTTCTTGGTCCATGACGCCCTGGACCTCGGATCGCTCGACGGGCCGTTCGAGACCGTGCTCGACAGCGGTCTGTTCCATGTCCTCGACGATGCGGACCGCATCCGATTCGTCGACGGCCTCCGCGTCGTCACCGTGGTCGGCGGGCGATACCACATGCTGTGCTTCAGCGACCGGCAATCAGGAGATTGGGGTCCGCGTCGTGTCCGCGAGGTCGAAATCCGACAGTGCTTCTCGTCGGGCTGGCACGTCGACTCGATCGAGCCCGTCTACTTCGAGACCAACCTCGACCCCTACCGGGCTCACGCCTGGCACTCGACCATCACCAGGGCCTGAACCGGCCACACGCGTCGCGACTGCCGATCACTGCACCTCGGCCAGCGACGCGAGGAGGCGAACGTGACGCAACCAACCGTCGATCGCGACAACCGACGAAAGAAGCGATGGTCCGACCTCTCCCCTGGCCAACGGGCCACGATCGTGGTCGGTGCGATCGCCGAGTTGATCATGACGACGCTCGCGCTACGAGACTTGGCGCGTCGTCCTCCCGAGGAAGTGCGCGGCTGGAAGCCTGCCTGGGTGCTCGCGCTCTTCGTGCAGCCGATCGGCCCGGTCGTCTACCTCCTCGTGGGCCGGCGACACTCGCCTCGCTGACACGCGCATCGGTCGTTCTGTACCTGTGAGCGGCGCCTCGTCGCTGGCGACGTCCACTGTGCGCCCGGTCGTGTCGAGCGCCCACGAAGGTGCCGCTCAACGTCCAGCCCTCGACCGCTCCGGTTGAGGCGCCGCCGCCGCGCGCACCACCGGGATCACCACCAGCGGGATCACGATCGGCAGGACGAGCAGCTTCAGCCAGTCGAACAACGTGTTGCCCCGGAAGCCGGTCCAGTCCCAGCCCTGCGTGTAGCCGCCGACCGCGAGGACGACGATCACCAGCACGAACGCGCCGACGAGGAACAGGTGTTGTGTCCTCACCGAGCGAACGTCGAACTGGAATGCGGCCAGGATCGACAGTGTCAGGGGGAGCAGGACCAACCCGAGCCAGTCCCACACGGTATTGCCGACGAAGCCGGTCCAGTTCCACGGGATCGTGTACCCGGCCACGACGAGCGCGATGAACAGTGCGAGGCATGTCGAGCCGATCACGGCTCGCCACGCGCCCAGCCCGTGCGCGCGGACCAGCACCGCCACGAGCCCGAACGCGATCGGGAGCAGCAGCACGTGGAGCCAGTCCCACAGCGCGGCACCCTCGTAGCCGGTCCACTTCCAGTTGCCAGGCCCGTACCCGCCGTAGAGCGTGATCGCTAACGCGAGCGCGACCACAAGGCCGAGGACCGCCAGCAGGACCTTGCGAGATCGACGCGCGCTCGCGCGCTCGGCCTCCGGGCGCGGTCCTTCGTGCGCCATGCGCGGACGTTAGCGTGCGTTCGACCACGGTCGGCCCGTCGCCGTCCCCCGGGACGTCAGCGTCGCTCCCTCGGCCGTCCGCCACTTTCACGGCTCGGATGCGGATTGCCGTTCGTCCGCGGTGCCGGCGCGAACCACGAGCACCGGGCACGGCGCGTTGTGCACCACGTACGTGCTGACGGATCCGAGGAGGGCACGCCGAATGGCGCCGCGTCCTCGTGAGCCGACGACCACGACATCCGCGTCGAGAGCCTTGGCACGCTCGCACAGCACGGTGCCGGGTGTGCCACGTTCGACGTACGTCTCGACCGTCTCGATGCCGAGTGCGCTCGCGGTGCGCTCGAGCGCCGCAGTGGCCTCGCCGACCGCGTCGGCCCACGCCGCGTCGACCTCCTGCGGTGTCGCGATGCCCCCGGCGAATCCCGACTCCATCCCGGCACCCTCGATGGCAAGTGGTTCCGCCACGCAGACGAGGTGGACCGTGGCGTCCGACGCGAGAAGGTCGGCGGCCCGCCGCGCGGCCGCCACGGCGTCCTCCGACCCATCGGTCCCGATCAGGATCCGCACGGTCATCGCGTCAGCCGATCGCGATCCGCGTGCAGTCGCCCGCGCACACCCGACTCCCGTGCCGATGCGGCGGACCGTGGAGCACCGCCGGTGTCAGCACGCCGCACAGCTTGCCGGGTACGACCGGAGTGCTCATGTACTGCATGGTAGGTGTGCGATGCTGGCCTGTCCCTCGGTGTCGGCTCTTGCCGCACCGAGCACAGAGCGGGCAATGCAAAATCCTGCGCGCGCGTCGCGCGGGATCACGCGGACGCGCGGACGCTGGCCAACGAGCTGTCCGCGCACATCTGTACGGCACTGTCGGGGAGCGCTACCTTGCGGGCGCGGATCGAGGAGCATCATGACAACAACTGCGTTCAAGCCGGATGTCCGCACGGTCGACGGACTGAGTATCCGCTACGCAGACAGCGGTGGCTCGGAGGAGCCGGTGGTTCTGCTGACGAGTCCCTGGCCGGAGAGCATCTTCGCGTTCGTGCCGATGTGGGAGACGCTTGCCGAGCATGCCCGTCTGTTTGCCGTTGACCTTCCAGGTTTCGGTGCGTCCGAGTGCCGGACAGATCTCCTGTCTCCACGAACGATGGGCGAGTTCCTGGGCCAGCTGATCACCGAGGCTGATCTGGGGAAGCCGCACATCGTGGGGCCTGACGTCGGTACCGCGGCCACGCTGTTCACCGCGGCGGCGCGTCCCGAGCAGATCGCGACTGTGGTGATCGGCACCGGCGGAGCTGCGGTCCCGATCGATCTCGGTGAGCCGCTCAGGTCCTGGGTACTGGACCCCGACTTCGACAAGTTCCGCGGGCTGGACCCGCGCGCCGTTGTCGGCGCGTCTCTGGACAAAGTCGCGGGAGGGGTACCCGACGAGAGCCGTGCGGACTACCTCGCCTGCTATGAAGGCGACCGCTTCGTCGAGTCGATGCGCTACGTCCGCAGCTATCCCGAGCAGCTGCCTGTGCTGGCCGAACTCTTGCCGCGGATCTCCACGCCGGTCACGATCATCAACGGCCGCCACGACACCGTCGTGCCGGTGGCGAATGCCGAGTTCCTCGCCGAGCGGCTACCGAACAGTCGCCTCCAGATCATCGACGCCGGTCACTTCGTCTGGGAGGAGGCGCCGGCGGAGTACGCATCGATCATTCTCGACTCGATCTCCAGCTACCGCTCGTGACGAGAGGGGCAGCCGGCCGGACCGGGGTCGACCCTCGCCCAGGCTGCGATCGACAAACCTACGGGCGGCGTCGATCGCACCCGTTAGCGACGAACGACTCGTCGTCGAAGGTCGCCTCGATGCGATCGATGCTGCGCTCACCGGAAGTGCCTCCCGAGCTGCGGACGTGATGGCATTCAGCAACCGTCATCGTCCCAGCCGGGAAGCGATTCCGCGGGTACGCGGCGCTCGTCAACCGAGCTCAATCGGTGGATCGAGGCTTCGAAGCCGCGCGCGGCCCCAGTAGTTCAGAGGCCTGAACTTCGCGTCATCTCCGCCCTCCACTATTTCAGATATCGCGGTGACATTGAAATGGTCTGTCGGGCGTGCGCCCGACGACGGAGCTTGCCGGATGACGACCCCTCGGGCCGGCCGATTCGTCAACCAGCTCGAAGGCTACGTCGCGTTCGAGCCTGCCGCCTTCTCGTCACGCTCTTGCTGTGTCAGCGGCAGGTCCTAACGAGGCCGGTCCTCTACCTCAGCACCTTCTTGCGCCGCTACCGAACGCGCTACTTCGAATCGCTCACGGCGATCCGAAACGACGGCGCCTGGGAAGCATGGATCGAGTTCTTCCTCGACGGCATCGCCATGTCAGCACGAGAAACAGCTGACGCAGCTCAGCGAGTCCACAAGCTACGCGAGCGCGACCGTGGTCGCGTCATGGCAGCCTCGGGTGGCAACAACGAGCTCCGACTCCTCGACGAGCTCTACCGCCAGCCGGTCGTCAACGCAGCGTGGGT
>DASPTH010000167.1:0-19403 GCA_035623515.1 Acidimicrobiia bacterium
ACCCACGCCTCCGGGCTGGAAGCCCACCAGGTTCACGTCCTTCAGCGACTCCTTGCCGATGGTCGCCCGCCCCGAGATCATCGGCGACGCCCGCCGGACCCCGGGCGCGTTGCGGACCGCCTCGACGTCCTGGTCGACCACGAACTTCGTGGCCGTGAACGGCCCGGACGCGCCGCGCGCGACCACCCAGGACTCGGCGTCGAAGGACCCGACGATCCGGGTGATCTCCTCGTCGAGGCCCTTGCTCAGCCCCGACATGATCAGCGTCATCGCGAAGACGACCGACGTCGCCAGCACCGCGATCAGGAATCGGCGCCGCCGATACTGAAGATCACGTACCCCCACCAGCCACACGGGCACGGTGTCTAGTCGGTCGCGAGACCGGACTCCAAGCCGCGCGGCAGGAACCGGCATCGTTCAGGCCGACCCGGTACCCTTGACAGCCGTGCGTCGGAGCATCTTGATCGTCTCCGCGTCCATGGGCGCGGGGCATGACGGCGCGGCCAAAGAGCTCTGTCGACGACTCGAGGCACGCGGGCACCGGGTCGAGGTCGTCGACTTCCTCGACACCGTCGCACTCCACATCGGGCCCGTGCTCCGCTGGTTCTACGAAGTGCAGCTGCGGCTGTTCCCGTGGAGCTACGAGCTGTCGTACCGCCTCGCACCGCTGCTGCGTGCCCCCGCCGTGATGGTCGACACCTGGCTCACGCGGCGGAAGCTGCGCAAGGTGATCAAGGCGTTCCGGCCCGACACCATCGTGTCGGTGTATCCCCTCGCGTCCCTCGTGCTCGGGCGGATGCGCCGCACGAAGACGCTCCGCGTTCCCGTGGTGACGTACCTCACCGACTTCGCCGTGCACTCGCTCTGGGTGCACCGGGGCATCGACCGGCACCTCGCGGTGAGCGAGCTCTCCGCGGCCGCGGCTGCGGCTCGCGGCGGCAAGGACGCGCGTGCCCACGGGCCACTCGTGGCCGACAAGTTCCGCAATGTCGGGATCGACCGTGCCGCGGTGCGCAGCGCCCTCGGACTGGCGCCCGACGATCGGGCCGTGCTCGTCGTCGCCGGCTCGTGGGGCGTCGGTGACGTGATGGCCACGGTCGATGCGATCGGGCGTACCGGCGAGTTCCACCCGATCACGGTCTGCGGCCGTGACGAGAAGCTCCGCGCCGAGCTCGAGAGCCGCGGTTACGGCACCGTCATCGGCTGGACCGACGAGATGCCGACACTCATGACCGCGGCCGACGCGCTCGTCGAGAACGCCGGCGGGCTCACCTGCATGGAGGCCTTCGCGGTCGGACTGCCCGTGATCAGCTACTTGCCGATCGCCGGGCACGGCAAGGACAACGCCGAGATGATGGCGCGGTCGGGCGTGAACCGGTACGCACGCGACGAAGCGGAGTTGCACCAGGTGCTCCGCGACGTGACCCGTCCCGGTCCGCATCGCGACCTCCTGGTCGAGACCGGACGACGCTTGTTCGTGGGCGATCCGTCGGCTGACGTGTCGGAGCTGGCGGCCGCCAACACGTCGTACGACCGGAAAGGTCGCGTCGTTGCCGTTCGCACGCCGCGGGGACGCCGCTCGCTGTCCATCGCGATGGCGAGCCTCCTCGTGCTCTACCTCGGGCTCACGATCGGCGCGCAGGCCGTCTCCGCGATCGGGATCGGCGTGGCCAAGCCGCCAGCGAACGCGGTGCACGCGACGTACATGGGCGTCCGGCTCGACGACCACCAGCTGCAGGATCGCTCGCTGCTGGCCGAGATCAGCGACCTCCGCGTCTCCGTCGTCGTCGACGCGCAGACGGCGCGCCGGCACGCGTGGGCGATCGACTGGCTCGCCGCGCACCGCGTCGACATCGCCAACGGCGGCTGGGGTCGGGGTACGTGGCTCCCCTGGAACCAAGCGCGCGACGACCTCGACAAGGCGGGGAAGGTGCTCGCCCACGAGGCGGGCTCGGCGCCGGTCGAGTTCGTCTCGGCGCGCCGACCCGACGCGTTCGACCAATTCTTCTCCCACCGAGCGCGGCAGCGACTCGTCGTGCCGAACCACACCTTCGGCCCGGAGAGCGTCCCTGCCTCGTTCGAGGAGCGCAAGATCTACCTGCTGGACGGCCGTGATCGCGACCCGACCGCGATGGAGGTCGCGCTCGCCGACATCGCCTCCCGTCTCGACCACAACGGCCTGCACGCGCACCCGCTCGGGGAGCTCCGCTGAGGCGTGGGCTGACGCTCGCCGGCATCGCAGGGGGAGTCGGGCTCGGAGCCCTGGCGGTGCACGGCCTGCCCGCGCTCGCAGGAGTGTCCCCCTTCGGCGTCCGTGTCACACCGCGGCTGGTCGGGGTCGGGCGGCGGGGTCACGTGGCGCTGACGTTCGACGACGGTCCCGACCCGGTGTCGACGCCGGAGATCCTCGGCGCGCTCGACGAGCTCGGCTGGCAGGCGACGTTCTTCATGCTGGGCGACATGGTGCGCCGCGCGCCGCTCCTGGCCCGTGAGGTCGCCGCGGCCGGCCACGAGATCGCCGTGCACGGCGACGAACACCGCAACATGCTGCGGCGCACACCCGGCGGCGCGGAGCGCGACGTGGCGCGCGCGTACGACACGATCGCTGCGGCCACCGGGGTCGAGCCGCGGTGGTTCCGGCCGCCGTTCGGGATCCTGTCGTTCTCGTCGCTGCGAGCGGCGCGCCGCCACGGCATGGCCACGGTCCTGTGGACGACATGGGGCCGCGACTGGCGTCGCGAGGCGACACCCGACTCCGTCGTCGTCGACGTGACGCGGCGCTACGTCGACGGCGGCACGGTGCTCCTCCACGACTCCGACTGCGAGTCGTATCCAGGGTCGTGGAAGTCGACGCTCGGGGCGTTGCCTCGCCTCGCCGAGGAGTTCGCGGCCCGTGGCCTCGCCGTCGGCCCTGTCGGTGCACACGGGATCGAGCGCACCAGGGCGTTCACGTACCCTCGCTGACCGAGGCGAGCGGCGGCGGCGCAGGTACCCTGCGGCGCGGCGAGCCGTTTGCCGGGGCGACATGGGGAGCGGCCCGGCGCCGAAGGTGCAGAGAGCGGTGACCGGAGGCGAGCGGGGGCGGCGCAGGTACCCTGCGGCGCGGCGAGCCGTGGCCCAAGCGGCCCGGCGCCGAAGGCGCAGAGAGCGGAGAGCGGAACAGTGGCAATTGTGCTCGCGCTCCTCGCGGGCTTCAGTTACGCGGGCGCGGCGGTGTTGCAGCAACGCGTCGCCGCCGAGCAGGCGCCGGAGCTCTCGTTGCGGCCCGCGCTGCTCCTTGCGCTCGTCCGCCGGCCGCTCTGGCTGCTCGGCATCGCGCTCGACATCGGTGCCTACCTCTTCGAAGCGGCCGCGCTGGCGACGGGCACGGTTGTCACCGTCGCGCCGCTCCTCGTGAGCGGGCTGCTGTTCGCGCTGCCGCTGTCGACCGTGGGCGGCGCGGGGCGCGTCACCCGCCGGGAGTGGATCCCGGCAATCGCGGTGACCGGCGGTCTCGCGGTGTTCGTGATCGTCGGGTCGCCCGAAGGCAACCGGTCGACCGCGTCACTCGGTGCCTGGATCGCGGCCGGCACGTTCGTCGCCGTCGCCGCGGGAAGTCTCGTCGTGTGCGCACGCGGCGCGCTGGGCGGTCGCCGCGCGCTGCTGCTCGGACTCGCCACCGGCACGATCTACGGGTTCACCGCGGTGCTCACCAAGGCCACTGTCGACCTGTTCGGCAACGGTGTGCTCCAGGTCTTGGGGCACTGGCAGCTCTACGCCCTCCTCTCGGTCTCGGCGGTCGGGCTGCTGCTGAACCAGAGCGCGTTCCAGGCCGGTCACGTGGCCGCGTCGCTCCCGGCGATCTCGGTGACCAACCCGGTGCTGAGCAGCATCTTCGCGGTGACGATGTTCGGAGAGCATCTCGACGCCGCCGGGGTGCCCGCAGTCTCGGTGACCATCGCCGCCATCGCCGCCATGGCGGTGGGGACGATCGCGCTGGCGCGCTCCCCGCTCGTCACCCACGAACCGGCGGTGGTGGCTACGCCGTCGTGAGTTGGAGGTCCAGTAACGCGTCGGCGAGGGTGTCGAGCTCCTCGTCCCACGACTCCACTGGCTGGAGCGGCACCGGCACCAGCTTCGAGAACCCGACGGCGATGAAGTCCTCCAAGCGCGCCCGGAGCGCGTCGAGACCGACGGTGATCACCTCGTCGGGGTCGACGCCGCGCCGCTGCGCGAGCGCGCGCGCGTACTCGCTGGGCATCTCGGTACGCGCGTAGAACACCATCGCGCCGAAGTGCTCGGGGTCGATCACACGACCGGCGTCGGCGGCCGCCTTCTCCACGACGACGCGCCCTTCGGCGACGACGGCCGGCGTGCAGAAGCTCGGGAGCCAGCCGTCGCCCAGGCGCCCGACCCGCCGGAGCTCGGAGGGCACCCGGCCGCCGAGCCACACGTCGAGCGGTTGCTGCACCGGCTTGGCGCCGATCGAGACACCGTCGTAGTGGTAGCGGGGGCCGTCGTGGTCCACCGTGTCCTCCGACCAGAGGCGCCGGAGGAGCGGGAGCGCTTCGTCGAAGAGCGGGGCCCGCTCCTCGCGTGCCACGCCGAACGCCTGCTGTTCCATCGGCTCCGCTACGCCGAGGCCGAACGCCGGCAGCGCGCGCCCACCGGACAAGCGGTCGAGCGTGGCCCACTGCTTCGCGAGCAACACCGGGTTGCGCCCCGGCAGCACCTGGACCGACGTGCCGAGCTTCAGCTTGCGCGTGCGTCCGGCTGCGAACGCGAGCGCAGCGATGGGGTCGGGCGTCGCGCCCGTCGCGCGCTCGGAGCACCACACCGAGTCGAAGCCGTTTCGCTCGAGCGCGTCGACCAACTCACCGAACCGTGCGCCGCCGTCGGCCAGCCCGGCCGTGCCCGCGCCGAACCCGATCCTGGTCTTCACGATGCGCTCCGTCGCTGCGAGGCGGGATACCCGCCTCGCTGGCGCTCCCTCGCTGGCGAGCTCCCTCCACTCGCTACCGCTCGTTGCGGTCGCCGCGTGCGTTGCGAGTTGTTATGCACGTAAGGACTCGTACTGGCGGAGCTCGCGGCGGGCGATCTGCTGGAGGTGCACCTCATCGGGGCCGTCGACGAGGTGGAGCGTGCGCGCATGCGCGTACATCTCGGCGAGCGGCCAGTCGTCGGACACGCCGGCGCCACCGAAGGTCTGGATGGCGCGGTCGATGACGGTCGTCGCCAAGCGCGCTGCCACCACCTTGATCGCGCCGATCTCGAAGCGCGCACCCTTCTTGCCGACGGTGTCGATGAGCCACGCCGCCTTCAGGGTGAGGAGCCGCGCCTGCTCGATGTCGATCCGCGACTCCGCGATGCGTTCCTGGATCACTCCCTGATCGGCAAGGTGCTTGCCGAACGTGACTCGCGTCTGCGCACGCTGGCACATCAGCTCGAGGGCCCGCTCCGCCATCCCGATGGCGCGCATGCAGTGATGGATGCGGCCGGGGCCCAGACGGGCCTGGGCCAGCGCGAAGCCGCCGCCTTCCTCGCCGAGCAGGTACTCCTGCGGCACGCGCACGCTCTCGTAGAGCGTCTCGCAGTGGCCCATGCCGTGGTCGCGCCCGAACACCGGGATCGACCGCACGATGGAGACGCCGGGCGCGTCGAGCGGGACGATCACCATGCTGTGCCGGCGGTGGGCGTCGCCGTGCGGGTCGGAGACGCCCATCAGGATGGCGAACGAGCAGCGCTTCGACGCCGCGCCGCTCGTGAACCACTTGTGCGCGTTGATCACGTAGTGGTCGCCGTCGCGCTCGATCCGGCTCGTGATGTTCGTGGCGTCGGAGCTGGCGACGAAGGGCTCCGTCATCGCGAAGCACGACCTGGTCTCGCCGTCGAGCAAGGGCTGGAGGAACTGCTCACGCTGCAGCGGCGTGCCGAACTCGGCGAGGATCTCCATGTTGCCGGTGTCGGGCGCGCTGCAGTTGGTGGCCTCCTGCGACAGCGGTGACCGACCCATGAGCTCGCACAGCGGCGCGTAGTCGAGGTTGCTGAGGCCGGCCCCGTACCGGGGATCGGGGAGGAAGAGGTTCCACAACCCGCGCGCCTTCGCCTCCTTCTTGAGGTCCTCCATCACCGGCGGGTGGAAGTGAGGATCGCCCGACTCCTCGACCTGCGTCTTCGCAAGGGGAACGGCAGGTTCGACCACGTCGGCGACGAACTCGGCAAGCTCCCGCCGGAGCTCCTCGGCACGCGGGCTAAGCGCGAAGTCCATGGCCCGGACCCTATCGCCCGGTCAGCGCGCGCAGGGCAGGTCGTCACCCTCCTCGGCGATCGGACGCGGCGGTGATCGATCGGGACGATGGCGGATCTCACGACGCGCTCGCTTCGACGTCACCTCGACGCCTCGGCGCGCGCTGCGGCTGCCTACTTGTTCAGGTCGACGCGGACGAGACGACCGTCGGCGACCGCGAGCACGGTGTCGTCGCCGACCCACGCGAACGAGGCGTCGTGCGCGCCGTCGAGGACGACGGTGGCCGGGTGCCGGCGCACCAGCACCGCGGCGGGCGACCCGTTCATCGTCCCCTGCACCCAGACCCGCCCGCCGGCGGACAACAACGAAACGGCCGCGAACCGCCGCGGCAGCGGCTGGGCGTCGACCGCCGTGCGGCCCGTGGCGCGGTTCCTGGTGAGCTCCACGAGATCGCCCGAGGCGCTCGTGGCGAGCCCGACGACGGGATCACCCGTCGCGGTGCAGGCACACAGGCCACTCGTCGTGCCGTCCGGTCGCAACGCGACGAGATCGCCCGCGTCCGTCGCGACGACGTCCTTCGAGATCGCCACCGTGCGCGTGTCCGCAGGTGCCAACGCGTAGCGGGCCGTGAGGCGGAGGGTCGTGGGGTCGAAGCGGAGCACGCCGTCGCGGACCGGGATCCACACGCCGCCCGCGCCGGCCACGACCGCACCCACCGGATCGGTGGCGCGCGGAAGCAGCGTGGACACGACGACGCCGTCGCCGCCGATGCGCTTCAGGAACGCGTCGGGGAGCCCGTTCGCGGGCGGCGGGTTCACGGTGACCGCCCAGCGCGCGCCCTCGCCGTCGGCCAGCGACCCGATCTCCGCCTTCAGATCGGTGCGGCCCTGCTCGGCGAAGGTGCGGGCGTCGACGCGCACGATGCGCGAGGGCGGGTAGGTGAAGGAGGCGCCGTCACGGTCGTAGGCCGACAGCGAGAGCGTGCCGCCGGCAACGAGGAGCGGTCCCCGCACGTAGCCCTGGTCGGGATCGAGGGTGACGAGATGCGTCTCGTAGGGGCCGCCGGTCGCCGCGATTCGCGCCGGCTCGCCGTCTTGTCGCAGCAGGAGGAACGCGCCCGAGATGGCCACGACGACCGCGACCGCCACCGCTCCTGCGCCCCCGCGTCGACGCGCCGCCCGGCGGGTGCGCTTGGACGCGACGCGGTCGTAGACGTCGACCGTCGACACGCGTGGTGCCCACGCGCGCATCGACCGCTCGAGCTGGTCCTCACGCATCGTCGGCTCCGTCGTCGAGCGCTTCCGCGAGCGACTGCCGGGCTCGGAACAGCATTGCCTTCACCGTGCCCTCGGCGATCCCGAGCGTCCCGGCGATGGCGCGCACGTCGAGGCCCAGGTAGTAGCGGAGCGCGGTGACCTCGCGCTGCCGGCGCGGCAGCGCGAGCAGCGCCTGCCGTACTGCGTACGCCTCGCCGCTCGCTCCGGTGACATCGTGCAACTCCGTCCGGGCGGCGCCGAGCTTGGTACGTGCGCGCCGCTCGCTGCGCCAGCGCCGCATCTGGCTGCGGGCGAGGTTCATCGCGACCGTGGTGACCCACGCGGGGAGTCGGTCGATCGGCTTGCCACGGGCGAGGTGCTCCCACGCGCGTGCGAGGGCCTCCTGCACCGCGTCCTCGGCCGTGGCGGTGCTGCCGCAGACCAACGCGACGGTCGCCACCACCTGGCGGTACTCACCGTCGACGAACGCCCGGATCCGGTCGTCCTCGTCCTCCTGCAGCGGGGGCACTTGCTCGGCCAGGGCGTGCACGGTCCCTCCCTGCACGCGCGGCGCGCCTGCAGCATGCCGACGCACGGGAGCCGGTTCCGGTTGCCCGGCCGTGGGACCCCTTCAGGACACGCGGGCCGTCGCAGCCTCGTGGGCCGCGTAGTACGCCGGTGGTGGGCCGAGCTCGGGCGCGTCGGCGCCGAGCAGGCGAGCGGCGTCGTCGGCGTCCGCATCAGTGAGGGCGCGCGTCGAGCAGCAGAACTCGACCATCGTGCCGTTCGGGTCGTTGGCGTAGATCGAGTAGCACCAACCGTGGTCGACCTCGACCACGTCGTGGCCGTGTTCGAGGAGGCGCTGCTTGCGAGCCTCGATCGTGTCGAGATCGGGCGCGCCGAACGCGAGATGGTTCACCCACGTGGGGAGGCCGAGACCCCGGCTGATCGCGGGGTCGAACTCCGGCAGCGTGTCGTCGTGCAGCTCCCACACCGCGAAGAGCTCGCCGTTGCCCGTGTCGTAGAAGAGGTGCTTCGCCCAGCCGGTCTGTTCGAGCGTGGCCACGGCGTCGCCCTTGACGAGGCGGAACCCCATCGCTTCCGTGTAGAAGCGGTGGGTCGCCTCGAGGTCGGTGGTCGCGATCGCAACATGGTGGAACGGCATGCATTGCAGCGTATCGGTCTCGTTAGCCTGGGTCGATGGCCACGGAGCCGCTGCGGGAAGCAGTGCTCGACCCCGATCCGATCGTGCAGTTCCGCCAGTGGTACGAGCACGCCGGCCGCGCCGGCACCGTGCAACCCGACGCGATGATCGTCGCCAGCGCCACGAGCGACGGCCGGCCGTCGGCGCGGGCCGTGCTCCTGCGGGGCATCGACCACGGGTTCTGCTTCTTCACGAACTTCGAGAGCCGGAAGGGACGCGAGCTCGACGCCAACCCCCGCGCCGCCGCACTGTTCCACTGGCCCGAAGTGCAGCGGCAGGTACGGGCAACCGGGCCGGTCGAGCGTGTCTCGCGCGACGATTCGGACGCCTACTGGAGGAATCGGCCCCGAGAGAGCCGGATCAGCGCGTGGGCGTCGTCGCAGAGCGAACCGATCGCGTCGCGCGACGAGCTCGACGCCCGCGCGCGCGAAGTTGCGGCGCGCTTCGGGGAAGGTGACATCCCGCTCCCGCCGTTCTGGGGCGGCTACCGCCTCGTGCCCGACACCATCGAGTTCTGGCAGCACCACGACGACCGGCTCCACGATCGCCTCGAGTACGTGCGCGAGGCGGGCGGCTCGTGGGCGATCCGCCGCCTGCAGCCTTGAGTCCCCAGTGCAGCTCGATCAGCCGTGGGACGGGAGGCGCTCAGTCCGCGTCGTTCGCCGGCAACCGGCGCTGCACGCGTCGCCGTAGCGGCGCGGGCGTCTGCGGGTGGTTCACGACCGCCCGCAGCACCTCGAGGTCCTGATCGCGGGCGAGGAACCGTAGGCCTTTGGCCGGCGTCATCGGGTTCCCCGCGACCTTCGCCCGCAGTTCGACGACGTCGAGGAGCGCTCCGGCGACGAGCAAGCTCTTCGAGGTGTTCGGGTTCCCGAGCACGGCCTCCGGGGCGATGCCGACCAGCTCGTCCAGCAGCTCGGTGGGGCACGACGGGTTCGCCGCGACCGCGCCGCACACGAGCGGATCGGCGTCCTGCGAGAGGGCTTCGAGGATCTCCCGTGCCACGTCGCGACGACCCGCGACGGCTGCACGGACCTCGGAGACCTCGTCGGCAGCCAGCTCGTCGAGCAGTGCCGACGACACACGGGGGTTGCGGGCGGCGCCGCCTCGGACGTGCGGCGACTCGTCGCGCGCGAGCCGCTCGAGCAGCTCCCACTGCACGCTCGCGTTTGCCGCAGCCATCGACCGCACGATCTCCGACCTGTCGGTTGCCGCGAGCTCCAACGTCTCCGGAGCTATCGACGGATTCGAGGTCGCCGCGGCGCGCATCGCCTCGGTCCCCGTCGCCACGAGCTCGGCGATCATCTCGGTCGGCAGCGACGGATGTGCGGCGACGCGGCGACGCACATAGCCGACCCCAACCTTGAGGAGGCGCATGAGCTGCTCAGGGGTCGTCGTTGCCGTGAGGGCACTCACGAGCTGTGTTGTCTCGTTCCCTCCCGCCTGACGCCGATCAACAACCTCGGGCGCGCCGTCCTCGCCCGCCTCGTAGAGCCGGGCCGCGATGCGCAACACCTGATCAGCGCCGGGCACCGCGACGCGCGCAGACAGATGGGGGACGCCGTCGACGCTCACGAGGTCGACGGCCGCCGCGTGGCGCCTGCGCACGTGCGACACGAGGTGGGGTGTGAGGAGAAGGCAACCCAGCTGCGACTCCACGGTCATCCCGTTGCGAGCAGCACGCTCCAGGTCGATTGTCTCCACGCGGTGCGCGCCCGTAGGCGGGGTGGGCAGCGACTCGACGTCGACGGGGACCAAGAGGTGGTTCCCCACTGTGAGCGAGCCGTCGAAGCGCAACGCGACATCGCTCCCGAGGCCGAATCGAGTGTTGGCCTCGACCGCCTCCGCCAACTCGTCGAACTGCACGACGAGCGGCGCCACGCTCTCGGCACTCGTGTATGCCGGTACGTCGAACCACTCCCACCAACCCACGGAGTCGTAGGTCACCAGCCGTACGCGTGCCGGATACTCGAGATCGGCAGGCGTCGGCATGACCTCGATGCGCACTGCCCGGTCCGGCTCGTACAGCCCCAGCTGTTCCACCGCCACGGCCAACACATGGCAGGGCACCAGCACCGGGACCGATCGAAACTCCGACGCGACGGCCGCCGTCGACGCCCAACCGGGCGCGAGAGGAGCCGGGTCGGTCTGGCGACCGTGCCCGCCGCGCGCGGGTGGTTCGGACGGCCAGACCGGATACGGCGCGGGAGGAGGCAGGGTGACCGGTTTCCCGAGTGATCCGCCCGGCGACGCGTCGCCGGACGGGTCGACGCGCAGCTCCTCCGCGAGTCGTCGAAAGAAGTCCGGGTCGTCCTCGCCGGGGGTGGTGTCGTACAGCCCTCCCGAGGGAGTCCAGGCGATCGACGACGCAGAGCCGCCTGCAATGGCCCCGTCGGGATCGTGGCTGTCACGGTCGCGTTCGGGCAACCAGTCGGGTGGCCAGGTGAGTGGCGTCCCGTCCGCGCTTGCCGGCGGGTCCGCACCGGTCGTCCCCGTCCATGTCGACTCGTCGCCGGCGAGCGCTCTTGCCGTGGTCTCCTCGGGCGCCAGTTGTCCGTCGACCGGTTCGCGGTCGGCCACGGGCACGAGGTGGCCGGTGGGTTCGCTCGGCGCGATACACACGCCGCCGGGGCCACCGTCCACGTCCAGTTGCGTGTCCAGCTCGGAAGCCTGCTTCGTTGCGCACTGCAATTCGGGATCCGCGACGCCGATCCGCGCCTCGATCTCCGCTATGCGGGCGTCGACCGCGCCGGCGCGCGCCTCGACATCCTGCGCCAACCGGGCGGCGTGCTCGGTGCTGGAACGCAGCTCGGATGTATCCGCGTCGACCCGTGCGAGCAGCTCGGTCACGCGCTTCGCCGCACCTTGTAGCTCAGCGACTGAACGTTCCTCCGCCTCGGCGAGGCGCTGCCACGCGGCCTGGGCGCTCTCGACCAGAGCGTTGACGAGTTCCTCGTCGAGCTGCTCGATCATCTCGCGCCGCGTGCGGAGTTCGTCGGCGTCGGTGCCACTGCGCGCGAGATCCTTGCGCATGCGGTCCATCACGCGGTGCGACTCGGCTTCGACCCGGGCAAGGTTCTCGTCGAGCTTGGCCCGGGCCTGATCCCGCAGTTGCTCGGCGTCACGTGCGGCCGAGGAGAGCGCCACCTCGATCCCGCGCCTGATCTTCACGTCGGCGTCGGCGGCGACTTCGGTCACGGCCCGCTCGGAGACGGCGATGCGTTCGGAAACCTCGGCGGTCAGACTGCGGATCTTGTCCTGTTGCTGGCGGGCGACCTCCTCCAGGCGTTCGGTGACCTCTGCCACACGGGCGCCGACGTCGGCCGCGAGTGCGTCGAGGCGCTCGAGGGTCTGGTGACCCCGCTTCTCGCTCTTGACGAAGAGCTCTTCGATGGCGGCGCCGCGGGCGTTGACCTGCGCCAGACTGTCCTCGTAGCGCCGGGTCAGCAGCGCGTTGGCCTCGCCGAGCTCGACGAAGGTCCGCTGCGAAGACGCCTCGGCCTGGCCGACGAGGTCCTGGAGCACGCCGGCGATGAAGTCGGAGTCCCGCCGCGTTCGGCGGACGATCTTGTCGATCTTGCGGGCGGCACGCTCCTCGAGGCGTTCGAAAGCCTTTTCGAAGGAGTCGCGGGCATCGCCCTCGATGGCGTCGACCATGTCGAGCAGGAGGTCGCGCTGCTCGACGTCGCCCGCGCCCTTGCCGGTTCGCTTCTTCTTGTTCTTGCCCACCGGAACCTCCACTCGGCCCCACCGTCGAGCCGTGGCCCGACCGCCTCGTCCGCCGCAACGTCCTCATCGGCGTCGTGCCCGGCCCGATTGACTGCCTCTTCGCAGATCGGCCGATTTGGGGCTTCAGACGGTCGGCGGAACGACCGAACACCGCGGTCATGCCGCGAGGCGACCCGGCAGCGGACGACAGCACGGTCATCGGGGACAACGTTCGCACCACACGCGAGCGCAACGGTCTGACGGCCTCGCAGGTCGCCCGATCGGCCGGACTGACCCGGCGTCGGCTCGTGGCGATCGAGCGCGGACGAGTGGTCGCGACAAACGACGAGCTGGCCGCGATCGCCAACGGGTGTGGGGTGGAAAAGGCGTCGCTGCTCCCGCCCGGCTTCGGCCTGCGGGTCGCCGCGTCGACGGTGTCGGCGACGGCGACCGGTGAGCTGGAGGGCGACTCGGCGCTGGATGCCCTGCTGCGCGAGTACCTCATGATGGTGCTCGAGCTCCGCAATGCCTCGCCGACGCCCACGATGACGCTGCGCGACGCAGACCTCATCGAGCTCGCGCGCGCGCTTGGCGGTACGCCCGACGCGATCGAAGCGCGGCTCCGCGAGCTCTTGGGAACCGACGTGGACGCGACCTCCGAGTTGCGGGAAGCGATCCTGCCGTCCTCGCGCGAGTCGTCCGGCGCCGGAGGTGTGCTCGCAACATAGGAGAGGGTGATGCAGGGGACAGCTCCATCGGATCTTCTGACCGTGCGAGAGACGACGAGTCGTGCGCGGTGCACGCCGCGCATCCCACCCGCACGACCGTGGACGCAGCATGACCGGCGAGGATGTACCGCCGTCATCCTCTTCCATCGGCGAACGACGGATCTCTGCGTGCGGTGGCGCACAGATGCGCACGAACGAACGGTTCGTGACAGGTGGCGCTCGATTCCCCCGTCGACCGTGCGGACTGCTCCAGTTCCCGCCGAGCTCGATCGGCGGTGATCGCGTGAGACTCAGGCGGCGGGGGCCACGCGAGCGGCGGAGAACCGCGCGCCGCAGCGTGCACTGGATCGGCCACTACGGCACGCTGGGCACCCCGGAGTCCTCGTGGTCGCCGTGCGTGATCGACAACATCTCAGCGGAAGGGGCGGGCACCGTTGTGCAGGGCGGGCGTGCTGTGGACGTGGGCCAGCAGATCGCGATCGACATCGAGCGGATCGGTGTGACGCCGGTAGGGCTACGTGTCAACGGCGTGGTTCGGCACGTGAGCGAGCAGGAGCCGGACGACGTCGTGTTCGGGGTGGAACTGCGGTTCTCGACGCGTGAAGAGCTGGCCACGGCCCGGCAACTCTTCGCGGGCTGAGAGCGTTTGCGTCGTAGGTATTCTGCGGCGCAGCGAGCCGTGGGCTGAGCGCCCCGGTGCGGAGCACCAAGAGCGGAGAGCCAGTGCGACGCTCCATCGACGACGCGCTCGACGACCATCCCGCCGACGACGACGAACGCCCGCCGGTGTCGTGGGCGGTCGCCGTGAGTGACGACTGCGACGCGTGCGGCGACGGCGAGCCCCGCGTCGTCCTCACCGTCGAGGAAGCGGGCCGCGCCGGGCTCGGCCTCGTCGCGCACCTCGCGCCCGACACCGCCCGCCGCCTGCGGCTCTCGATCGCGACCGCCCTCCGCGAGATCGGCGAGGACACGGGACCGTGACCGACGAGCTGACGTTGCACCTCGAGCGCCGGCTACGCGCGCGGCGTCCCGAGGTGTTCGCCGCGCACGTCGACGCCGACGAGCTGGCGCGGTGGTGGGGTCCGAAGGGCTTCACTGCTCGGATCGTCGATCTCGACGTGCGCGTCGGCGGCCGCTACCGGATCGTGATGCAACCCCCCGACGGCGCCACGTTCGCGCTCTCCGGCGTGTACCGCGCTGTCGACCCTCCGGCTCGTCTGGTCTACACGTTCGCGTACGACGATCCCGACCCCGACGACCGGGAGACGATCGTCGAGTTCTCGCTGCGCGACCTCGGTGACGAGACGGAGGTGACCGTCGAACAGGGACCCTTCGCCACCGAGGCGCGGCGCGCACTGCACCAGCAGGGCTGGACGGAGATACTCGACCGCCTCGAGGACGTGACGACGAACCGCCGTCGGTGATCTACGGTGGCGCGCGTGAGCTCGGTCGAATGGGAGCGTCCGGTCGACCGCTTCAGGCGGACGGCCGCGGGCAGTGTCATGGCGGCCGGCCTCCTCGGGTTGCGCGACGCGCTCGAGGGGCGGCCGGAGAAGGACGAGCCCGCGATCGTCGTCGAGGCGCCGGCGGCGCCCCCGCCCGGCGACATCGAGGTCCTCATCGACTTCGAGCGCCCCGGTCACGCGCTCGCGATCATCCACCTGCCGCCCGAGGAACCGGAGCGGTGAGCGAGGCGTTCGACTTCACCACCACGTACGTGCACCTCGGCCTCGGTGCACGCGTGGACCCGCTGCCCGACTTCCAGTGGACGCCCGAGTACCTCGCCGGATACACGCAGCGCACGGAGTCCGACGGCGACGAGGGCCGGCTCGTCGTCCTCATGGACCAGCCGGCGTCATGGGAATCGTGGGAGCGGCACCCCGCGGGCGACGAGCTCGTGGTGCTCCTCGCGGGACGCGTCGACCTCATCCAGGAGATCGACGGCGAGCCTCACGTGGTGGAGCTCGAGCCGGGGATGGCGGTGATCAACCCGCCGGGCGTCTGGCACACGGCCGACGTCCACCAGCCCGGCCGGGCGCTGTTCATCACCGCGGGACGCGGCACCGAGGCCCGCCCGCGCTGAACGACGCCGTCTACAACAGCAACGGTGTGCGCATCCCGTAGGCGTCGGTGTCGTCGAGGCTCAGGCGGTGCTCGACGATCTGGTCGACCGACACCATGGCGACGAGATGGTCGGCGGCGAACTCGGTGAGGTAGGGGAGGCGCGCCGGCGAGCCGTCGTCGCACAACACCTCGCAGATCACCGCCACCGGCGGGAAGCCCGCCAGCCGTGCCAGGTCGACGGCGGCCTCGGTGTGCCCGCGCCGCTCGAGGACACCGCCGGGTCGCGCGCGAAGCGGGAACACGTGGCCGGGACGCTGGAAGTCGACGGGCCGGGCGCCGGGTTCGAGCACCTTGCGGATCGTGCGTGCGCGGTCGGCCGCACCGATGCCGCTTCCCACGCTCACGTGGTCGATCGACACCGTGAACGCCGTGTCGCAGCCGGCGCGCTCCGACGGCACCATCGGCCACATGTCGAGCGCGTCGAGCAGGTCGGCACCGCACGGCATGCACACCAGACCCCGACCCCAACGCAACATGAAGTTGACCGCCTCTGGTGTCACCCAGCTCGCCGCCATCGTCAGGTCACCCTCGTTCTCGCGGTCTTCGTCGTCGACCACGAGCACCATCTCGCCTCGGCGGATGCGCTTCAAGGCGTCGTCGATCGTGGAGAGTGCCATGGTGACTCCTAGTTGTCGGGAAGGGTGACGACCATGCGGCAGCCGTGGGGCTCGGCGCGTTCGGGATGGATGTCGCCACCGTGGAGGTCGACGATCCATTGGGCGATCGCGAGACCGAGACCCGCGCCACCGTCGCTCGAAGCGCGCGCGGCGTCGGCGCGGTAGAAGCGCTCGAAGATCTTGGACTGCTCCGACTCGGGGATGCCGGGGCCCTCGTCGACCACCTCGATCACGACGCCGTCGTGCGAACGCTTCGCCCGCACCTCGACCATCCCGCCGCGTGGCGTGTGCCGGACTGCGTTCTCGAGCAGGTTGGCGACGACCTGGTGCACGCGCT
Organism: Acidimicrobiia bacterium; assembly: GCA_035623515.1. Classification (GTDB taxonomy): domain Bacteria; phylum Actinomycetota; class Acidimicrobiia; order IMCC26256; family DASPTH01; genus DASPTH01. Next base: position 16,201 of record DASPTH010000167.1, read on the forward strand.
CGGGGTCGCCGTCGGCAGTGAGGTCGGGCGTGTCGACCGCGATCGACACGTCGATCTCGGGATCGTGCAACTGCTGCTCGCGGACCGCATGCGCGAGCAGCGGCTCGACGCGGAAGGCGGTGCGCTCGAGCGGCACGGTCCCCGACTCGAGCCGGGAGAGGTCGAGCAACTGCTTCACGAGACGGCCGAGCCGCTCGACCTGGGCGAGCATCACGCGGAACGTGGCCGGGTCGGGTTGCGCCACGCCGTCGACCAGGTTCTCGAGCACGGCCTGCAGGGCGGTGATCGGTGTGCGGAGCTCGTGGGAGACGTTGGCCACGAGGTCGCGGCGCACGCGGTCGGTCTCGGCGAGGTCGGCAGCCATGCTGTTGAACGCCCGCGCCAGCTCGCCGACTTCGTCGCGCGACGTGGAGCGCACGCGCCGGTCGTAGTTGCCCTTTGCCATCTCCGACGCGGCGGCCGCCATCTCGCGCAACGGTGACGTCATCCCGCGCGACAGGAACCACACCATCACCATGGCGACCGCGGCGGCGATGACGAAACCGAGCTTGAGCTTGATCGACGGAATGTCGTCGAGCGGATGTGCGAGGCGCTCGCGGCGGTTCACGCGGCGTCGGCTCCCGCCGCGTACCCGACCCCGTGCACCGTGCGCACGACGTCGTTGCCCAGCTTCCGGCGTAGCGCGCGCACGTGCGAATCGACCGTGCGCGCGCCAGCGCCGTTGTGGTACCCCCACACCTGGACGAGGAGCTGTTCGCGCGTGAAGACACGCGCGGGGCGCTCGGCGAGGAAGACGAGGAGGTCGAACTCCGTGGGGGTGAGGTGCACCATCTCGTCCCCGTTGCGCACCCGCCGCGACGCCGGCTCGAGGACGACGGTTCCGAGCGTGATCGTCGTCGCCGGGACCACCGGTCGTCGCTCCACCCGGCGCAGCAGCGCGTGGACCCGCGCCACCAGCTCGCGGGCGCTGAAGGGCTTGGTGAGGTAGTCGTCGGCGCCGACCTCGAGTCCGACGACGAGGTCGGTCTCGGAGTCGCGCGCCGTGAGCATCAGCACGGGCACCGGACGCTCACGCTGGATCTCCCGGCACACGTCGAGGCCGTCGAGGCCCGGCAACATCAAGTCGAGCACCACGAGGTCGGGAGCGAGCCGCTCGCAGAGCGCCACACCGTCGTGGCCGTCGGCCGCGATCGTGACGTCGAATCCCTCGCTGCGGAGTCGGGTGGCCACCGCGTCGGCAATGGGCGGTTCGTCCTCGACGACGAGAATCGTCCGCTTGGTGAGCGGCATCGACGGTGCCATCACCAGCCCAGGATAAAGAGGCACCTTGAAGGTGTCCCGCCAGAGGTGTGGAGATTCCGTGCAGATCAGGCGATCGGGGTCGCGGCGCCGGGCGGGGCGTCTACGCCGACCTCGTCGCCGATCTCCGGGACCGGACCGTCGACCGGGACGGCCACCTGGAGTCGCTCGCCGCCGCCGGCTTCGAGCTCGACCAGGAAGTGGTCGCGCCGGAAGGTACGGCCGGTGACCAGCAGCCGCCGGGTCCCCCCGTCTGTCGTCAACCGCAACGACTCGGGGCGGATTGCGACCAAACCGTCGCCGAAGGCGCGCGTGACGTTCCACCCGAGGAAGCGGGCGACGAACGCATCGGCCGGGTGCTCCCACACCTCGGATGGGCTGCCCTGCTGGACGATCCGCCCGCCGTGCATCACGACGACCCGGTCGGCGAGGGCGAACGCCTCGTCGTGGTCATGGGTGACGAACACGACGGTGAGCCCGAGCCGCACGAACAGCGCTCGGAGCTCGGCGACGAGGCGGTCGCGCAGCGCCCGGTCGAGCGCGCCGAGGGGCTCGTCGAGCATGAGCAGCCGCGGCGCCGGCGCGAGCGCACGCGCGAGGGCGACGCGCTGCTGCTCGCCGCCCGAGAGCTCGGCGACCCGCCGGTGCTCGAAGCCGGTGAGCCCGACGAGGGCCAGGGCTTCGCGGGCGCGCGCATCGACGTCGGCGCGCGGGCGGTGCTGCATCCGCAAGCCGAACGCGACGTTCCCGACCACGTCACGATGCGGAAAGAGCGCGTGGTCCTGGAACATCAGGCCGAACTCGCGGCGGTGCGGCGGCACGCCGGTGAGGTCCTGCCCGTCCCACCGCACCGTGCCGGTGGCTTCCGGCGCGAGACCTGCGATCACGCGGAGCAGCGTGCTCTTGCCGCTGCCACTCGGGCCGAGCACGCTCACGATCTCGCGATCGCCGACGCGGAGGTCGACGCCGGCGAGCGCCGTCACCTCCCCGTACCGCACCGCGAGCCGCTCGGCTGCCAGCATCAGAATTCGCCCACCGCCCCGATCCGGAAGTGTTCGATCGCGAAGATCGCCACGGCCGTCAGCGCCATCAGGATCACGCTCGCGGCCATCGCCGCGCCGAAGTTGAGCGCGCCGGGCTGGCCGAGGAGCCGGTAGATCAACACGGGTAGTGTCGGCGAGGTCGGTCGGACGATGAACAGCGTGGCCCCGAACTCGCCGAGCGAGATCGCGAACGCGAATCCGGCGGCCACGAGTCCGGCGCGTGCGACGATCGGCAGGTCGACCTCGCGCCACACGCGCCGTGGCGGTGCGCCGAGCGTCGCCGCCGCCTCCCGGAGGCGGGGGTCGATGGCGCGCAGGACCGGGGTCATGAGGCGCACGACGAACGGGATGGCGATGAGTGCCTGGGCGATCGGGACCAGGACCGGCGACGTGCGCAGGTCGAGCGGCGGCTTGCCGAGCGCGACGAGGAAGCCGAAGCCGACGGTGACCGCCGACACCCCGAGCGGCAGCGAGAAGACGGCGTCGAACGCTCGCCCGTGGCGACGCGCGAGCACAACAGCCGCACAACCGCCGACGAACACCGCGATGAGGGTCGCAAGCGTCGCGTAGCGGAGCGACGTGGCGACCGCGTTCAACGGCGAGACGAACAGCGTGCTGCCCCGGTGCAGTTGGTCGAGCGCGCGGTAGAAGTCGAACCCGTACCCGCTCGGCGTGTGCAGTGATCGTTCGACGAGCACGAGCATCGGCCCGCCGAGCAAGACGGCCATCACCGCGAGGTTCACGCCGAGCACCGCACGCTCACGCGCGCTCCGGGGGTGGTGCGCGGTCTCGGTGGCGGCGCGGAGCCGCAGCGCGGTGCGCTCCCGTCCCTGGATCCGCCCCGTGACCAACAGCAAGACC
>DASPTH010000180.1:0-3437 GCA_035623515.1 Acidimicrobiia bacterium
CCCGAACCGGTCGCGGTCGAAACCGCGCCCGTCGAACCCGAGCCCGTCGAACCGGCCGCGGTCGAACCCGAGCCGGTCGAGCCCGAGCCGGTCGAACCCGTGCCCGTCGTGCCCGTCGCGAGCGACCTCGCCGCCGTCACCACCCGCCCGGTTCGTCCTCCGGCGTGGGAGGTCGCGGTCGTCGATCCCGTCGACGCGACGCGCGGGAACGGGAAGCCCACGACCAACGGAGCGGGCAAGCGCAAGGACAACGCCAAGGCCAAGGACAAGGCCAAGGGGAAGGCGAAGCACAAGGCACACCACAAGAAGTCGGAGAAGACCAAGTCGTCGTCTCGCAAGGCCGGCTCGGTGAACCCCGGCGAGCCCGGCGACGGCTGGTCATGAGGTGGTGCCGCACCCGCTCGTGACCCGTCGCACCGTGCGCGGGAGCGCGGTAGCGATCGGCGCGCTCGTCGCGGCCCCGACCTTCGCCGTCGCGACCTTCGCGACCGACAGCGTGCCCAAGGCCGCCGCGCTCGCGGCGGCGTGCGTCGTGGCCCCGTTCCTCGCCACCACCCCCATCGCGGCCGTGGCCGCGCTCGCCTGCGTGAACGTCTCCGGGCTCTCGGACTCCGTGCCCTTCGCCGCGACGTCCACCCTCGTCGTCGCGTACGGGGCAATCGCGTTCCTGTGGTACTTCGGGGAGCTCCGGGTGCGGTGGTCGCCCGTCTACCTCGGCGCCGCCGTCTTCGTGGCGACCGACCTCCTCTCGACCATCGACGCCGCGAGCGCCGACGCCAGCATGTCGCAGATCCGTTCCAACCTTCGAGACCTGTTGTCGTTCGTGGCCATCGTGTTGTTGCTCACTTCGCTTCGACGCTTCCGCGTCGTCGCGTGGTGTTGCGTGCTCACGATGGCCGCCCTCACCGGTCTCACCGTCGTGCACGAATTCCTGCTGCACGACCATGGGGACATCTTCGGGCTGAGTGGCGTCGTCGGTGGCGGTCTCGACACCACGACCGCACGGCATCTCGGACCACTCTCGGATCCGAACTTCTGGGCGCGCGTCGTGATCCTCAGCGTGCCGTTCGCGCTCGCGCTCGCGGCGTTCGAGCGGCGTTGGCTGCGTGTCGTCGCCCTCGCCGCGGCTGTCTCCATGGGTCTCGGAGTGGTGCTCACGCAGTCGCGCGGCGGCATGATCGGCTTGGGCGTCGCGGTGGTCTTGTTCCTGCTCCTGGCCGGACGCCGGTACGCGTGGACGCTGCTCCTGCTCCCGATCGTGTTCAACCTCCTGCTCGTCGCCCCGCTCACCGGCCCCCGGCTCGACACGATCGTCAATGCGGACCAGAACGCAAGCGTCGACGTGTCGATCCAACAACGCCGGATCGTGTCGGAGATCGGCGTCGACCTCTTCGAGCAGCATCCGATCCTCGGGATCGGCGTGGGGAACTTCCCGAACGCCGCGCGCGACGTCGCCCCCGACATCAGCACCCAGGACAGCACGCTGTTGGCCACGCACGACCTCTACCTCGAGCGACTCGCGGAAGGCGGCATCATCGGGCTCGCGGGGTGGCTCGTGTTCGTGGGCACCGCGCTGTTCGCCCTCACCAGAGCGCGGGTCCTGTTCGCACGCGCCCGGTCGCGCGCCCGGTCGGTGGAGGAGTGGCTCGCCATCGGCGCGTTCGCGTCGATCGTCGGGTGGTCGGCCGCGAGCGCATTCCTCCACATGGCGGTCTTCCGATCGCTGCTCGTGGTGTTCGCCTTCGCGGCCGCGCTCGACATCGCCGCGCGAACCGGGGACGAGCGCAACCTCGACCCGGGCAGCCGCGTCCTCGCCGCACCCGCGCCGGAGCGCGCGTCGTGACCACGACCGCCACGAGACCGTCAGCCGTGCCTGCCCGCGTCGCTCGGGTGCCGAGGCCGCGCCCCGCGGTCGTGATCGCGATCATCGTGATCGGGATCGTCGCCAGCCTCGTCGCCTACCCGCCCCGCACCACGCACTGGGAGGCGTCGACGACGCTCCGCGTCGGTCCGGCTCCCGCGGACGCGGCCAGCCTGGAGAGCTACCGGCTGACCGTGCTGGCGAGCCAGGTGGTCCTGCGCACGTCGGCCGAGCTCGTGCAGTCGCCGGCGACGGTTCGGCGCGCGGCCTCCTCGGTGGGTGTCTTCCCCGCCGCGCTCGACCACACGTCGGTGCTGGTGTCCGCGGCCCCGGGCGACCTCGTGCTGACGATCACCGTGCAGGCGCCGAACCCGCAGACGGCGGCCAGGCTCGCGGTGGGGTTGCGAGACGTCGGCGCCGGCTACCTGAACAGCCTCGGCAACACGTACGCCGTCTCCGCCTCGGGGGGTGCGGTGCGCGCCCAGGCCGTGACCACGTGGGACCGGGGCCGGATCAACCGGCTCGTGCTCTTCTGGGACGTGGTGATCCTGCTCGTCGTGTGGTGGTACTGGCGACAACGACGCCGCGAGCTCACAGGTAGAGCACTCGCGCCTTGACGCTGCCCGAGATGCGACCCGCGCGCTGCGCGACCAGTTGCACCCAACCGCGCCGCGTGCGCTCCGACCGCCAGGCGACCGCGGCGAGCGCGATCGCCCGCAACCACACGAGCATCGATTCGCCCGGCGAGCTGCGCGGCATTCCCAGGTGGCGGAACTTCCGGAACAGCTGGGGCATCGCCTCGCCGTAGCGGAAGAACTGCCGGGCCAGATCGGTGAGCCCGTCACGCTCCCGGTGGAGCACGAGCGCGTCGGGCGCGAAGCGCAGTTCGCACCCCGCGAGTTGGAGTCGCCAGGACAGGTCGATGTCCTCGCCGGTGCGGAAGCTGTCGTCGAAGGCCCCGATCTCCTCGAACCGCCGGCGCCGCACGCACATGTTCGCGGTCGTCGCGTTGGGAAGGAACCCGAGATCGTTGGTGGGCAACGCATCGAAGCCGCGGTCGGCAGTGGTCTCCCGCCCACCGTCGCGAACCCCGAACGCGACCACCTGCCCGCCGAGCGCGTCGGCGCCTTCCACGTTCCTCGCCAAGCTCTCGAGCCAGCGAACGTCGACGCGATCGTCGGCGTCGACGAAGCACAGGAACTCCCCGCGGGCGACCGCGGCGGCGGCGTTCCGGGCGCCGCCCGGACCACGACGACCCGACGCATCGACGATCCGGAGATGCGGGAACCGGGATGCTGCCGCGCGCGCGATCGACGCGGTGCGGTCGACCGACCCGTGGTCGGCCACGACGAGCTCCCACGCGCCCCGATAGGTCTGCGCGGCGAGCGCGTCGAGCTGCTCTTCGAGAACACCCGCGGCGTCTCTCGCCGCGATGACCACCGAGAACAACGGCGCGTCGTGCAGGCCGCCCACGCGACCGACAGTATCGTGGGCCGGTGCATCCCGAACGCGTTCGTGCGCGGCGCACGCGCGGCGCACGCGCACGATTGCCGCGATGGTTGCTCGGTGCGTTCGC
>DASPTH010000205.1:0-4826 GCA_035623515.1 Acidimicrobiia bacterium
GACTCGCGCGCACTTGCGCCGGGCGCGTGCTTCGTCGCGCTCGTGGCGGCGCGCGACGGCCACGAATTCGTCGACGACGCGTTCGCGTGCGGCGCATCGATCGCGCTCGTCACGCGTCCCCTCCATGACGTCGTCGTTCCCGACGGCGCCGCGATCATCCAAGTCGACGACGCGATGCGCGCGCTGGCTGCGCTCGGCGCGTGGGCGCGGGATCAGCTGCACGACGCCACGGTGGTCGGGATCACGGGCTCGACGGGGAAGACGGGCACGAAGGACCTCGCCGCGGCCGCGTTCGGGAGCACGTTCCGGGTGCACGCCACGCCGGCCAGCTTCAACGCGGAGATCGGGCTCCCGATCACGCTCGTGGGTGCTCCGGCCGACACGGAGGTGCTCGTGCTCGAGATGGGTGCGCGGGCGCCGGGGGACATCGCCCGGTTGTGCGAGGTGGCGCGGCCGACGACCGGCGTGATCACCAACATCGGCCTCGCGCACGCCGGTCCTCTGGGCGGTCCGGAGGGTATTGCCCGGGTCAAGGGTGAGCTGCTCGAGGCTCTGCCGGCCGGTGGGCTCGCGGTGCTCGATGCCGGCGACGCCGCCACGCCCGCGCTTGCCGCCCGAACCAGCGCGCACGTGGTGCTCGTGTCCGTGGCCGACGACGCTCCCCACGCCGACGTGCGCGCGCACTCGATCGAGCTCGACGCCGAGTTGCGCCCCTCGTTCACGCTCGACACGCCGTGGGGGACCGGAGCGGTGCGACTGCGCGTGCGGGGCGCCCATCAGGTGGTCAACGCCGCGCTGGCCGCCACCGCCGCGCTCGCGAACGGCGTGCCGTTCGCACCCACCAGCGCTGCGCTCGCCACCGTGGAGCCCGGCGCGGGCCGACTCGAGCTGCGTCGTTCGGAGAACGGCGCGGTCGTGCTCGACGACGTGTACAACGCGAGTCCACCGTCGATGCGAGCCGCGCTCGCGGCGCTGCAGGAGCTCGGCGTCCCGGGCCGCCGCATCGCCGTGCTCGGCGAGATGCGGGAGCTCGGCGCGCGAAGTGGAGAGGAGCACGCGCGCCTCGGTTGTCTCGTGCGCGACGCCGGTGTCGACACGCTCGTCGCCGTCGGTCCGGAGACCGCACCCATGGCGAGCGCGGCGCGTGAGCGCGGCGTCGTGGACGTGGTCGAAGCCCCCGATGCGGTGGCCGCGCTCGAGGCGGTGCGCGAACGGGTCGGCGCCGCCGACGCGGTGCTCGTGAAGGCGAGCCGGGCGGTGGGCCTGGAGCTGGTCGTGCGCGGTCTCGTGGGCTCCGAGGACCTCGCATGATCCCACTGCTCGTCGGGATGGCGGTGGCGTTCTTCCTCAGCATCCTCGGTACGCCGTTGCTGATCCGCATCCTCCAGCGCCACAACATCGGGCAGCAGATCCGCGACGACGGCCCGTTCGCCCATCCGCACGAGAAGAAGGCGGGAACGCCGACCATGGGGGGCATCGCGATCGTCGGTGCCACCGTCATCGCGTACCTCGTCGCGCACATCCGCTCCGAGCAGATCCGCTTCGCTCGTGCCGGCATCACCCTGCTCGCGCTGATCGTGGGCATGGCGGTGGTCGGCTACATCGACGACTACCTGGGTGTGCGGCGGGCGCGGAACCTCGGGTTGCGCAAGCGCGGGAAGACCGCCGGCGAGCTCGTGGTTGCCGCGGGCTTCGCGCTGCTCGCGTTGCAGTACCTGAACGTGTCGACCGACCTGTCGTTCACGCGTTCCCTCGACCTCGACCTCGGCACCGGCCTCTGGTTCGTGCTCGCCGTCGCGGTGATCTACGGCAGCACCAACGGTGTCAACTTTGCGGACGGGCTCGACGGCCTCGCCGCCGGGTCGGCGGCGATGGTGTTCGCAGCGTTCGTGATCATCGCGTTCTGGCAGTTCCGTCACCCTGCCATCTACCACGTGGCTCCAGCGGCCGCGCTCGACCTCGCCGTGATCTCTGCCGCCCTGTTCGGCGCGTGCACGGGCTTCCTGTGGTGGAACGCCGCCCCGGCGAAGGTGTTCATGGGCGACGTCGGCGCGCTGGCCCTCGGCGGTGCCATGGGTGGCCTGGCGCTGCTCACCCACACCGTGCTGCTGCTGCCGATCATGGGCGGCCTCTACGTGGTGGAGACGTTGAGCGTGATCGCGCAAGTGATCTCGTTCCGCCTCTTCCACCGCCGGGTGCTCCGCATGGCACCTGTCCACCACCACTTCGAGGTGGGCGGCTGGCCCGAGTTCACGGTGATCGTGCGGTTCTGGCTGCTCGCCGCGCTCTGCGTCGCGATCGCGCTCGGCATCTTCTACGCCGACTTCATCCACATCCCGAGAGCGATCGACTGATGCGCGTCGTCGTGATCGGGCTCGGCGTCACCGGTGAAGCCATGGTGACCGACGCGCGTGCCGCCGGCCACACGGTGGTCGTGGTGGAAGACCACCCGAGTGGTGACGCCTACCTGGCGCGTGCAGGCGCGGCACGCGCGCTCGGCGCCGAGGTCGTGGCCGCACCCGCGACGGCGACGCTGCCGTCACTCGTGGCCGGGGCGGGTCTCCTGGTCCCGAGCCCCGGGGTGCGGCCCGACCACCCCGCCATCGTCGCCGCACGGGCGGCCGGCGTGCCGGTGCGCTCGGAGGTCGACGTGGCGGTGGAGCGGCTGCGCGCGCGCACGCCACGGCCGCGCGTTGCGGCGGTGACCGGCACCAACGGCAAGACGACGGTCACCACGATGATCGCGGCGATGTGCACCGAGGCCGGCCGCGAGAGCGTGGCTGTCGGCAACATCGGCCTCCCGATCATCGCGGCCACCAACGACTCCGACGTCGTGGTCGCCGAGGTCTCGACGTTCCAACTCGAGTTCACGACGTCTGCGTTCGTGCCCGACGTGGCGGTGTTGCTCAACGTCGCGCAGGACCACATCGACTGGCACGACAGCGTCGAGGCGTACGCCGCCGCCAAGGCACGGGTCTTCGCGCACCAGACGTCGCGCGAGGCGCTCGTCGTCAACGCCGACGACCCGGTCGCCTGGCGACTCGCGCGCGGGGCGCGGAGCCGCGTCGTCGCGTACACGGCGACCGAGCCTCTCGACAGCGGCTACGGCGTGCGGGACGCAACGCTCGTCGGCCCGCGTGGCCCGATCGCCCCCCTGCCGGCCACCCACGCGGTTCACGACGTGGGCAACGCCCTGGCGGCCGCGGCGGCGGCGACAGAGCTCGGCGCCGACACCGCGGCGATCGCACGCGTGCTCACCCGGTGGACCGGCCTGCCGCATCGGGTACAGCTCGTCGCCGAGGTTGCCGGCGTGGAGTACGTCGACGACTCCAAGGCCACGAATGGTCACGCCGCGGCGAGCGCGCTCGAGGGTTTCGACCGCGTCGTCCTCATCGCCGGAGGGCGCGACCGGTCCCGCGACCTCGGGCTCCTGCGCCGGCACGCGGCGCGCGTCCGGGCCGTCGTCGCCATCGGCGAGGCCGCGGCCACGGTCGAGGAGGTCTTCGCCGGTCTCGTGCCCGTCGAGCGCGAGGTGACGATGCACGACGCCGTTCGCACGGCCGCCGCGCGTGCGGAGCCGGGCGACACGGTGTTGCTGTCGCCGGCGTGCGCGTCGCTCGACTGGTACGAGAACTACGCCGCCCGCGGCGACGACTTCGCGCGCGAGGTGGGCCTGCTCGCCGCGGAGGTCGCGCGATGAGCACCGTCGCGGCACCCCGCACCCGTAGCCGGGTCGCCCGGCCGGCCAGACGCACCGGTCGGACCCGCGCGGCGCCGCGCGCGGCGACACCCGGTACCCGCACCGCGACCTCGTCGTCGACCGCGCTGTTGCTCGCGATCACGATCGCTGTCCTCAACCTCGTGGGCGTGGTCATGGTGTTGTCGGCGTCGTCGGTGGCGTCGCTCACCGACTACGGCTCCCCGTGGTACTTCTTCCTGCGGCAGTTGCTCTGGACCGCGCTCGGCATCGTGGCGTTCGCGTTCGCGATCCGCTTCGACTACCGCAACCTCCGTCGCTTCGTGCGGCCGTTGCTGGTCGTGAGCGCGGTGCTCCTCGTGCTCGTGCTCGTCCCCGGGATCGGTGTGTACGTGGCTGGGTCGCGTCGGTGGATCGGCCCGGGCCTGTTCCGCTTCCAGCCCACCGAGCTCGCGAAGATCGCCCTCCTGCTGTACGCGGCCGACCTCGCGACCCGGCGGGCTCGCGAGATGGACGACTGGCGCCGGGTCGTGAAGCCCGTTGCCGTCGTGCTCGCGATCTTCGGCTTCCTCGTGTTGCGCGAGCCCGACCTCGGCTCGGCGCTGGTGCTCGTCCTCGTCGTTGCCACCGTGCTCGTGGCCGCGGGTACCCGTCGTCGTCACCTCGCCGGCCTCGGGCTGGCCGCGGCATCGCTCGTCACGTTCCTCGCCGTCGCCGAACCGTACCGCCGCGCCCGGCTCCTCACGTTCCTCCACCCCTTTGCCGACCAGACCAACGCGGGCTACCAGATCTCTCAGTCGCTCATCGCCATCGGCAGCGGCGGGTGGACGGGCGTGGGGCTCGGCGCCGGCACGGCGAAGTGGAACTTCCTCCCCAATGCGCACACCGACTTCATCTTCGCGATCATCTCCGAGGAGCTCGGCCTGATCGGCGGCCTGCTCGTGATGGCGCTGTTCATCGTCATCGGGTTGCTCGGTATCCGGGTCGCGCTGCGCGCGCCCGACCGGTTCGGCACCCTCCTCGCGGCGGGCATCACGATGGGCATCGTGGGGCAGGCCGTCGTGAACATCGGCGCGGTCGTGGGTCTGCTGCCGGTGACGGGGATCCCGCTGCCGTTCGTGTCGTTCGG
>DASPTH010000215.1:0-2289 GCA_035623515.1 Acidimicrobiia bacterium
CGGACCAGGACCGGGCCATCCCGGACCCGGACCAGGACCACCAGGGCCCGGACCTCCAGGACCGGGGCCCGGACCGGGCCCACCGCCGCCACCGCCGCGCATCGCCCGGAGGATGGCTCGCCCCTTCGGTGACCCGAGTCCGGTGACCGGATCCCAGCCGCCGTGTGCGTGGAAGGTGCCGTTGCTGCCCTGGGTGATGTCCCGCAGCGTCGAGGTTCCTTGCTGGTAGAGGACCGGGTTGACGAACCCCGCCGGATGCGGAAGCTGCGCGTTCAGGCACGCGACCAGCCCGGCCCACAGCGGCGCGACCGCACTCGTGCCCCCCAGCGTGACGTCTTGGCCGCCGACACGGATGCGGTAGCCCGTGGTGGGATCGGCGTCGCCGGAGACGTCGGGAACGCCGCGGCCGCGCCCTCCCCCGCTCTTCGGTGGGACATTGGCGCCCTGCTGCCACGACGGAGTGTTGAAGAGCGTGCTCACCCCGCCGCCGCTGCCGTGCCAACCCTTCTCGTTGCTGATCGACCCACCCTGAGCCGTGAGGGTCGTGCCGCCACACGCGAGCACGAACGGGCTCGAAGCCGGGAAGTCGACATGGTCGGCGCCGTCGTTGACGCCGTCGCTCGATCCGTCGTCGCCGGACGCCGCGGTGATGGTGACGCCGAGCGACGCCGCGTCCTGGAACGCGTGGTTCAGCGCGGTGCGGGTCTGGGCGGACCACTGCGTCTCCGGGTTGCCCCAGCTGATGGACACCGTCGTCGGACGGTTCGCGCCGTCGTGGATCGCGGTCGTGACCGCGTCGACGAATCCCCGGTCGGTGTTGGGCGCGAAATACACAGCGATGCGAGCCTTCGGCGCGACCGCACCCGCGACCTCGATGTCGAGACACACTTCACCGTCGGCACTGTCCGGGTCGCCCGTGGGGTGATTGCCGCCGCCGTCGACGGGCACCGTCACGATCCGCGGTACGGGCAGCTGCAACGACTGGAAGTACGACGTGATGTCCTGGGGGCGGAAGCCCCCGCCGAACTCGACGATCCCGATCGTCTGGCCGGGCGCGCCCTTGGCCGGGAAGTTGTAGAGCTTGGCGAGGCGCGCGGGCGAGAACGCGGCCCCCCCGCCGTGGCGCTTGAAGCGCGGCGCGGCCACTGGGAAGGTTTCGAGTCCGAGCACCGCGACGACCGAATCCCCGAGCGGCGCGGGCACCTTCACGTCGGCTCCGGGGGCGAGGCCGCGGTAGACGCGTCCTTCGTGTTCGTAGCGGGCGAGCCGCGTGCCGAAGGCTCCCGCGATCGCCTCCGCCGTGCCGGCCACGACGATCGAGCGACGGGCGGCATCGACGTTCGTGACCCGCAAGTTGTGCACTCGTGCGAAGGTCTGGACGGCGTCGATGTCGTCGGGGCTCGCGCCGTACGAGCGCGCGAACTCGGCACGCGTCAGATACGACCGTTGGCCGTGTGACGCCGAGGCGCGCGCGGCGCGCATCGGGTTCTGCTCCTGCCGCCGCCGGAGGACGACGGTGACCCGCACTTCCTTGTCGGGGGGCGGTGCACCCACCTCGCGAGCACCGAGCCGGGGAGCCGCGCCGCTCGACCCGGGCACGGTGTGCGTGCTCACCGCGTACTCCTGCGCGACCGCGGGGCTCGCTCGCCGCGCCGAAGGTTGGGTGGTCTGCGCCGAGTGGCGCGGCGGGTAGGTCTTCAGCCCGAACACGAAGACCACGTGGCGCGCCACCGCCGCGGGGAGCGTCGCCGGACGGGTGACGCCACGGAACCGGTGCCCGTCGACGGACAGTCGCACGAACTGCGTGGCGAACGCGCGGGAGAAGTGTTCGAGACGACCCCGGAGCACGACCTGGAGACGCGTGCGGTCGGCGTCGACCACTTGGAGCTCGTTGTTGCGCGCGAAGCGCTCGACGACCGCGACGCTGCGGGCGCTGCGCACGAAGAGCGTGACTTCGGCGCGCTTGCCGGGTGCGGCCCAGTTCATGCGCCGGGCAGCCGGATCGCGGTGTCGCTGCCCTCCCGCGACGGCCACGCGCCGCTTCTGCGCTACTCGGGGCGCGCGTCCTGCCGGTGGCGGGTGCGTGACGAGACCGTGGACGAAGACGACCTTTCCCGCGAGGGGTGTGGGGAGTGTCGGTGCGCGTCGAACGCCCCGGTACACGACACCGGGTCGCGGTGATCGCCGCACGAACTCGACGGCGAAGGCGCGCGCGAAGTTCGCCGTCGTGCCGTGCAGGGTCACCGTACGTCGCGCCGGCATCGCCGACGTCACCTGGAGCTGGTGGCG
>DASPTH010000224.1:0-17480 GCA_035623515.1 Acidimicrobiia bacterium
CCCGATCCGCCGCCCACGAGCGTCGCCGGCCCGTCGGCGTCCCACACGAACCAGCCCCCGATGGGCCCGCGCACCTCGAGCTCGTCGCCGACCTCGACGACGTCGTGCAGGAACGGCGACACCTCGCCGTCGTCCAAGCGCTCCACGGTCAGCTCGAACTCGGGGCTCCCGTCCGGTGGCGACGCCACCGAGTACGAGCGCGACGCGGTGTAACCGTCCTCGGCGGTGAGCCGTACCACGTAGTGCTGCCCCGCGCGGTGCACGGACGGCTGGTCGAGCGCGAGGCGGAACGTCTTCGCGCGCGCGGTCTCCTCACGGATGGCGACGACACGCGCGTCGTGCCACGGGCCGGTGACGCGGACGGCGGTGACCAACCCGTCAATCCTTGCTTTCCGCTCTCGGCGGCTGCGCCGCCGGGGCGCTCGGCCCACCTTCGCTGCTCGGCGGGATACCCGCCTCGCGACGCTCAGTCACCTTGGTACCGCTGCTCGAGCCAGGGGTCGCCGCGGTCGTGGTAGCCGTTGCGTTCCCAGAACCCGGGTTCGTCGTGGTCGAGCACGCGCAGCCCTGCGACCCACTTGGCGCTCTTCCAGAAGTAGAGGTGCGGCACCACGAGCCGGGCCGGGCCGCCGTGCTCCCGCGGGAGCGGCGCCCCGTCGGCCTCCCACGCCACCCACGCCTTGCCGCCCGTGACGTCGGCGAGCGGCAGGTTCGTGGTGTACCCGGTGTGCGAGAACGCGAGCACGAACCCGGCCGACGGCAGGGGTCGCGCGACGTCGAGCAGCGTGTCGACGGAGACCCCCGCGAACGTCATCCCGAGCCGCGACCACGTGGTCACGCAGTGGATGTCACCCTCGTAGGTCGACGGCGCCAGCGCGTGGATCTCGTCCCACGTCCACGTGGTCGGTGTCTCCACCCGGCCCTCGACCGAGAACGCCCACGAGGAGGTCTCGAGGTCGGGCGTGACCTCGGCCGTCAGCACCGGCCAACTCCGCCCGGTGTCGTACTGACCGGGTGGCAGCCGCGGGTCGCGTGCGGCCTTGCCCCGGCCGGTGAACCCTCTCGTGAACTTGGCCACGATGCCTCCTCAGCGGGGTGCGAGCCCACCCTACGCACCGCGTGCGCGAAGCGTTCAGCGGATCTCCGGAATTGCTCGACCAGCATTCCCGTATGACCCGAGACGGGGGCGCGAGCACCGTGACGGGCCGGGTCGTGCGCTGCCTCGGCGTGTCGGTGATCACCACGATGATGAGTGTCACCACGCTCGCGATCGGGACCGCGGCGCTGGCCCTCCCGGGCTGGGTCGCCAACGTGGTGGCCACGACGCTCGCGACGGGCCCGTCCTACACCCTGAACCGCCGGTGGACGTGGGGGCGGCGCGACGCCAGCGACCCCTGGCGGGAGGTCACGCCGTTCTGGATGCTGTCGTTCGCGGGGCTCGCGCTGTCGACGATCTTCGTCGCGGTCACGGATGCGTGGGCGCACTCCCAACAGCTCTCGACGTCGGTGCGCACACCCCTGTTGCTCGTCGCGCACCTGTCGGGGTTCGGGGCACTCTGGGTCGTGCAGTTCGTCCTGCTCGAGCGTGTGCTGTTCGGCCGTCCCTCCGACGCGACGCCGGCTCAGAGCGCGGCGCGCTCGTCGTCGAGTTGGAACATTGCACCCTCACGCCCGGGTGTGACCGGGAACGAGAGCGCGGCCACCTCGTCACGCGCGTAGATCGCGTCCAACTTCTGGTCGGTGTGCGACGGATCGTGGTGGAACGGGACCAGATGGCGCGCCCCCACGGCGTCGGCGAACGCGAACGTGTGCCCGATGGCGCTGTGACCCCATCCGACGTGGTCGACGTACTCGGGATCGTCGTACTGCGCGTCGTGGATCAGGAGGTCGACGCCCTCGGCGAGCTCGTAGCCCGACGTCCACTCACTCCCCTCCGGGAACGCGCGCACGCCGAGCGCGGGCTCGTGGTCGGGCAGGTACGCGAGGGTCGCGCGGCCGTCGTCGAGGCGGAACCCCACGGTCGGGCCGGGGTGGCAGACCAACGCGGCGGTGACCACCAGGCTCGGGAGCTCGAACTCACCGAGCGGCAGGTCGTGGAGGACGAGCTCGCACGGGAGCTCGCGCAACCTGACGGGGAACAGTGGCGGCGACAGGTAGCGCGTCAGGCGGCCGCGCAGGTCGCGCGTCGTGGAACCCGGTCCCCACAGGTGCACCTCGAGGCCGGGACGGAAGAAGCCGCCGAAGAACCCGAGTCCGATGATGTGGTCCATGTGCAGGTGCGTGAGCAGCACGTCGACGCGCTCGACCTCGGGGCGCAGCGCGTCGCCGAGCTCGCGGATGCCGCTCCCGCCGTCGAGCACGACGACGTGGTCCGGGCGGTCCGTCGTGATCCCCACGCACGACGTGTTGCCCCCGTACCGCGCGGTGGACGGACCGGGCGTGGGCACGGAACCACGCGTCCCCCACAGGCGGATGTTCACTCGTGGTCCTCCCAGAAGATGGCGACCGCGCCGAGATCGCGGTCGTGCTGGCCGACGAGCGGGAACGCGGTGAGCGAGATGTGGCGGTCGGTGCCGTCGAGCCCCTTGATCCACATCGCCCGGTGCGCCGGGCGGTGCTCCTGCAGCGCGGCCACGAGCGGCAGGTCCTCGGGGTCGAGTGGTTCACCGTGCTCGTCACTCGGCGTGAAGATCCTGGCCCACTCGGACATCGGCAGCAGGTCGGTCTCGTCGTAGCGGAGGTGGAGGATGTCCTCGGCCGGCTCGTTGAAGTACACGAGGTTGCCCTCGGGGTCGACGACGAAGATCGGCATGGCGAGATAGCTCGCCACCTGCTTCATGAGGATGACCTCGACCTCGTGCTGCGCCCGATCCGCCACGAACGGCCAGAATGTCACGGACGCGGGTGCCCGATCGAGTGCCGTGCGCCACTCTCCCGCTTGCTCGTCCGACCCGAGGACACGCCGATGACGATGGTGCTCCACGACCCGGCCACGTACGCCCACGGCTTCCCCTACGAGGCCTTCCGCGAGCTGCGCGACACCGACCCGGTGTCCCACCAGGACCACCCTGCGTGGAGGGACGGCTACTGGGCGGTCACTCGCCACGCCGACGTCCAGCAGGTGTCGCGCGACTGGTCGGCGTTCAGGAACGCGCCGCACCCCTTCCTCCCCGACCGCGCCGAGGACGGCGGCCAGGGGTCGTCGCTGCTGCTCATCAGCCTCGACCCGCCCGAGCACTCCAAGCTGCGCAAGATCATCAGCAGCGGCTTCACCCCGCGCCGGGTGAACGACCTCGCCGACCACGTCAGCGACCGCGTCGACGCCGTGATCGACTCCGTCGCCGACCGCGGTGAGTGCGACCTCGTGACCGACCTCGCCCTGTGGCTGCCGCTCCACGCGATCGCCGACCTCGTGGGCGTACCCGAGGAGGACCGCAAGCAGGTCTTCGAGTGGACCGAGCTCACGTTCGGCTTCGACCCGACCGTTCCGGTCGAAGAGCGGCTGAACGCCGCCATGGCGATGTACGAATACGCCGATGCCATGTGCGCGGAGCGCCGCGCCCACCCGCGCGACGACCTCATGAGCGTGCTGCTCGCGGCCGAGGTCGACGGCGAGCGGCTCACCGACCTGCAGCTCTCTGCGTTCTTCATGCTGCTCCAGAACGCGGGTTCGGAGACCACCCGCAACCTGATCACCACCGGAACTCTGGCGCTGCTCGAACGCCCCGAGCAGCTCGACCGGCTGCGCGCCGACCTCTCGCTCCTGCCCACGGCGATCGAGGAGCTGCTGCGCCACACGACGCCGGTGATGTCGTTCGTCCGCACCGCGACGCGCAACTCCGAAGTGGGCGGCCAGGCGATCCGCGAGGGTGACCACGTGCTCATGGTCTATGCGTCGGCCAACCGCGACGAGCGTGCCTTCGAGCGCCCCGACGACATCGACATCACCCGCGACCCCAACGACCACGTGGCGTTCGGCGCCGGTGGCCCGCACTTCTGCCTGGGCGCCCACCTCGCGCGGCTGGAGAGCCGGTTGATGTTCGAGCAGATCCTCACGCGCTTCGAAGGGCTCGAGGTCACGGCCGATCCCGCCACGCTCCGGCGCGTCAACTCGAACCTGATCGACGGCTTCGCCGAGATGCCCGTCCGCTGGTCACGCGTCCACGACCGCGTCTGAGCGCCGCTGCCAGGCGAGGACGCGCGTCGGCACACCCTTCCGGTCGACCGGTTCGTCCACCAACACATCGAGGGGAGTGTCGCCGGCGTTCATGATCTCCGCTTGACGTGGCGCGCACATGACGGCGAGACGACCGCCCGGTGCGAGAACGCGTGCGAGTTCCGGGAGCAGTCGAGCGATGGTGTCGTCGGCCGCCGGCTCGAACGGCGTCTCCGTCGCGATCGCGTCGAACGCCGCCGTCGCGTGCGGCAACCGCGCCGCGTCGGCGACCACGTGACGGCTCTCGGTCAGCACCGCGAGGCCCGCGGCGACCGCGGTGTCGCGGTCCCCGCTGAACACGACGTGGCCCGCATCGTGCGCCGCGACCGCGATCCCACCGGCGCCGCCGAAGGGGTCGAGCAACCGACCGGACCGGTCCGCCGGGGCCGCGAGGTTGACGAGGAGCCGAGCGTCGACGACCGGCAACGCACGACGCTCGAAGGTGCCACCACTCCCCCGGTACCCGCGTACAGGCCGGGTGCCGGTCTCGGTGCGCAGGACGAACTCCCGCCGGTCCGGTGACTGCTCGCGGAGCCGATCCGGGTCGTCCGTGTGCATGCGCCGGAGGCGCCATCGGCGGCGTCGCCACCGGACGACGTCGCGATCGTTTGCGGTGGCCGGC
This sequence comes from Acidimicrobiia bacterium, assembly GCA_035623515.1. GTDB lineage: Bacteria > Actinomycetota > Acidimicrobiia > IMCC26256 > DASPTH01 > DASPTH01. Next base: position 4,839 of record DASPTH010000224.1, read on the forward strand.
TCCGTGACGTCGACCGCTTCGACGTACCCGAGGCGCCGGAGCCGCGGTTCGACGTCCCCGAGCCGCCGGGCCGCGAGGCTCACCCACGCGATGCCGCGCTCGCCGGCCAGCGGCCCCCCCGTCTCGGGCGCGGGTTCCGTGTCGCGCAGGAGGGCCATGACCTCGGCGACCGCGAGCGCGCGTGCACGTCCACGCGCGGCGCGGATGTGGCAGACGAGCAGCACACGATCATCGGGCGACGGCTCCGTGCCCACCCGCATGGACGAGAAACGACCCGCGTTGTTCGCTAGTACAGGGGTGACCAGTTGCTCGTGCGCAGCAGCTTGCTCTCCCATTGGTCGCGGTACGCGAGCGAGTCGTACATGTACGTGCCCGGCCGGCGCATCTCCGGCGCGAGGTCGTGCGTGAGGAGGTGCAACACCGTGTTGGGGTCGGCGATGCGCTGCCAGAGGATCGCTTCGCGCCGGAGCCCGGAGCCGTGTGCAACCTGGAAGCACGCCTGGATGTCGATCGTCACGCCGCCGCGTCCCTCCGCGTGCGCGATGAGCGGCTGGTAGTACAGCTCGTCCCACATCTTGATGTAGTCGTCGGTCGACGAGTACGGCCAGCCGGTGTCCTCCATGAACAACGACAGGTCGTGCTCGGCGCCGTCCGTGGGTACGTCGGCGAAGTCGACCTCCTGGATCGGCGACCAGTAGACCGGCAGCAGGATCTTGCCCGTCACGTCGTGGCGGAACGTGTCGGTTTCGTTCACCCAGTCCGCCAGATCGCCCTGCTGCATGCGCTTCGCCAGCCGCTCCCATGCGGCACCGTCGCGGACGCCGGTGATCGTCACCACGTTGTAGGACAAGCCGCTGCCGTGTGCGTGGTTCGTGTACCAGAGCAGGCGCGCGTCGTCGTCCTTCGCGAGCGTCGGCATCCAGCCGTCACGGTACGCGGCTTCGAACTCGTCCTCCTTGGTCCCGACCACCTGGTGGACCTCGTGCACGAACAGCATGTGACCTTCCTCCCCTCTCGTTCCTAGCCGCGTCGCTCCGACTCGATGAGCTCGACGAGCCGCCGCCGCACGACCTTGCCGGTGTCGCTGTAGGGCAGCTCGTCGACGAACACGACGTACTCGGGCGTCTTGTAGATCGCGAGGCGCTCGCGGCTGTACGCCTTCACGTCGCCGGCAGTGATCGGTGCGCGGGCCACGACGGCGACGCCGACCCGCTCCCCCATCTCGGCGTCCGGAATACCGGCGGCGGCCACGTCGGCGACTGCGGGGTGCTCGCGCAGCACCGCCTCGATCTCGACGGGCCCGAACTTCTCGCCGCCGCGGTTGATCGTGTCCGACAGGCGGCCGGACGGGTAGAGGTAGCCGTCGGCGTCCTGGCGCGCCAGGTCGCCGGTGTGCAGCCACCCCGGGCGCACGTTCTGGTCCGACAGCACCCACAGCTCGCCGACCTCGCCGGGCTCGACGTCTCGTTCGGTGACGGGGTCGACGATGCGGATCTCGACGCCCGGCATCACCCGGCCGACCGAACCGATCCGTTCGGGTGCGAAGTGGTCGTCGGGGGCGAGCGTCGTGTACGCGCCGAGCGTCTCCGTCTGCCCGAAGATGTTGGCGAACGCGACGTGTGGCAGCGCGGCCATCGCGCGCCGCACGAGCTCGACCGGCGCGGCCGCCGCGCCGTAGTAGATCGCGCGCAGGTCGCTCAGGTCGGTGCGCGGGAAGTCGGGGTGATCGAGGATCCGCTGCAACATGGTGGGCACGAGGAACGCCGACGACACGTGGTACTCCGACACGAGCCGCAGCCATTCGCCGGCGTCGAAGCGGGGCTGGACCACTGTGGTGCGGCCCGAGTGCAACGCACCGAGCAGCCCGAGCGAGCCGCCCACGTGGAAGACGGGCACGCACATCATCCCGATCACCGGCGGCGCCACCGGGTCGAACGGGAGCGTCATCGAGGCGAGCCGGCGGGCGAGCGTCCCCTCGCTGATCGGGATCGCCTTCGGGAGCCCGGTCGTGCCGCTGGTGAAGAGCACGAGCGCGTCGCGGTCGTCGTCGGCGGGGACCTCGGCCGGCACGTCGCCGCTCGCCCGCGCGTCGGCGCCGAGCAACTCGTTCGGACCGAGCACCCGGCCCCCGACGGCCTCGGCGAGCCCGTCGCGGTAGGCGTCGCCCGCGACGCCCACGGCAGTGCACTCGGCCGTGCGCACGAGCTCGCGGAGCTCGCCCGGCTTCAACTGCACGTTCATCAATGCCGCCGCCGCGCCGAGTCGCGTCGTCGCCAGCATCGCCGCCGTCGAGAGGACACCGCCGACGTCGACGACCGCCACGCGGTCACCCACGCCCACGCCGTGCGCGGCGAGGACGGTCGCGCAGCTCGTGACGGCGGCGTCGAGCTCCGCGTACGTCACGTCGTCGCCGGCAACGACGAGCGCGACGCGCGACGGGTCGATGGCCACGACCTCGTCCATGACGTGCGCGATCGTCATCGGCTAGTAGCGCGGCGACCAGGACGCGGTGCGCAGCAGCTTGCTCTCCCACTGGTCACGCAGCCGCAGGGCGTCGTGCATCCACGTGCCCGGTGCGCGCATCTCGGCGGGGATGTCACGCGTCAAGAGGCCGAGGAGCCGGTCCTGGTCGAGGATCCTCTGCATGAGCATCACCTCACGCCTCACGTGCGAACCGAACGCGGGCTGGAACGCCGCCTGGATCTCGAGGAACTGCGGGTTGGCGCTCCCGCGGTTGTCGACGAGGGTCTTCGCGTAGAAGGAGCCGGATTGCTCGACGTACGCGGGGTACTTCCCCTCGATCGGCCACATCGTGTCTTCCATGTACATCGTGAGCTCGTGCTCGGCGCCGTCGGCCGGGACGCTCGCGAGATCCACCTCCTGGAGCGGCGACCACGGCAGGGGCACGAGGATCTTGGCGTGCACGTCGTGGCGGCACTCGTCGAGCGCGCGCATCCATTCCTGGAGGTCGCCGTTCTGGATGCGCCGTGCCAGGCGCTCCCACGAAGCGCCGTCGCGCACCGCCGTGATCGTGACGACGTTGTACGCCACACCGCTGCCGTGCGCGTGGTTCGTGTACCACAGCAACCGCGCGTCCTCACCCTTCGCGAGCGAGGGCATCCACCCCTCGCGGAACGCGGCCTCGAACTCGTCTTCCTGCGTGCCGACGACCTGATGGACCTCGTGGAGGAACAACATCGGCGCCGAGTCTCACACGGGCGCCCGGACGCGTCCAGAGCTGCGGGTGTCACCGGATTCAACGTCGTTCGCGACGCCTCCGGCGGACGAGAGGATCCCGCCGTACCCTTGTGGGCAGTGCCCGAGCGCAGAGACGTCGTGACGCGAGGAGGAGCCACGGTCGACCACCTCGTCGTGATCCTCCTCGACAGCCTCAACCGACACATGCTCGGTGCGTACGGCGGGCGCGAGTTCGACACGCCCAATCTCGATCGTTTCGCGCGCCACGCGACGCGCTTCACCCGCCACGTGACGGGATCGCTGCCCTGCATGCCCGCCCGCCACGACATCCTCTGCGGCGCCCTCGACTTCCTGTGGAAGCCGTGGGGTTCCATCGAGCTGTGGGAACAGCCGGTCACCGCGCACCTGCAGGAGGCGGGCGTCACGACCATGCTGGTGTCCGACCACCCGCACCTGTTCGAGATCGGCGGCGAGAACTACCACACCGACTTCGCCGCCTGGGAATACCTGCGGGGTCACGAGGGCGACCCCTGGCGCACGTATCCGGACCCGAGCGCGATCGGCGCGCCCCTCGTCCCGGCGCGGCCGGCGCAGGGCCTCGACCGTCCGTACGACACGTCACGGACCTACTTCCGCAGCGAGGACGACTTCCCCGGGCCACGCACCATGCGGGCGGCGACGGAGTGGCTCGACGGTGCGTCGGCGCACCACGACCGGTGGTTCCTCTTCGTCGACGAGTTCGATCCGCACGAGCCGTTCGACACGCCCGACCCGTGGGCCCACCGCTACGACCCCGACTGGCCGCATCCGCTGCTGATCTGGCCGCCGTACGACGTCAACGCGGTCGCCGAGGGTCGGCTCACCGAGCGCGAGGGGCGCCAGATCCGGGCCAACTACGGCGCCAAGCTGTCGATGATCGACCACTGGTTCGGCCGCATCCTCGACGCGCTCGACGCGCAGTCGCTCTGGGACTCGACCGCGGTCGTCGTGTGCACCGACCACGGGCACTACCTCGGTGAGAAGGACACGTGGGGCAAGCCTCGCGTGATGCAGTACGAACCGCTCGGTCACACTCCCCTGCTGATCCACTGGCCCAACGGGTCGGCGCTTCCCGACTGCGACGCGCTCACCACGAACGTCGACCTCTTCGCCACCATCGCCGACGTCTTCGGCGTCGAAGCCGATCACCGCACCCACGGCCGTTCGCTCGTCCCGCTCCTCGCCGGCACGACGACGTCGGTGCGCGAGTGGGCGCTCGGCGGGATGTTCGGCTGCTGGGTGCAGGTGACCGACGGTCGGCGCAAGTACGCGCGCGGTGCCGTCGACGACAATTTCCCGCTGTCGATGTGGTCGAACCGCTGGTCGACCATGCCGATCCACGGACTGCCGTCCCTGCGGCTCCCGCCACCCGACAAGCGCGCCCGCCTCGAGTTCATGCCGGGCAGCGACGTCCCGGTGATCCGCCAGCCCTACGAGCCGGGCGACCGTCTCCCGTTCTGGGCCGGCGGCGGGGTCGACGACCACCACTGCTTCGACGTCGAGAACGACCCGACCGAAGACGAGGACCTCGTCGGGACCCACGTCGAGCGCGAGATGCTCGACCTGTTGCACACCGCGCTCCGCGACGTCGAGGCGCCCGACGACCAGTTCGCGCGACTCGGCATCACCTGACGACGACCCGCCGCGCTCACTCGCGTACGAAGCGGTCGATCTCGGCCTGGTACGAGGCCTTCGCCGCGTCGTCGAGGAACGACGCGTCGAAGCTGTTGCGCGCACACTGCACGAGCTCGGCGTCGCTCATGCCGAGCGCGGCGGCGGTGGCGACGAAGTTGTCGCCCACGTAGCCGCCGAAGTACGCGGGATCGTCCGAGTTCAGCGTCACGAACAGCCCGCGCTCGAGGAGCCGGCGCGCCGGGTGATGGGCGAGGGTGTCGGCCACCCGCGTCTTCACGTTGGAGAATGGGCACACGGTCAACGGCACCCGCTCGGCAACCAGGCGCTCGGCGAGCGGCTCGTCCTCGAGGCACCGGACCCCATGGTCGATGCGCTCGGCCCCGAGCAGGTCGAGCGCCTGCCAGATGTACTCGGGTGGGCCCTCCTCACCCGCGTGCGCGACGGCGCGGTACCCCTCGGCGCGGGCGCGGGCGAACACCTGGGTGAACCTCTCGGGTGGATTGCCGACCTCACCGGAGTCGAGCCCGACGCCGACGATGTGCTCTCGGTACGGGCGCGCCTCCTCCAGCGTGGCGATCGCGTCGGCTTCGGAGAGGTGGCGCAGGAAGCACAGGATCAGGTGCGCCGTGATGCCGAGCTCGGACTCGCCCCACTCGAGCGCACGCCGGATCCCGCCCACGACGGTTCCCATCGTCACGCCGCGCTCCGTGTGCGTCTGCGGGTCGAAGAAGATCTCGGCGTGGCGCACGCCCTGTGCGTGCGCCACGCGCAAGTACGCAGCCGTCAGCTCGCTGAAGTCGTCCTCGGTCACGAGCACCGCGCACCCCTGGTAGTAGATGTCGAGGAACGACTGCAGGTCGCTGAACACGTACGCGCGCCGCACCGCGTCGACGTCCGGGTACGAGAGTGGAATGCCGTTCCGCGCCGCGAGCTCGAACATCAGCTCCGGTTCGAGCGTCCCCTCGATGTGCAGGTGCAGCTCGGCCTTCGGGAGGGCGAAGGCATCCATGGGGTAGGCAAGCTAACGTGCGCCGAGGGGGTTGCCGTGGACGTCGACCAGTTGCTCGCAGGCGCGATCGAGCAGACGGGATTGCGCGAGTTCGGCCCGGAAGTCGACGCCATGCTCGAGGCACTGCACGTGCTCGTGCGGTCGGCCGACGACGACGCCGGCCTCACCCCGGAGGGCGACGCCGCGTTCGGCGGCATGATCGGGTCGCTCCTGACGCGCCGGCTCGAGATCGAGGACTGGTACGCGCGGCATCCCGAGATCGGCGAGCAGGAGGTCGAATCGGTGCTGTTCGGCGTCGGCCTCCCCCGCACCGGTTCCACGGCGCTCAGCTACCTGCTCGCGCAGGACCGGGAAGTGCGCTGCTTGCGGCAGTGGGAGTCGAACCACCCCACGCCGCCGCCCGACATCGCCACCGAGGACTCCGACCCCCGGTTCCTCGCCGCCCAGCAGGCGATGGGCATCCGCGACCAGGTCCCGTCGGAGCTGAAGTCGATGCTCCCGTCGTCGCCCGACGGTCCCGCCGAGTGCCTCGACCTGATGAGCATGACGTTCCGCTGCATGGCGCTCGACGTGATGGCGAAGACGCCGTCGTACGCCGAGTGGTTGTACGCGTGCGACTTCGGGCCTGCATACCGCTACCACCACCGCGTGGTCAAGCTGCTCCAGTGGCGCCGGCCGCCGTCACGCTGGCGCCTCAAGACGCCCGCGCATCTCCTGAGTATCGAGGCGCTGAACGACGAGTACCCCGAAGCGCGCTTCGTGACGACCCACCGCGACGTCACCAAGGTCATCCCGTCGGTCGCGAGCGTCGAGACCGCCGTCGTCAACATGATGACGGGCAACGCCGACCCGGTGTACATCGGCCATCACTGCGCCGACACGTGGGACCTCTGCCTCCGCCGTTTCATCGCCTTCCGCGACCGCGTCGGCGAGGACCGCTTCTACGACATCGGGTTCGACGACTTCCAGTCCGACCCGGTCGGCTCGATCCGCAAGCTCTACGAGTGGCTGGGCGAGGACTTCACTCCAGCGACCGAGGACGCCATGCAACGGTGGTGGAAGAACAACGAGGAGGAGCGCGAGCAGTCGGGCCCGCATCGCTACCGCGCAGAGGACTTCGGTCTCGACACCGGCGAGCTCGCCGAGCGTTTCGCGTACTACGCCGAACGGTTCCCGATCGCAGCACCCAAGGCAGCCGACCGCAGGAGCGTGTCATGAGCATCGACCTGACCGGCGGGCTCCGGCCCGAGCAGGACTACGTGTTCGGGTCGCGGCCCGACAACCCGGACATGCGTCAGGGCATGTCCCTCTGGATCAGCAACGACAGCCCGCAACAAGGCTTCGGCTTCCCACGCCTCGGGCTCGAGGCAGTGGCGTCGGAGTGGGACAAGCCCGGCTTCTCGTTCCAGGCCGGCTGGCCCGACGGGCGCGTGCTGATCTCGGGCGGGAGCGGGGATCCCCGCGCGCCGGAAGGCCCCGCCGGCTACTCGACCGTGATGGGCGCCGGACCCTTCGAGATGCGCTGCCTCGAGCCGTTCCACCGGTGGCAGGCCGACTTCGCGGGCACCGTCCTCGACACCACCGTGCAGGACCAGATCGCCGGCACCGTCGACCGCGACAACCACGTCGACGTCGCGCTCCACCTCGAGTACGAGATGGCAGTGCCGCCGTGGATCCAGGGCACGATGGGCGAGACGGCGAAGGAGATGATGAACAGCGACACCGTCGAGGCCGCGTTCATGGGCGGCTGGCGCTTCGAGCAGCTCTTCCGCGGCAACGGCTCGTTCCGCGTCGGCGAGGAGCCGGAGCAGACCTTCTCGTGCACGGGGTTGCGCATCTTCCGCCAGGGCGTGCGCGACACCACCGGCTTCTGGGGGCACTGCTGGCAGTCGGCGCTGTTCCCGAGCGGTCGCGCGTTCGGGTACATCGCGTACCCGCCGCGCGGCGGCGGCCCTGCCACGTACGCGGAGTGCTACCTCTTCCAGGGCGACGGCGAGCTCGTCCCGGCCACGCTGGTCGAGGCACCGTGGATGACCACCTTCGTCCCCCATGGTGGCGCAGTGCCGTGCGTGTTCGAGTCGGAGCTCGGCACCACCAAGATCGAGGGGGAGACGTTCCTCGGCGTGATCCACCGACACATTCCCGACTTCCCTCCGCTGCACCAGGGCGGCGTGAAGTACACGTGGGACGGCGAGGAGACCTACGGCATGATCGAGCGCTCCTACCCCAACGACCAGATGACCTGGAGCTGAGCGACGGCGAGGCGGGCATCCCGCCGAGCAGCGAAGCGGGGCCCGAGCGGCCCGGCGCCGCAGGCGCCGAGAGCGGACGAGCTGGAGCTGAGCGACGGCGAGGCGGGCATCCCGCCGAGATACAACCGTCCGCGATCCCCACCTTCACCCCCACGTTCCGACCCGTAGGTGTCACACCCCGGCGCGACGATCCGCGCCGTGCGGTGCCCGATTCACGGTCACGTCGAGGTAGCGCTTCCCGTGGCGGACGACGGGGTCCTTTGGCCCTACCGGCGATAGACGACAGCGGCGAGAGTGCACCTGGCACCGCAAGGGTGCATTCGTCTTGGCGGGAGAAAGGAAGCAAGCATGTCTTTGCGCGCACGCACGGCTGCGATGGCGGCTGTTCTGGTAGGCGTCATCGCCCTGACCCTCAGCGCGTCCGGTGCCGCGGCGAACGCAGACTCGAACGCGCGTCCCCTCAAAGGAACCTTCGACGGCGGAGGTCTCAATTTCTCGGGTCAGTTGACCCATCTCGGAACCTACAACGGCAACATCACCTTCTTTCAGCCCACGGGGCCGGGCACCTTCAACATCTCCGAGACGTGGACGGCCGCCAACGGCGACCAAGTCTTCTCGACCGCCCAGGGGACCGTGACTGGCGTCGACCCGATCACCGGGTTCCAAACCTTCTCGGAGGTGATCACCATCAACGGCGGGACCGGACGCTTCGCGGACGCGACGGGGGCGGCGACGGGAACCGGCGAGATCGCCGCGGGCTTCACGCTCTACTACGGCCAGTACAGCGGCACCATCGGCTACTGACCTTCTCCGTCGGAGTGGAGGTCTGGCGCGCGCACCAACGTTGCGCCAGACCTCGCGACCTGGACGGCGTGGCCCACGGCCCGCGGACGGCTTGCCGCCACCGGCGAATGTCGATGTTGCGCGCCGGCATGGTGCTGGACCCGTGAAACGTTCTCCATGGGGTCATGCGTCCCGGCGAGCGAGGACCGGGAATTGCGCGCTTGGCCATGCGCCGGGCGTTCAGCTCGGCGTCATGCGTCAGCTGCCACGCGCGTCAGCTCGGTGAGGAGGTATTGCAGAACGTTGTCGTAGGACATCTCAGCGCCGCGGCCGAAAGCGTCGTCGAACTCAGCGGACGACAGCGTGGTGCGCAGCTCTTCGATCACCGCTCCGCGTGGGGCCCACGCCATGGCCCAGGTAGCGCCCGACATCGACTGGGCGAGCGCGCCCCCGAGCGTTGCCGCGATGACGGGCCGGTCGAGGTCGGCGAAGAGCCGCGCCGCCGCGAAGACAGCGCTGGCCACGGCCATGCGGTTGCCGGTGTCGCGCCCGTAGCGGAGGGCTTCATCGAGGTCGGCGAGCGCCTGCTCGGGGTCACCGAGCTGGGTGGCCTCGAGGGCTGCAAGGCTGAGCGCGGCGATGAACACGCCGTCACCGGCGCCGTCTCGGATCAGTGCGATGCACTCGTGCGCGGCGGTGAGTGCGCGTCGGGGGTCGGTGACCGAGCAGGACATGCCCACAGCCAGCCAGCCGACGGCGAGTGCGGTCGGGTTGCCGAACTTCTGAGCGAGACTGAGCGCGGCCTCCGCGTGCTCTTGTGCGTGATCGTCGGCTGCGCCGGCCTGGACGCAGTGCAGGTTGATGTGACCGACCGGCGAGACGCCTGCCGCGTCCAAGGCGGCGTGACCGGCCGCGGCGACGGCGATGGAGTTGTCGACGCGTCCTTGGGCGGCCCAGCCGGCTGCGAGCGCCACGTGGGGAAGGTACGAGCTGGGCCACCCGCGGGGAAGCCCGTCGCGCAGTGCCGCCTCCCCGAGGGCGACCGCTTCCGGGTAGTCAGCGGTGCGGTAGGCCTCCCAGGCCGCGGCGCCGAGGACAGCAGTGCGCACACCGGCGGGGGCGTCCTCGGCCGGTTCGCGGCACTGCTGTGCCCACGCGCCGATGCCGGAGCTGTCGTACTGGGCGGCCTGCACATGCAACGCGGCGACGATCCGTACACCGCGGTCGTCACCCGGACGGTCGAGTGACCAGTTCACCGCAGCGCGCAGATCGTCGAGCTCCCAGGCCAGGCGTCGCCGCCAGGCCAGCTCGTCGGGACCGAGGAGAGCGTCGCCGATCTCGCGAGCCAGCGACGCGTAGTACTCGGCGTGCCGGCCCCGCCATTGTTCAGGGTCGTCCTCGGTCACGAGACGTTCACGCGCGTAATGGCGCATCGTCTCCAGCATCCGGTAGCGGGTGTCGCCGTCGTTTGCGGGATCGGCGACGAGCATCGACTTGGCCGTGAGACTCGCGAGCGCGTCGAGGACGTCCCACGGTCCGATGTCGTCGGCGACGACGGCGACCGCGGCGTCGGCGGTGAAACCGCCGGCGAAGACCCCGACGCGGTCGAAGACGACGCGCTCGGTGTCGTCGAGCAACGAGTACGACCAATCCAGCGCAGCGCGCAAGGTCCGGTGCCGCTCGACCGTCGCCCGGCGCCGACCCGAGAGCAGACGGAAGCGCTCATCGAGATGGCCGGCGATCTCCGCCGGGGTCATCGACGCCACCCGCGCGGCCGCCAGCTCCAGCGCGAGCGGCATGCCGTCGAGTCGACGACAAAGCTCGACGATTGCCCCGATGTTGGTCTTGTCGACCTCGAAGCCCGCCCGCGCGTCAGCGGCACGCTCGACGAACAGCCGGACCGCGTCGCTCGCCGACCAGTCGCTCGTGATGCCGGCCTCGGGCAGAGTCAAGGACCCCACTCGCACGATCCGTTCCCCATCCAGCGCCAGCGCTTCGCGGCTCGTCGCCAACACCTGGACCTTGGGACACTTGGCGATCACGAGATGCGCGAGCTCGGCGGCGGCGTCGATCACGTGCTCGCAGTTGTCGAGCACCAAGAGCAGCTCCTTCGGGCCCAAGAACTCCGCCACGCTGTCGCGCAGATCAAGGCCCGGCCGTGAGGCAATGCCGAGCGTCGCCGCCACCAACTGGTGCATCGACGGCGCGTCGTCGGCACCGGCCAGCTCACACAGCCACACACCGTCTGTGAAATCGGCCACGAGATCGGCCGTCCCCCGGATCACCAATCGGGTCTTACCAACACCGCCGACACCGACCAGCGTCACCAACCGCGAGCCCATTACGGCGTCGCGCAGCGCGACCAGCTCCGCCTCCCGCCCGACGAACGAGCTCGTCGGCGACGGCACGTTCCCCGGAAGCATGTCCAGTGACGCCAACGCCGCGAACTCGCGTGCCAGTCCCGGAGCGTCGACTTGGAACACCCGCTCAGGCAGCGACAGATCACGCAACCGATGCTCACCGAGATCCAGCAACGCCACACCGGGGAGCAGCGAATCGCGTGCCAGGTCGGCGGTCGCCTGCGAACACACGACCTGCCCACCATGCGCGACCGACATCAACCGCGCCGCCCGATTCACCGCGCTCCCGAAATAGTCGTCCTCGCGCAACTCGGCGACACCGCTGTGCATGCCGATCCGCACCCGCAACGGCTCACTCACGGCCCACTGCTCAGCCGCCAACGCGAGCTGTGCGTCGACTGCCGCACCAACGGCCCCATCCGCGGTGGCGAACACGGCGTGAATCCCGTCGCCGGTCCCTTTCACCACGTGACCTGCGTGTTCCGCGACCGCATCCCGCAAGATCAGATCGTGGCGTGCCAACGCCTCGCGCATCGCGTCGGGCTCTTGCTCCCACAGACGCGTCGACACCTCGAGATCCGTGAAGAGAAAAGTGACCGTCCCCGTCGGCAGGTCAGTCACGTGTGGCCTCACCGAGGAGTTCATCCAGCGCGGCGAGGAGTGTCGGGGCGACTTGTTCGTAGGTGAGTGCAGTGCCGCGGGTGTGGGCGGCTCGGTAGGCGTCGGGCCCGAGGCGCGCGGCGACGCGGTTGGCGGTCTGGTCGATCTGTGGGAGTGTGCGGAAGCTGGTGACGACGTGAGCCTGGACGACGCCGGCGCAGGTGGCCGCGAGTTGGTCGGCGCGGAGGGTTGCGAGGATGGCGACGGCGCGCTCGACCGTGTATCCGATCCCAGCGCGGTAGCCGATGTCGTGACTGTTGGTGATGGCGGCTCGGAGGTGGGTGAGCGCCTGAATCGGGTTGCCGGCGCGGGCGTGGAGTTGCGCGGCGCCGCCACGCGAGATGTCGACGCCGAAGCCGATGTCGGAGAGCGCGATGGATTCTTCGAAGGCAGCGAGCGCGCGGTCGGGGTCGTCGGTGAACCAGGCCCGGCCCAGTTGTGAGAGGCTGCCTGCGATCTGCAGCGGACTGCCGATGCTTCGAGCCAGCTCGAGGGCGATTTCGGCGCTGTGTTGAGCAGCCTGGATATCGCCGATGGTGACTTCAATGAGGACGGCAAGATCGTGAAGCTGTGCGAGATCCGCTGGAGAGGCGTCGGCGGCGGCGAGGAGTCGGAGGCCCTCGGCGGTGAGCTCCAGCGCAGCTGCGGGCTGCGCCTGGCGGAAGCGCGCCGACCCCAACGCGACGTAGCTGAGTGCGATCGCCCT
>DASPTH010000234.1:0-10310 GCA_035623515.1 Acidimicrobiia bacterium
TCATGACGAACCGCACGTCCATGGCCGTCGAGATGTCGTCCGCCGGGTCGCCAGGAACTGCGATCACGTCGGCGAGGTAGCCGGGCTCGAGCCGGCCGAGCTCGTCGTCCATCTCGATCAGCTCGGCGCTGGTGACGGTGGCAGCCCGAATTGCCTCGACCGGCGTCATGCCCCGTTCGACCAGCGCCATCAACTCCTTCGCGTTCTGGCCGTGCGGGATCGCGGGCGCGTCGGTGCCGCAGGCGATCTTCACGCCGGCCTTGATGGCCTTCGGCAGCATCGCCCTGGCCACCGGGAACACCTCGGCGGCCTTCTTCTGCATTTCGGGCGCAGCGCGTTCGATCGCCATCGCGTCGGTCAGGTAGGTGGTCGAGACGAGGAACGTCCCGTGGTCCACCATCATCTGGATCGCCTCGTCGCTGGCGAGGAAGCCGTGCTCGATGCAGTCGATGCCGGCCCGGATGCACGCCCGGACGGCGGAGTCGCCGGCCGCGTGCGCCGCGACCCGGATGCCGGCGCGGTGCGCTTCGTCGGCGATCGCCGCGAACTCCTCGTCGGAGTACTGCTGGGCGGCCGGGGCCGTGCTGTGCGACATCACTCCTCCGGACGCCGACACCTTGATCACCTTCGCGCCGTGGCGGATCTGGTAACGGACGCACGCCCGGACCTCGCTCACGCCGTTGGCGATGCCTTCCGCGACACTCAGCGGCATGATGCCGGGTGCCAGGCGCTGGAACACCGTGGGGTCGAGGTGCCCGCCGTACGGCGTGACCGCGTGCCCGGCAGGGATGATGCGCGGTCCGTCGAACCAGCCCTGGTCGATGGCCCGCTGCAACGCGACGTCGAGCATGTAGCCACCGGTCTTGACCATAAGACCGAGGTTGCGGACGGTCGTGAACCCGGCGAGCAACGTCGTACGAGCGTTCACCGCCCCGCGCAGCGTCCGGAACACCGGATCGTCCTGCACACCGTGCATCGGGTTGGGCAGCCCGTCGGGCCCACCGGGTCCCCCGATGAGGAAGTTGAGCTCCATGTCCATCAACCCGGGCAGGAGCGTCACGTCGCCCAGGTCGATCACGGTGGCACCCGCAGGGAGCTCAGCCGGGTTCACCGCCGCGATGCGGTCGTCCTCGACCACGACCACGGCCGGTGCGCGCGTCTCGCCGGCATCGACGTCGACCCATCGTGCAGCCCGGAGAACGGTCGCGGTCACGAGCGCACCGCGCCGACGCCGCCGCGCAGGTAGTCGTCCACCCACTTCGCCGTCTCCTTGTGCAGGTGACGGCAGAGCACTTCCTGGTCGTTCAGCGGGAACCGGCTGACCACGCGGGATTCGAGCATCGACTGCGTGGCCTCGAGCGTGCTGGCGTCCTGCAGGCCGAACTCCTTGAACGACACCGCCGAGAGCTCGTGCGCGACGCGTTCACGTGCGGTCCGCGACGGGACGAAGTAGAGCGTCCCCTCGAAGACGTGACGGTCGGCGGCGGTGGGCCAGTAGTGGTAGGTGAGGTACCAGCCCTGGCCCCAGAGCAGGATCGTGAAGTTGGGGAAGAGCTGGAAGGAGTCGAGGCCCCACGGGTCGCAGTGAGCGGGGTTCACACCGGACGGCAGCGTGTCGACTCCGAGGTCGGGCGCGTCCCACGGGCCGAAGAGCCCGCTGCGGCACGCCCCCTCGATGGGCTTGCGCATGTCGTCGGCGAGCTCCCACGCGCGGATGCCGGCCGTGCTCACGAGCCGGTGGGGCCCGTCGATCCGGTAGTGCGGCGCCTCGAACCCCGCGTCGCGCCATGGGGCCGCGAACTTCGCAGGGTTCTGCCTCTGGTGCAGAACGGGTGCGTGGTAGAACTCCTGGAAGGCGTCCATGTAGATCTTCCAGTTCGCCTTCACCTCGGAACGGTACAACCAGCGCTCCGTCATCCGTTCGAACGGGTAGCCCTCGAGGGACGTGATCATCGGCCCCAGGAACTCCGGCAACGACTGCTCGGGCTCCTCGGCCAGATTCACGAACACGAACCCCTCCCACACCGCACAGTGCACCGGCACCAACCCGTAGTCACCCTTGTCCAGACCGAAGAACTCGCCCTCCTGCTGCACGAACGAACACGCACCATCCAGGTCGTAGCGCCAACCGTGGTACTTGCACGTGAACTGCCGGCACGTCCCACTCGTCTCCACACCCGGAAAGTCCTGCCACACCAACTTGTTGCCCCGATGACGACACAGGTTGTGGAACGCCCGCACCGTGCCCTCCCGGTCCCGCACCACCACGATCGACGTGCGCGCCACCGCCAACTCCTTGGTGAAATAGCTGCCCGCACGCGGCAACTGCTCCACCCGCCCCACGTTCAGCCACGCCCGCCGGAAGATCGCCTCCCGCTCCAACTCGAAGAACTCCGGCGAGATCGAGTCCTCGTAGGAGACGTCTTCCGTACCGAGCTCGGGGTAGTGCTCGGTCCAACTGCCCTCCGGCGGCTTGGGCCAACGTGCCATCGCCTCCTCCTCTCCTCGAGCTCTCCTCGAGCTCTCCTCGAGCCGTGCCGAAGGGCCGACGTCGCACCCGGCACCACAACCTGCGATCGGCGAATGTCAAAAATAACGCCTGGCGTTTCCGCCCGCTACACGACGACGTGAGCCCGCGTGGCCGTCCCGGCGGGCGTTCAGCCGGTGGGGTGCACGACGATGCGGGGTGGCCCTTGGGCCTTGCGGGCGAGGTCGATGGCCTCGGGAACATCGTCGAGGCCGATGACCATGCCCACGCTCGGAAGGGGGTCGAGGCGGCCCTCGCACACCGCGTCGAGCGTGCCGTACCAGTCGACGGGATGCGGGCCACCGCCGAACTGAATGGTCACGCCCTTCTGCGTGGCGTCGGTGCAGTTGAGCGTGTCGCCCGTGTACCAGCCGCCGGCCGCGTAGATGCGGGTTCCCATGTCGCAGGACTCGACGATGCTCTGGATCAGCCCTGCGGCGCCGACGCATTCGAAGATCACCGGCGGTCGGGCGACGCCGCGCTGCTGTGCGACCTCTCGCCACACCTCGTAGGGCGAGCCTTCGTTCGGATTCACCCCCACGTCCGCGCCGAACATCGTCGCCAACTCCAGGCGCGCCGGCTGGTAGTCCGACACGATGATCGGCGCCACGTCGCGCGCCACCAGCGCGGCGACGGCGGACAACCCGATGGCGCCGGCGCCGATCACCAGCGGGATCTCCCCCACCGCGATGCCCGAGCTCCGCACGTAGAACTCCCCGACCGCGAACGCGTCGACGAGCGCGACGGCGTCCACCGCGACATGGTCCGGGACGGCACGAGCGAGCGCTTCGGACACGAGCAGGAACTCACCGAAGCTCCCCGGCGCGTCCGGATGCTGGCCGATGACCTGCGTACCGTCGCCACGCAAGAGGATGGGGATGCTCGTCACGCGCGTGCCGACCGCGAGCTCGCCCGTGCAGTCGGGCCCGTGCGCCACGACCTCACCGACGAACTCGTGACCCATGACGACGTCGCGGTTCTCGTCGTAGACGAACCTGCCCGTGGCGTCCTTCGTGACCAGCTCGGGGTGATCCATGTAGTGCACGTCGGAGGCGCAGATGGCGGTGCTGAGGGTCTTGATCAGGAGCTCGCCGGCACCGGGAACCGGATCCGGCGTCTCCCGCACCTCGAGGCGGCCACCTCGCAGCACCACTGCACGCATCGGTCGCTCCCTTCGTGGATCAGCCCGCCGTGCCGATGTCGGTCTGGAGGAGGACCATGGTGAAGTGGCGACGTGCGATCTTCCAGCCGTCGCCGGTCCTCACGAGCTCGTCGTCGTAGTAGCCGACGGCGCGGACACCGGTGACGTTGTCGCCGTTCATGATGATCGCGTCGACGTAACTGCGGGCGCCCACTCCGTCACCGCTGGGCCATACGGCTTGGTTGGTGATCCGGTGCAGCGTGTGACCGCAGGCCGCGTGCGACTGCTCCATCCAATCGGTGATCTCGTCGACGCCGCGCCAGACGCCGATGTCGCCGTAGTCGGCCTCGCAGTCGTCGGTGAAGCAGGTGCGGAACAACGCCCAATCGCGGCGGTCGACACCCGTCGCGTACCGCACGAGCACATCGGCGACGTCTTGTCGGGCTTCTCGATCCAAGGTTGCTGCGAACGGTGTGCTGCTCATCGGTCTCGCTCCATGTTCAGTGGGTCGTCCAGCCCGCCGCGCGCGTGACGTACTCCGCGAACAGGGGCCGGATCTCGTCGAGGTCCAACCCGAAGGTCGCCGGGTCCGCGTAGGTGCTCGGCTCTCGGTTCTCGGCGTTCTCCTTCCACCACCGCCGCATCCCCGACTCGAAGTCGTCGGTGACCGGTGCGCCGAGCCACCCGTAGAGCCCGCGCACCTCGCCGATCGGGTCCATCTGCATCGCGCGGAAGTCGATGTCGTAGAAGCGGTCGTCGTTGCCGTTGTCACGGAATCTCATCGCGCGGTCCATGCCCACCGACCAGTGGTCCACGTTGAGCCGGCCGAGATAGATGCGGTCGAGATCGTCGGTGAACATGCCCGCGATGTCGGCGTAGACGCCCGAGACCGAGAGCATCACGTCGGTCGGGTCACGGTGCGTCATCACGAACCGGGCGTCGGGGAAGGCACGGTCCAGGGCGTCGAGGAAGAGGATGTGCGTGGGCGTCTTGAGCCGCCAGGGTCGCGGAGGTTCGCCCCACTGGAGGAGCTTCAGCACGCGGCGCTGGTAGTGATAGGTGGCAGTGAGGTCGGCGTCGAGCAGCCATTCCGAGTACGACGGGATCTGGGCGAAGGCCTGGTAGATGTGCGTCTTGAAGTCGAGGGCCATGAGGTCGAGGCACTCCATGGGGCCTTCGGCGTCCGCCGGGACGTGTTGCCGGGTGCCGGCCGTCTCCGACACGGCCTGCGGGATTCGCGGATCGGGTCCTTCCACCGTCGTCGGCGGCGGGCAGGGTTGCGACGACTCCCACTGGCGGAGGAACCGGATGTCCGGGTCCTGCGCGAGCAGGAACGACAGCGCGGTGGAGCCGGTGCGCGGCAGCCCGAGCCCGATGAGGGGCGCGTCGATCGGCACGTCGTCGATCTCGGGGTTCCGCCGGTACCAGTCCTCCACCTGGAGCCGCTGGGCGAGGTGGCCCACGATCCTCGGGTACAGGAACGCCTCCCCCGTCGCGTTCAGGCGGGCCTCGTCGCGCAGCGACCGTGCGAGGATCTCCAGGCCTTCGCGGAACGAGTCGTCGCCGAAGTCGTCCAAGCCCGTCTGCACGGTGGCTTCCGCCATGAGGTCGTGGTGTGGTGCCACTGGTTGCTCCCGGCTCCGGTTCGGCACCGTCTCACGATCCCGGAGGGCCGTCAAGAACGCCGATCGGACGCGGTCTACGCCTGGCCGAGGACCTCGCACACGTCGACGCTGACGAAGGTTGCGGGCGCATCGGGCAGGTCACGCAGACCGGCGAAGGTCGCCTCCGCCGATCGGGCGTTCTCCTCGGTGTCGAACAACCAGAGGGAGTGCTGGATGGTGTCGCCACCATCGACGCTTCGCGCCCAGTAGCCACCTGCCGACCCCGCCATTCCCTGCAACATCGGAACTCCGTGTTCGACAACCATCGCGCGGGTCTCGTCTTCCTGACCCGGCTTGATCCTGACTCGCCCGACGACTGCGTACATGAGGATCAATCCCTTCCGAGACGGCTCCGGCGCCGGGCACACAATGCCTGCTGCGCTCAGTTGCTGCCAGACCTCCACGACCGCAGCGCCGCGACCCACTTCGCTCGCGCGGCTCTTCGAATCCCGGGGCGGGCCTTCGACGAACTACTTCGGTGGCGCGGTCGACCCGACCGCGTCGGCGAGCGCGGGTCCGAACGGTGCTCGACCCTCGATCGCCGGCGGCTCGTACGGTTCGGGCGCGGCAACCACGAACGCACTCCTTCGCGTCGACAGCGCGCCGAACGCTACTTCATCCCCTCTGCGGAGGGAGCCCCGGCACAGCTTGGTCGCACCGCTCTGCGTACCCGCGGCCAGTCGCCGGCCGAGATCCGTCTGTCGCAATAGCCTCGGCTCATCATGGGTTCTTCCGATGTCGCGTCGCCGCCCACCGAAGGTTCGGAGGCGCCCACGGCCGCACAGGCCCGCATCATCGCGGCCGCTCTCGATCTCTTTGCGAGGTACGGCGTCGGGGGGACATCACTGCAGATGATCGCGGACGAGATCGGGGTGACGAAGGCCGCGGTGTATCACCAGTACCGGACGAAGGACGAGATCGTCGTGGCGGCTGCCGAAGCCGAGCTCGCGACGCTGGACGCCGTGGTAGCCACCGCGGAGTCCGAGCCTTCGCGGAAGCGGGCGCGAGACGCGCTCGTCAGTGGCATCGTCGACCTCGCCATCGATCGACGGCGCACCGTGGGGACGCTCCTGAACGATCCCGTGATCGGTGGGTTCTTCGTCGACCACGAGAGGTTCCGCGACGTCATGCACCGGCTGCAGCGCCTCCTGATCGGTGACGACGCCGGACCGCAGGCCAGTGTCCGGACCGCGATGCTCATCGCCGCGATCAGTGGCGCGGTGATGCACCCGTTCGTCGTCGACCTCGACGACGAAGTGCTGCGCGCCGAGCTGCTCCGACTCGCCCGCCGATTCCTCGGACTACCGGGCTGAGCGTCGACTTCGGTCAGCGCGCCTGCTGCAGGTAGACGTCGAGATGCTGGATCTTGCCGGAGTCGTCGAACGCGAAGACCGTCATCGAGTTCACGACGTTGACGTTGTCGTGACGGAAGTGCCGCTCTTCGACCTCGTAATAGACCAGTCGGCCCGACTCCGTCACTCGGCGTAGCGTCGTCTCGAAGCGGTCGATCGTCGACGCCCACTGGCTCAGCATCTCGGTGTACTGCCGCCAGTCCTGCACCTCGAGGAACGTGCCCAGGCGCTCGAACCGCTCGACGGCCACGAACTCGGCGAGCGGTCGCCAATCGTCGGGAGCCTCGGCACCGGGGGCCAGATGCTCCATGACGTCCACGAAGTCGAAGACCCGGCGTGTCAGCGGACCGGGCTCCGCGTCACCAGCCATCGCGGGTGGCTCCGTCACGCCGGCTCGACGCGGGGGCCGCGCGGGAGGATGTGCGGAAGGTCCTCGGTGGTGAGGATGCCCGGTGGCGCCGCGCAGACGTACGGGATGGCATTCACCGGCCCGTTGGCGTTGAACGCGGGCACGAACGAAGCGAGCTCGTCGAGCGGCACCGGGAACGGCATGCTCACATCGAACGGAGCGTCGCCCTGGATGCGGATCCGCCAGCCGGTGGGCTGCAGTCCCCAATCAGGTTCCACATCGCGCTCGACGAACCCATACTGGGTGAACCGGATCCGGTCGACGCCGCCGACCCGACCGTGGATGACGATCCGCTGCGCGGCCGCGGTGCCCTTCTCGATCACGCCGGCGACAATCTGGAGATCTTCCTTGGCGGCCGCCACGCCCCCCTCCGCGGTCCACTCGTCGACCGCGAACCCCGCGAGATCCGCCAGCACGCTCAACGGCGGTTGGTACTCCCCGAACAGGTGGTTCTTGCGCCGTTCGGGATCGAACTCCGCCAGCGGTTTCCCGAACCGCATCTGCTCCATCACCATGTGCGCCGACGGCCGGCGCGAGAGGTCACCGAACTCCTCGATCTCGATCAAGTCGACGCGACGCTGCACCGACAGCAGCGCCATCGGCAAGGTCTCCGTGATGAACCCGGGATCACTCCCGCTCACCCACGTCGACGTGCCGCCCTTGTGGCACGCGTCGAGCAGGCGGGTCCGGTTCGCGTCGCGCAGCCGCACTCCTCGGCCGAACAGATCGGTGCAGGTGGTGACGATGTTCGTGCCCTTCTGGAGCAGCGCCACGAGGTCGTCCACGAGTTCGTCCTCGGTGAGCCCGGCGCGGGTCTGGCCGCTGCCGGTGGCACGAGCCATGTAGACGCAGCAATCGGCGGCGAGCGCCAACACCGCGTCTCGGTCGGTGGTGGCAAGCACCCCGGTCGCCCCTTCACCGCACAGGTCGCCCGCGTCCTTGCCGTTCTTCTCGTCGCTGTAGACGCGCACGCCGACCAGGTCGAGCGACGGATCGCGGATCACCTCCCGCAGCGCGCGCTGACCGGTGTTCCCCGTCGCCCACTGGATCACGCGGTACCGCGCGGTACCCGACATCGATCCACCTCCGATCGTGGAAGCCCTCGGCAAACTAGCCGATCGGCTACCTCACGACAAGAAGCGCGGCGGCGGGCGTGCGGGTCGACCGTGCGTCGAGGACGGACTCAGCCGAGCATGTAGGCGCCGGCGTCGCAGACGATCGACTGGCCGGTGATCGTGCGGCTCTCGTCGCCGGCGAGGAAGACCGCGAGGTTGGCGACGTCTTCCGGGCTCGAGATGTCACGGAGTGCCGTTCCTGCCAGGAGCCGGGCGCGGTGCGCCTCGTCGTCGACACCCTGTTCCGCGGCCGTCCGCCGTACCCACGCGCGCCAGAGCTCGGTGTCGATGCCACCGGGCACGATGCAGTTGCACCGGATGCCCTTGGGCCCGACTTCGTTGGCGACCGCCTGGGTGAACGCGCGCAGCGCGGCCTTCGCCGTCACGTAGTGCGTCTTGCGCGGCAACGCGGTGAAGCCCGCGGTGGAGGAGAAGTTGATGATCGATCCCGAGCCTCGCTCGAGCATCGACTGCTTCAGCACCTCTCTCGTGCACAGCATCGCCGCGGTCACGTCGATGGCGATGGTCGCGTTCCAGTTGTCGAGGGTCTGTTCCCACACCCACGTGTCGGTCCCGGGCGCGGCAGCGTTGTTCACCATGACGTCGACGTGGCCGAATGCCTCGACGGCGCGGCTGATCATGGCAGCCACGTCGGACTCGTCGGTGACGTCGGCGCGCATCGCCAGTGCACCGTCGCCGGCCGCGGCCGCCGCTTCCCGGACCAGCTCCTCTCGTCGCGCGGCGAGGAGCACCCGGGCACCTTCACGGACGAACATCGCTGCCATGACCGGACCCAGGCCCGTGCTCGCACCCGTGATCACCGCGACCTTGCCCTCGAGACGCCCCACGCTCACACCTTCCTCGGCCGACTCATCCGGGCGCGCCGCGAACGAGCGAATGCAGCGCCTCGCCGAACAACTGCCGCCCGTCCCCGGATGCGTCGAGGAGCCGGTTCGTCCGGCGACGGACGCGCCATGACGCGCCCGACCGCTCGAGGTCCCACCGCACCGCGCTCACGCGCCAGAGGTGGAACTGCCCGTCGCGCCGCCGTATCACGAACGAGTAGTTCAGCGCGGTGGCGCGGTGACCGTCGATCTCGATCAGGGGCGGACCGGCGAAGTGCGCCGCGCCCGCGGCGATGAGACCCTGGTGGGCATCGCCCTGGAGCATGCGGTCGACGGCCGCGCTCCCCTCGTGGGGGTCGCCGCCCGCGTCCCAGTCGTAGACGCCCTTCTCCAACCACAACCCCGCGGCCAACGAGGTCAGGCCGGCGTCTGCCGCGGGCCCGTAGGAGAGAATCAGCCGCTGGATCGCCAGTTCGTCCTCGAGTCGGCCGATCCGCGCCCGTAGCTCCTCCATCGCGTCCTGGCCCATCCCCGACCCCCTTCGTGTTCAGGATCACTTCGCGAACGCGCGCCGCGACGAGAGAGCCCCGTCACAATGATCGCCCCGGAAGATCACTCTCCTTCGCCTGCTGGCGAATGATCGCGGCGAGCGCGTCGGCGAACCGCGAACGCGGGAAGGAGACTGCGGAGCAGCGGCGCAACGGTGCTCTTCCCCGAGCCCGGCGCGCCGAGAACGCAGATCATCGATCAGTGATGGTGCCCGGTGCGAACGCGCGCCCGGGTAGGGACACGGTCTCCAAGACGCGACGCCGCCCCCCGATCAGGTCGAGGGGCGGCGTCGGAGTACCCGTTGACGTGACGAGGTTTCTCACTCAGGGGGACTGTTGGTGTTGTTGTTGATGTTCGTGCCGTTGTTGACGTTCGTACCCGTATTGCTGTTCGAACCGGTGTTGCTGTTCGAACCGGTGTTCGTGTTGGTACCCGTCTGCTGCTCCTGCTGCTGCTGGGAGTTCGTCCCCGAGTTCGAGCCCGTGTTGCTGTCGTTGTTGGTGACGTCGTTGGTGTTCGTGCCGTCGTTGCTCGAGTACACGTGGTTGTGGTTGTCGTTGTCCGACGAGTTCGAGTTGGACGGGTCCGACGACGACGAGTTCTCGTTCTCATTGTCGGAGTACACGTGGTTGCTGATGTGCGTGTACTCGCTGATGTCCGGGTTGACCTGGATGTCCGACGACTGCACGTTCGTGTTCGAGCTGTTGC
>DASPTH010000254.1:0-2835 GCA_035623515.1 Acidimicrobiia bacterium
CAGGAGCTGCTTCGCCTGGAGGAATTCCACGATCGCATCGCCCGGCGCGAGTCCGGCGCGCGGCGGGACGCCCAGGCTCGCGGCGACGACCTGGTGGAGCGCGTCAGGGTCGCTCGCGGCCGCGAGCTCGCACATCCACGCGCCGTCACGGAAGCGCGGCACCACGTCGGCCGCGACCTGGGCGGCCAGCCGGGTCTTGCCCACTCCCCCGACGCCGGTGATCGACACCAACCGCGCGTCCCGGAGCGCGTCGCCCACCGCCGCCAGCTCCTCCTCCCTGCCCACGAACGAGGTTGCCTGGACCGGCAGGTTGCCGCGGAAGGAGTCGAGCGACCGGAGCGGCGGGAAGTCGCTCGGCAGGTCGGGGTGGACGAGCTGGAACACGCGGACTGGCGTTGCCAGGTCGCGCAACTCGTGCTCCCCGAGGTCGACGAGCTCGGTGCGGGCATCGAGCTCGTCGGCGAGCAGCTCTTCGGTCGCGAGCGAGACGAGGATCTGCTTGCCGTGTGCGACGCTCATCAGCCTCGCCGCGCGGTTCAGCGCGGTGCCGTAGTAGTCGCCGTCGCGCTGCTCGGCGGGTCCGGTGTGGATGCCCATGCGCACGCGGAGCTCGCCGGTCTCGCCCCAGGGCTCGGTGGTGAGCGCGTACTGCGCGTCGGTGGCAGCCCGCGCGGCGGCGCCAGCGGTGGCGAACGCCGCGTGCACGCCGTCGCCCGTGGTCTTCACGATGTGACCGTCGTGGGCGATGATCGCGTCGCGCAGGATCTCGTCGTGGCGGGCCAGGGTCGCCTGCATCGCCTCCGGGTATTCCTCCCACAGGCGCGTGGAGCCCTCGACGTCGGTGAACAAGAAGGTCACCGTTCCCGACGGCAACCCGTTCACGAGGCGACCTCGGCTTCGTGGATCACCTGCGCGAGCAGCGCGAGCGAGTAGGCCACGGCATCGTCGAACTCCATGGCGACGCCCCGGGCAGCGCCGCGCTCGAACGCAACCTCACCGAGCGCCGCACGCGCATCCGTGAGGTTCGGTGGCGTCACGGAGAAGTGGTTGATCGCGCCGAGCGGCCCGGCGAGCGTGATCCCGGACAGGACGGCGGTGTCCTCGTGTCGATCGGTCGTCGCCACGGCCCGCGTGACGCGGTCGAGCGCACCCACGACCATCGGACGGTACCCACGCTCCGCGGCATGGCGCACCGCCTCGTCGAGCCCGCGCCAGCCCGTGGGATCGCCGGCACGGACGCGCAACAGTCCCGCAGCTGCCATCGACGTGGAGAAGTTCACGTCGGCCGCGCCGGCTCGGACGATGGCGATGCACTCGTCGAAAGCGGCGAGCGCCTCCTTCGGATCGTCGGTCTCGATGGCGGCCGCGTAGCTGAACAGGGCGTTCACGTGCGCCTGAGGGGAGCCCGAGTCCCGTGCCTCCCGAAGGGCGCGTTCAGCGGCTTCGCGCGCCAGGTCGAGGTCACCCGCGGGCACGGCCATGTTCGCGAGCGTCGCGCTCACCGCGCACAGCACGAAGGGCCCGAAGCCCCCGGCGGCCAATTGCACGTGGGCATCGCGGAGGACGTCGATGGCCTCGTGCGGGTCGCCGCGCATGGTGAGCGCGAGACCCCAGGCGACGTACGGGATGGACACCCCGACGCACGGCGGCGGGATCGGGTCGCGCACTGCCTCGCGCGCGAGCTCGATGGCGCGGTCGTTGGCACCGAGGAACGTGGCCTGGAACGCGGCGGCGCCGAGCACGGGTCCACGAATGACGGCAGGTGCATGCTCGGCTTGTTCGGCGGCGCGCACCGCCCACATGGCTACCCCGAGCGTCATGTCCTGGGCGGATTCGGGCGCAAGCGCGGCGATGACGCGGAGCGCGAGGGCGACGTCGCCGACGTCGCGGGCGTCGAGCGCCCAGTCGACAGCAGCTCGGAGGTTGTCGAGCTCGGCCCGCAGGTGGGTCCGCGCCTCGATCTCAGCGGGTCCGTAGAGACGATCGCTCAGCTCTTCGGCAACGTGCGCGTAGTGCTCGGCATGGCGGCGACGCCACGTGTCGGTCTCGCCCGCGCCATCGAGCTGCTCCCGCGCGTACTGGCGCAACGTCTCCAGCATCGAGTACCGGATCCCGTCGGCCGAGCGCTCGGCCACGACCATCGACTTGGTCACGAGGCTGGTGACCGCGTCGAGCACGTCCCACTCCTCCACGCCGCTCCCGCTCGCGACGGCTTGCGCGGCGTCGACGTCGAACGACCCGGCGAAGCAGCCGAGCCGCGCGAACACGAGTTGCTCCGTCTCCTGGAGTAGCGAGTACGACCAGTCGACGGTGGCACGCAGGGTCTGGTGTCGCTCGACGGCGGTGCGACGGCCGCCCGTGAGGAGGCGGAAGCGCTCGTCGAGCCGGGCCTCGATGTCGGCGGGCGACATGGCGGCGACCCGCGCGGCCGCCAGCTCGATGGCGAGCGGAACGCCGTCGAGGCGACGGCACAGCTCGGCCACCGTCGTCGTGGTCGACGCGTCCATGACGAAGTCGCTCGTGGCGGCGAAGGCGCGATCGGCGAAGAGGCGGACGGCGGCGCTCTCGAGCGCGCTGTCCGCGTCGGCCCCGCGAAGCGGCAGCGAGAGCGACCGCAGCGGACGGACGGATTCGCCGTCGACCGCCAGCCCTTCTCGGCTGGTGGCGAGGATCCGGACGTCGGGACACCGGCGCAGGATGCGGTCGGTGAGCTCGCCCGCCGGCTCGAGCAGGTGCTCGCAGTTGTCGAGCACGAGCAGCAGATGCTTGGTGCGCAGGTAGTCGAGGACGGCGCCCTCGAAGCTGGACCCTTCCCTCGGCTGGACGCCGAGGGTC
>DASPTH010000285.1:0-9685 GCA_035623515.1 Acidimicrobiia bacterium
CTCCTCGCCGACCGGCGCTTCGGCGTGGACGAGGCCGACGAGTGCCTCGTCGAGGAGGTGCTCGACGACGAGCCGGCGGTCGTCGACCGGCTCCGTGACGACGGCTTGCGCGAGCTCGCCCTCGATCACCTCCGCGAAGAGGCGCTCGGATGCGCCTTCGTTCACCCGGAGCCGCACACCCGGAGCACGTGTCTTGAGGTCGGCGACGAGTGCGGGGACGAGCCAGCGGCTCGCGGTGCCGACGACGCCGAGGCGCGCGTGACCGGCTTCGAGGCCCTGCAGCATCGAGAGGTCGGCGCGCATCGCCTCGAGCTCGCGCTGCACCCGGCGCGCTCGTTCGAGGACCACCGCGCCGAACTCGGTCGGCTCGGCCCCGCGGCGTCGCCGTACCAGCAACGGGACGCCGAGCTCGCGTTCGAGCTGACGGATCTGGTCGGAGACGTTCGACTGCACCGTGTTCAGGGCGTCCGCGGCGGCCGTGAACGAACCCTGTTCGTCGATGGCGAGCAGCGTCTCGAGGTGTCGCAGCTCCATGGGCGCTCCCTGAGCGGGCGTGTGGACTACCTATCTCTTTTGACGATGGATACGATCCATATTAGCTGTTGGACAGATGAGCTCCGAGCAGGCAACATGGTGGCCGCAGGACGACTCGGGGAGTCGGTCTCCCCCCCACCGACTCCCCGATTCTCCCGCACAACGCACTCACCGCGGTCATGAGTCACGGGGGTTCATGGTGTCCGCCGCCGAAATCGTCTCGAACCTGGTCTTCTCCGGTCCGCTCGCGTGGACTGATCGGGCGGCATGCCGAGGGCAGAACGAGCTGTTCTTCGCTCCGGCCGGCGAGCGACCCGAGACCCGCACGGTGCGCGAGGCCAAGGCCCGGGCGGTCTGCCGCACGTGCGCGGCGCTCACCCCGTGCCGGCAGTGGGCACGCGAGAACCGGGAATACGGGTTCTGGGGTGGCGAATCCGAGGAGGAGCGCGCCGCCGCCGGCTTCCGAGTCGACATGCCCGTCGGCCGCGTCGCGCGCTACCCGAAGGGCGACGGCAGCCCGGTCGAGCCCCGCGCTCCCCGAGTCGCCTGATTTCTCGCTCGTTCGCTGCTCGGCTCGCTCCACTCACCTCGTCGCCGCAGGTGGGTTCTCCGATCATCCGTCAGTTGGGACCCGTATGAGGACCCGTTCTGACGGATGATCGCGAACCGGTGTCACCGGCCGTCGTTCTCACGCTCGCTGGTCGGCGGGATACCGGTCACACGCGTCGGTGCACGCGGCCAACTGGCGTGAGCTGGTGTCGCCCGTAAGCTGGTTCGATGAACGACGGCTTGGTGTGGGAGCGGCACCCCGAGCTGCACGATCCGCTGTTCGTTGCTGCCTTCGAAGGATGGAACGACGCGGGTGACGCCGCAAGCGCCGCCGCCCAGTGGCTCGTGCAGAAGTCGAACGGAGAGCGGTTCGCGTCGGTCGACTCCGACGCCCACGTCGACTACCAGTCGCGCCGGCCGCGCGTCGAGCTCGTCGACGGCGTGACGCGGTCGATCACCTGGCCCACCCACGACTACTACGCGGGCTCGCTCGGCAATCGCGACCTCGTCGTGCTGCGCGGCGTCGAGCCGAACATCCGATGGAAGGAGTACTGCAGCACCGTGATGTCGGTCGCGGTCGAGACCGGCTGCACGATGATCGTCACGTTCGGCGCGTTGCTCGGCGACGTCCCGCACACGCGACGTGTGCGGGTCACCGGCACCGCCACCGACTCCGATCTCATCGGCCGGCTCGGGCTCGTGCCGTCGCGCTACGAGGGCCCCACCGGCATCGTCGGGGTACTGCACGACAGCTGCCGCGAGGCCGGGTTCGGCTCGGTGTCGCTCTGGGCGCCCGTGCCCCACTACATCGCCTCCCCGCCGAATCCCCCCGCCACCCGCGCCCTCCTCGAGCGCTTCGGCTCCCTCGCCGACCTTCGCCTCGATCTCGGTGGCCTCGAACAGCTCGTCGACATGTGGCGGGTTCAGGTCGACCGCGCGATCCAGGACAACGACGAGGTGAAGGACTACGTGCGCGAGCTCGAGCAGCGCGTCGACGCGCAGGATGCCGAGGAGCAGGGGGTCGTGCTCGGCGAGCAGTCGACATCGGGCGACGACCTCGTCGACGAGGTCGAGCGTTTCCTGCGTGAGCAGGGTGAGGGGTCGTGAACGACGTTTTCCATCGACTCACGCGCTCGCGCTTCCACGGTCGCGGTGCGTACGTCACCGCCGCGATTCGGATCGTCAGTGGCGCGGTGTTCGTCTCGGTGTCCACGGGCAAGTTCGTCGACCACATGCAGGAGGCGACGGACTTCAAGTCGTACGGCGTGCCCATTCCGAACACCGCGTTCTACGTCGTCGGCGTGCTCGAGCTGGTCGGCGGGCTACTCCTCCTGACCGGCCTGTTCACGCGCATGGCCGCGGTGCTGCTCGCCGCCAACATGGTGGGCGCGATCTCCACCGCCGGCGCGAGGGAGGGCGGGAGCTTCAACCTCGGTCTCGCCCCCGCGCTGCTCGTGGCGATGCTGTTCCTGCTGTGGGCCGGTCCCGGCGCGTTGGCGCTCGACGGCAAGCTCCGGCACGGCGGGGGCACGCGGCCCGCGCTCCCCGACTAGCAGCTCACCCCACGAGGTCGCGCGCGACGGCCTCCCACATGTGAGTCGAGAGGGCGAGGGACTCCTGGTCGACGCGCTCGTCGTTACCGTGGAACATCACGGCGTAGTCCTCGTACGCGAGCCGGCGCGAGAACAAGCCGAAGCCGTAGCCCACCGAACCGGCGCGCCGGTAGAAGCGGTTGTCGGTGGCGCCGACCATGAACGACGGGACGAGCGCGGAGCCCTCGCACAGCCGCGTCGCGACGCGCGTGAGCGTGTCCCAGAGTGGCGTGTCGATGGGCGACTCCGTCGCGGGATCGTCGGTGAACTGCACCTCGACCGAGTCGGCGAGGTCGCCGAGCGCGTCGTG
This sequence comes from Acidimicrobiia bacterium, assembly GCA_035623515.1. Lineage (GTDB taxonomy): Bacteria > Actinomycetota > Acidimicrobiia > IMCC26256 > DASPTH01 > DASPTH01. Next base: position 2,986 of record DASPTH010000285.1, read on the forward strand.
CAGCATCGCCATGGCGTCGGCGCCCGCCTGGCCCGGCAGCGTCCGAATGTCGACGTCGAGGTCGACGCGGTCGGGGATGACGTTCGTCTTGGTCCCGCCGTGCATCACGGTGGGTGCGAACGTGGTGTGGGTGCACGCGTGCCAGTGGCGTGCGATGCCGAGTGGCAGCTCCTCGAGCGCGTCGTGGAACATGCCGGGATCGAGCAACGCCACCTCGAGCCCGGGTTCGAGGTGCATTCCCTCGACGAAGCGGCTCCACGACTCGTGGATCTGCGTCTCGGGACGGTATTCGGCCAGCCGCCTCACCACTTCGGCGGCGGTGACGAGCGCGTTGTCGGTGCGGAACGGTTGCGAGCCGTGCCCGGGCGTACCGTGGATCGTGAGCTTCGACCAGAACGTGCCCTTCTCGCCGACGACGACGGGAAGGCGCGTGCCCGCGGGCGTCGGTATCTGGAACCCGCCCGACTCGGTGAGCACGTAGTCGGCGTACACCGCGTCGCGCTCGTGGTCGAGGAGCCAGTGCGCGCCCCACACACCCTGCGCCTCCTCGTCGGCGACCGCCAGGTAGATCAGCGTGCCCTTGGGGCGGAAGCCGGCGTCGGCGAGCCGGCGGAACGCGACCGCCTGGGACGCGGTGAGGTTCAGCATGTCGATGGCGCCGCGCCCCCACACGAAGCCGTCGATGAGCTGACCAGAGAACGGCTCGCGGCTCCAGCCGTCGGGGTTCACGGGCACCACGTCGGTGTGGCCCATGAGGAGCAGCGAGGGGGCGTCGGGGTCGGAGCCCTCGATGCGGGTGACGAGGCTGCTACGGCCCGGCTGCGGCTCGAACACCTCCGAGTCGCCCACTCCCGAGAGGTACTGCGCCAACAGGTCGACGCTGCGCGTCTCCTCGCCGGACCCGATCGTGCCGTCGTTCACGCAACGGTTCCGGATCAACTGCTGCAGCAGGTCCGTGACCTCGTCCGTCGGGTCCTCCGCGTGCGCCGCCATGAACGGACCCTACCCGCCCCCATTCGTTTTGGCGTCTTTGAGTGGGGCCATAGGCCCACTCAAAGACGCCAAAACGTAGAGCTCGGCGAACGCGTCTTCGATGCCGCCGGCGAGGACCTCGAGGTCGGGCGCGGCTGCGCCGTCGCCGACGAGCCCGAAGTAGAGCTCACCGCAGTAGGACATCACCGCGATGTTGATCGTCAGGTTCTTCGAGAGCGGTGCGACCGGGTACAGCTCGAGCATCCGGGAGCCCAAGCAGTAGAGCGGGACCTGTGGACCCGGGATGTTGGTCACGATCAGGTTGGCGAACCGTTGCTCGTGCGCGGCGCGGGCGGCGAGCGAGAGCAGAGTCGGAGCCGCGAACTCGGTGAGCCCGATGAGCGTCGCCGCGCCCACCGCCTGCTCGCGCTCCTTGAGGCTCGACGTCGCGGCGTGCACCTCGAGGAGCCGCAGGCGCGGGTCGGGTTGGCCTACCGCGAGCGGCACGAACATGGCCGAGATGCGGTTGCCGAGCTGCGTGCGCTCGCTCTCGTCACGCACCGACACCGGGCAGAAGATCTTGACGGCGAGGTCGGCGCGCAGCTCACCGCGCCCGTCCAGCAGCCGCGCCAGCGCACCGCCCACGCCCGCGAGCACGACGTCGTTGACGGTGCACCCGAACGCCTTGCGGACCGCCTTCACCGGTTCGAGCGGTACCCGAACCGCGGCGATACGGCGCCCCCGCCCGATCGGCCCGTTGATCGACAGCGTCGGCGCGATGGGACCGTTACCGACGAGCGCGCCGATGGACCGTGCCACCTGCGCGGCGCGATCGGCCGCCTCGCGCGGCGCGGCGACACTGCGCCGGGCCACTCCGGCGAGCTCGACCGGCGTGCGGATGCGCTCGCAGAGGCTGTCGATCACCAGCCGGGCCGGTTCGGGTGCCGGCTCGGGCTGCCACACGGCCGGCGCGGGCGCCGGTTCGGGTGGCTCGGGCGAGAAGTCGAACAGCGCGGTGGCGATGTCGATTCCGGAGATCCCGTCGGTGAGCGTGTGGTGTGACTTGTGGATCAGGCCGACGTGTCGCCCGCGGTCGACTCCCTCGACGAGCCACAGCTCCCAGAGGGGCTGGCCGCGGTCGAGGAGCTGTTCCATGAGCCGCTCGGCGAGGGCGACGAGCTGGCGACGTGTCCCCGGGGCGGGGAGCGACGTGAGCTTCACGTGACGCGCCACGTCGAAGTCGGCCGCGTCGACCCAGATCGGGCGGCCCAGCCCGAACGGGACGTTCATCACCCGGCGCCGGAACCGCGGGATGAGCGGCAACCGCGACTCGACGAGCGCGCGCAGGTCGGCGAGCCGGAACCGGCCGTCGGCACCGTAGAACGCGTCGCGCTCGAGGATCGCGATCGCGCCGACGTGCATCGGCGTCTCCGGCCGCTCGAGGTGGAGAAAGGTCTCGTCGAGCGCGCTGAGACGGTCGTAGTCGGACATCCACGGGGATCGTACGCTCGAGCGGCGCCTACGGTCGCCTGGACTGCCTGCGCAGAGGAGGTCGCCCGATGATGCGAGGCCGAGGCATGGGCATGGGCATGGGACGCGCCTGGCGGCGTGACCAGAGCGTCCTCGAGCAACAGGTCACGCCCGGCACCGTTCGTCGCGTGCTGCGCCTCGCGCTCAGCTACAAGAAACTGCTCGCGCTCTTCCTCTTCCTCGTCGTCGTCGACGCCGTGCTCGGGACCATCAACCCGCTGATCCTGCGCGACATCATCAACAACGGCATCGGTGGCCACGACAGCCAGCTCGTGGTGCAACTCGCGATCCTCGCCGCGGGCATCGCCACCCTCGACATGGTCGTCACCCTCGTGGAGCGCTACGTATCGGCGCGCATCGGCGAGTCATTGATCTTCGACCTCCGTCGCCGTGTGTTCGCGCACGTGCAGCGCATGCCGATCGCGTTCTTCACGCGCACCCAGACGGGTGCCCTGGTGTCCCGCCTGAACAACGACATCATCGGCGCACAGCAGGCGTTCACCAACACGCTCGGAAGCGTCGTGAGCAACATCATCACGGTCGTGATCGTGTTCGTGGCGATGCTCGCCCTCTCGTGGCAGATCACACTGGCGTCACTCGCGCTGCTCCCGGTGTTCATCATCCCCGCGCGTTACGTCGGCAAGAAGCTCCAGACGCTCACTCGCGACCGCTACATCGTCACGGCCGCGATGAACAACACGATGACCGAGCGCTTCAACGTTGCCGGCGCGTTGCTCGTGAAGCTCTTCGGCACGCCCGACCGAGAGCAGGTGGGTTTCGAGGCGGACGCGGCTCGGGTGCGCGACCTCGGTGTGACGTCGAGCCTCTACAACGGGTACTTCTACTCGGGGATGTTCCTGCTCACGTCGCTCGCCACCGCGCTCGTGTACGGCTGGGGTGGCGTCCTCACGGTGAACGGCGTGCTCGACATCGGCACGATCGTTGCGCTCACGGCGTATCTGCAGCGCCTCTACGGGCCGCTGAACCAGCTCTCGGGCGTGCAGATCGACGTGATGACCGCGCTCGTGTCGTTCGACCGCGTCTTCGAGGTGCTCGACCTCGAACCGTCGATCGACGAAAAGCCCGGAGCGGTCGACGTTCCCGCCGGCCCGGCGCGGATCGAGTTCTCGCACGTCGACTTCCGCTACCCACGCGCCGACGAAGTGTCACTCGCGTCGCTCGAGTCGGTCGCGGTGCTCGACCAGACGCCAAACCACCAGGTGCTGTTCGACGTCTCCTTCACTGCCGAACCGGGAGAGCTGGTCGCGCTGGTCGGTCACTCGGGCGCAGGCAAGACGACCATCAGCAACCTCGTCCCGCGCCTCTACGACGTGCGCGCCGGAGCCATCCGCATCAACGGTGTGGACCTCCGCGACACGACCCTGTCGTCGATCCAGGACACGATCGGTGTGGTCACCCAGGACGCGCACCTGTTCCACGACACCATCCGCGCCAACCTGGCGTACGCGCGCCCCGACGCCACGGAAGACGACATGCGCGCCGCGCTCCGTGCCGCGCAGATCCTCCCGCTGGTGGAGTCGCTGCCCGACGGCCTCGAGACCGTCGTCGGCGACCGTGGCTACCGCTTCTCGGGTGGGGAGAAGCAACGCATCGCCATCGCGCGGCTCCTGCTGAAGGCACCTCGGATCGTGGTGCTCGACGAGGCCACCGCGCACCTTGATTCGGAGTCGGAGGTCGCGGTCCAAGCCGCGCTCGAGACCGCTCTCGCGGGTCGGACGTCGATCGTGATCGCGCACCGCCTGTCGACGGTGCGTCACGCCGACAAGATCCTCGTGGTCTCCGGGGGACGAATCGTCGAGACCGGCACGCACGAGGAGCTCCTCCGGCGCGGTGGCGTGTACGCCGAGCTCTACGACACCCAGTTCCGGAGGCAGGCCGCGCTCGAGGACGTCACGACTGCTGCGCAGCCGACAACGTGAAGTCGGGGACCTGGCACGACGTGATCCGGTAGGGGTGCACGATCTCGCTCGCCCGCCGGGTGAGCAGCTCCGCCCGCTGCGCGTACGCTCGCGCGTCGGTGTGGTCGCGCGTGCGCATCGCGTCGCGCATCGCATCGAGCTCGTCGAGCGACTGGTCGACGAGCGCGATCCACGACTTCGTGAGCGAATCGAACTGCTTCGGTGGCCGGAGCTCGCGCAGCTCGTCGACGGACAGCCGATGGACCGCGACCACTCGCACCACGTACGACTGCATCGCACCAGGATGGCCTCGCGCGGGACGCTGAAGCCGCGCGACATCTCGGTTGCCACGCGCGCACACGCCGCTGGCCGCCGCCGCGTACCGATTCGCCGACAGGCGCGCGGTCGATCCACCGCACGCGGCCGCGAGCAGCAACGCCCCGACGAGCGCGATCCCCATCCACTTCGTCCGCACGGCACTCGTCCTCCGCCGCCGGAATGTAGCGTGCCCGAAGTCGCCGGTACGCTGCGGCCCTTGAGCAGGACCGCGACGTGTGTGTGGCGCATCGAGCCGGCCCTTGTGCTCGCACTCGAGGAGCACGTCGGTCCGCCGGTCGACAGCTATGTGAACGGCACGCAGACCTGGCTCACCGAGGCGGGGCCGAGTGGGGCGACACTCGAGTGGCGCCTGCATCCCGTCGCGGGGTACCGACCACCCCGCGACCTCTCCCACTACGACCTCTGGGAGGAGGTCGTAGCCACGCTGTCGGCCGGTGGCGATGCGGACGCGCTGTCGCTCGGCGGTGAGACTCGCACGCTGCGGTCGCTCTGGGACGGTCTCGAGTGCTTTCCCGCGTACGGCGACGACGTCGAGCCCGCCCCGCTCGCACGGGCCGCGACCGACGCCCTCGAACGCGCGCCCGACGCGTGCGGCCTCGTCGACCACGACCGCATCGGGAGCGCGTGGGAGGACGCCAAGGGAACGGTCTCGATCGTCGAGATGCTCTTCGCCGAGCTACGCGGCCGGGGCACACCCGCATGACAGGATGACGGCCATGGACCGTCGCGGACTCGCACGCGAGATCTACGCGCGCACCCATCTCACCGGTGAGTTCGTGTTGCGCTCGGGCGCCGTGAGCCGTGAATACTTCGACAAGTACCTGTTCGAGTCCGACCCCGTGCTGCTGCGCACGATCGGCGAGGCGCTGCTGCCGCTCGTGCCCGACGGCACCGAGATGCTCGCCGGGCTCGAGCTCGGCGGCATCCCGATCGCGACCGTGCTGTCGCAGCTCACCGGGCTCCCCTCCGTGTTCGTCCGCAAGGAGGCCAAGACCTACGGCACCTGCCGCCTCGCCGAGGGCGGTGACGTCGACGGCCGCCGCCTCACGATCGTGGAGGACGTGGTCACGTCGGGAGGGCAGGTGATCCTGTCGGCCGGCGACCTGCGTGAGCGCGGCGCGCTCGTCGAGCACGTGCTGGTCGTCATCGATCGTCGCGGCCCCGAGCACGGCACGGTCTTCGCCGACGCCGACATCGAGGTGCACGCTCTCTACACGCTGGACGAGCTGAAACGGGCCGGCGAGGGTTAGTCGAGTCAGGCGTTCATGTCCCCGCGCCACGGCGGAGTGCGCGGGGGCTCGAAGCTCGCGGGGCGCCGCTCGCCGTCGATCGCCGCGAACGCGAGCTCGCCCCAGCGTTGCACGCCGGCGAGCGGCCACGGCAGGTTGTCGCGCGCGAAGAACCCGACCGCACGCGTCTCGAGCGGGTGCCCGTGGAGCTCGCCGCCGATCATGCGGCAGTGGAAGAGCAGGGAGTAGAGGGGAAAGGGCACGAAGCCGAGCCGGAGACCGTCGAGCACGGCGATCAGTGCCAGCGGCTCCACCTCGATGCCGGTCTCCTCGTACACCTCCTTCACCGCGATCTCGCTCGGCGAGTAGCCGACGTCGGCGTACCCGACCGGGTAGAGCCAAACGCCGGAGTCGGCGCGCTGGGTGAGCAGGATCTCGCCCCGCTCGTTCCCGACGACGGCGGCGACCGCGACCTTCGGCGTGACGTAGCCGCGCACGCCCTCGCCGATCGACGCCACCCACTCGTCGTACAGGGTCTCGGCTTGGGCCTCCTCCACCGCGGCCGCCCGGATGTCGGCGGCGACCTTCAGCACCTCGTCGAAGCGCTCCCGTTCGTAGAGGCTCTGCGTGAACGCGAGGCCCGTCCGCGCGATGGCGGAAAGTGTCTCCGCCCAGCGGAGGAGGTCGAGAGCCGACGGCGTGAACGGCTCG
>DASPTH010000299.1:0-27901 GCA_035623515.1 Acidimicrobiia bacterium
CGCCAATGGGGCGTGCTCGGCGAGCAGACCGTCAACGTGCTCGAGCTGAACCTCGCGCTCGACCGGACTACATGAGAAACTGAAGCATGGCGCGCGGCAACCTCCGGGTCTACCTGGGCGCCGCACCGGGCGTCGGCAAGACGTTCGCGATGCTGAACGAGGGTCGGCGGCGCTTCAGCCGCGGCACCGATGTCGCGGTCGGTTTCGTCGAGACCCACGGTCGCCCGCACACCGCCGAGCAGCTCGGCGACCTCGAGATCATCCCGCGCAAGCGCGTGTCCTACCGCGGCACCGATTTCGAGGAGATGGACGTCGACGCGATCCTCGCCCGCCGGCCCACGCAGGTGCTGGTCGACGAGCTCGCGCACACGAACGTGCCCGGTTCGCGCAACGAGAAGCGGTGGCAGGACGTGGGCGAGCTGCTCGACGCGGGGATCGACGTGATCTCCACCGTGAACATCCAGCACCTCGAGTCGGTGAACGACGTCGTCGAGCGGATCACCGGCGTGAAGCAGCAGGAGACCATCCCCGACGAGATCGTCCGCGCCGCCGAACAGGTGGAGCTCGTCGACATGACGCCGGAGGCGATTCGCCGCCGCATGGCGCACGGCAACATCTACCCGCCCGAACGCATCGACACTTCGCTCGCCAACTACTTCCGCCTCGGGAACCTCGCGGCGCTCCGCGAGATCGCGCTGCTCTGGGTCGCGGACAAGGTCGAGGAGAGCCTCCAGCAGTACCTGGAGGACCACGGCATCGAGAGCGCGTGGGAGACGCGCGAACGCATCGTGGTGGCGTTGACCGGGGCGCCGGGCGGTGACGTGCTCATCCGGCGCGCCGCCCGCATGGCGCGGCGGGCTCAGGGAGATCTGTTGGGTGTGCACGTGCGCCCGAGTGACGGGCTCGCCGGTCGGTCCAGCGCGCTGCTCGACCACCACCGGCGACTCCTGGCCGACGTGGGGGGCACGTACCACGAGCTCGCCGCCGACGACGCAGCCGAAGGTCTCGTGCAGTTCGCCCGCGCCGAGCGGGCGACCCAGCTCGTGCTGGGGTCGAGCCGGCGCTCACGGTGGTCGCACCTGTGGCGCGGGTCGTTCATCGCCAAGGTGCTGCGCTCGTCGCGCGACCTCGACGTGCACGTCATCTCGACGAGCCAGACGGAGGATCACCAGGGCTCACCGCTGACCGTCCATCGCGGCCCGAGCGGTATCTCCCGCCGGCGCCGGCTCATCGCGGTGGGGGTCGCGGTGGTCGCGCTCCCGCTCCTCACGATCGTGCTGTCGCTGCTGCGGGCGCAGCTCAGCCTGCCGAGTGTGCTGCTCTTCTACCTCCTCGTCGTCGTCGGTGTCGCCGCGATCGGCGGGTTCCTCCCCGCGTTCCTCACCGCAGTCGCGGGTTTCCTGCTCGCGAACTACTTCTTCACCCACCCGCTGTACACGTTCACGATTGCCGAGGACGACAACCTCGTCGCGCTGATCGTGTTCGTCGTGATGGGCGCGGTGGTCGGGACCCTCGTCGGCAGCGTCGCCCGCCGCCAGGCCGAAGCGGCGCAGGCGCGCGCCGAGGCCGAGACGCTCGCGCAGCTCGGCGCCACGCTGGTGAGCGAGCGCGACCCGCTCCCCGGCCTCATGGCGGGCCTGCGGTCGGCGTTCGGCTGCGCGGCGATCTCGGTGCTCCGCAAGTCCGACGGGCACTGGTTGGTCGAGAGCTGCGCGGGCTCGCCGGTGCCCGGGCGTCCCGAGGATGCCGACGTGAGCGTGCCGCTCGACGCCGACACCGTCCTCGCGGTGTCCGGGCTCGAAGACCAGGACCTCCCGGTGTTGCGCGCGTTCACCGGCCAGCTCGCGCTCGTCGTCGAACGTCGCAGGCTCCGTGCCGAGGCGGCGGCCGCCGAGGGGCTGGCGGAGGCGAACGAGCTGCGCACGGCGCTCCTCGCGGCGGTGTCGCACGATCTGCGCACGCCCCTCGCGTCGATCAAGGCTGCGGCCACGAGCCTCCTCCAACCCGACGTCGAATGGACGCCGGTCGCGCAGAAGGAGTTCCTGCACGCCATCGACGAGGAGGCCGACCGACTCAACAACCTCGTCGGCAACCTCCTCGACATGAGCCGGCTGCAAACCGGCGCCGTCGACCTCGTCCTGCGGGAAGTCGGCTTCGACGAGGTCGTCCCGGCGGCGCTGCACGCCCTCGGCGCCAGCAGCGCGGTCAACGTGGTCGTCGAGGTGCCCGAGACGCTGCCGCGCGTGAAGGCCGACGCCGGGCTGCTCGAACGGGCCATCGCCAACCTGGTCGCGAACGCGCTGCACGCGAGCCCGACCGACCGCGCGGTGCGCATCGTCGGGGGATCCGTGCTCGACCGCGTCGAGCTGCGCGTCGTCGACCAGGGACCGGGCATCCCCGTCGCGCAGCGCGACCGGGTCTTCCATCCCTTCCAGCGACTCGGCGACCACTCGAACGGCACCGGGGTGGGGCTCGGCCTCGCGGTCGCGCGCGGCTTCGTCGAGGCGATGAGCGGTGAGCTCACGATCGAGGACACTCCGGGCGGAGGGACCACCATGGTCGTCAGTCTCCCGGTGGCAGCATGAGCGAGCGTCGCGAGCCGGGTATCCCGGCGAGCAGCGAGCGTGGCTCGAGCGGCCCGGTGCGAAGCACCGAGAGCGGGCAAGCGTGAGCGAGCGTCGCGAGCCGGGTATCCCGGCGAGCAGCGAGCGTGGCTCGAGCGGCCCGGTGCGAAGCACCGAGAGCGGGCAAGCATGAGCCGCGTGCTCGTGGTCGACGACGAGCCGCAGATCTGCCGCGCGCTGTCGATCAACTTGAAGGCGCGCGACTTCGACGTCGATGTGGCCACGACCGGCGAGCAGGCGCTCGAGGTCGCGGCGCGCCGGCGTCCCGATCTCGTGGTGCTCGACCTCGGCCTCCCCGGTATCGACGGCGTCGACGTCATCCGGGGCCTCCGCGGGTGGACCGACGTGCCGATCGTCGTCCTGTCGGCTCGCGAGGCGGAAGCGGTGAAGGTCGCTGCGCTCGACGCGGGAGCCGACGACTACGTCACCAAGCCGTTCGGGATGGACGAGTTGCTCGCGCGGTTGCGAGCGGCGCTGCGACGCGCCATGCCGTCGGAACAGCTCGCCACGGTCGAGACGCCGAGCTTCAGCATCGACCTCGCGGCGAAGCGCGTGACGCGCGACGGCGCGGAAGTGCGGCTCACGCCGACCGAGTGGCACCTCGTGGAAGTGCTCGTGCGCAACCCCGGGAAGCTCGTGACCCAACGGCAGCTGCTCGACGAGGTGTGGGGTCCGATGCACGAGCGCGACACGAACTACCTGCGGGTGTTCATGGCACAGGTGCGCCGCAAGCTCGAGCCCGAGCCCTCGCAACCGCGCCACTTCATCACCGAACCGGGGATGGGCTACCGCTTCGAGCAGGGCGCGGCGACGACCTGAGCACGCCCTGAGGGGCCGGAAATCCGTCGGGCCATCCCCGGGCGTACAATCAGCGAGCGCTTGACCGCGCCCGAAGGGTGGGCAAAGGTTGTGCGCGACGAATCGCCCCCTTTGCCCGAGGAGTGCACGTGCCGGCCGAGCCCACTGATTCGTCGACCGTCGCGGAGGCGTCCACTCGCCTCGAGCGCGGGCTGTTCGAGGTCAAGCGCATCATCGTGGGCCAGGACCGCATGGTCGAGCGGCTCATGGTCTGTCTCCTCGCGCGCGGCCACTGCCTGCTCGAAGGCGTGCCCGGTCTCGCGAAGACGCTCGCCGCAGAGACGCTCGCCGCCACTGTGCAGGGCACCTTCGCTCGCATCCAGTTCACCCCCGACCTCATGCCGTCCGACCTCGTGGGCACCCGCATCTACCGGCCGTCGAGCGAGCGGTTCGACGTGGAGCTCGGCCCGGTGTTCGCCAACTTCGTCCTCGCCGACGAGATCAACCGCGCGCCGGCCAAGGTGCAGTCGGCGCTGCTCGAAGTGATGGCCGAGCACCACGTGTCGATCGCGGGTGTCACCTACGACGTCCCCGATCCGTTCCTCGTGCTGGCGACGCAGAATCCCATCGAGTCCGAGGGCGTGTACCTGCTCCCGGAGGCGCAGCGCGACCGTTTCCTCATGAAGGTCGTCGTCGGCTATCCCACGCCCACCGAGGAGCTCGAGATCGTCACGCGCATGGGTGTCGACCCGCCGTCGCCCGAAGCGGTGCTCGACGCCGAAGCGCTCGTCGCGCTGCAACGCGCCGCCGACGGCATCTACGTGGATCCTGCCGTGATCTGGTACGCGGTCAGCCTCGTGTTCGCGACGCGCAAGCCGAGGGACCAGGGCTTCACCGACCTCGAACCGCTCATCGCCTACGGAGCCAGCCCGCGCGCGACGCTCGGCCTCGTGGCCGCGGGGCGCGCGCTGGCGCTCATCCGGGGCCGCACGTACGTGCTCCCCCAAGACGTGTACGACGTCGCGCCCGAGGTGCTGCGCCACCGCCTCGTGCTCTCGTACGAGGCGCTTGCCGACGGCATCGAGCCCGACCACGTCGTGAACCGCGTGATCACCGCCATCCAGCTCCCGCGGATCGCGCCCAGCCAGGAGCGGGTGCCCGGCTCCCGCCCCGCGGGCCTCACCGGCACCGCGGAGCCCGACACCGAGCAGGACCAGCGCACCGCATGAAGTCGAGCGCAGCCGCCGCACCGCGGGTCGAGGCGACGCTCCGGCGCCTGGAGCTCGACGTGTTCCGTCGCCTCGACGGGTTGCTCCAGGGCGACCACCTCGGACTCGTCCCCGCGCCCGGCAGCGAGGCGGGCGAGAGCCGCGAGTACACCGTGGGCGACGACGTGCGGCGCATGGACTGGGCCGTCACCGCCCGCACGACGGTCCCGCACGTGCGGGACACGATCGCCGACCGCGAGCTCGAGACGTGGGTCGTGGTCGATCGTTCCGCCAGCCTCGACTTCGGAACCGCGCAGTACGAGAAGCGTGACCTCGCGCTCGCCATGGTCGCGGCGGTCGGGTTCCTCACGAGCCGCGCGGGCAACCGTGTTGGCGCTCTGGTGCTCGGGAACGACCGCATGTTCTCGATCCCTGCGCGCGCAGGACGCGAGTCGATGCTCGCGTTGCTGCACCGCATCGACTCGGAACCTCGCGCCGTCGATGCCTGCGCACCCGTCGGTGATCTGAAGGAGGCGCTGCGGCGCGTTGCGAAGCTCGCTCGGCGACGCGGTCTCGTCGTCGTGATCTCCGATTTCCTGACGAGTGGCGACTGGCAGCCCGCCCTGCGTGCGCTCTCGGTGCGCCACGACGTCCTCGCGGTCGAGATCGTCGACCCGCGCGAGCTGGAACTGCCACCCGTCGGGCTCGTGACGCTCGTCGACACGGAGACCGGTCGACGCGTCGAGGTGCAGACCGCGAGCGAGCGCGTCCGAGCGCGTTTCGCCGAAGCCGCCGATCGCCAACGTGCGCGCATCGCCCAGGACATCCGCGCCGCGGGAGCGGAGCACGTGGTGCTGCGCACCGACCGTGACTGGTTGCTCGACCTCGCTCGCTTCGTGTCGTCGCGCAAGCGCCGGCGTTCCGCCCGGATGGCACCAGCGCGATGAGCTTCCTCGCCGGTTACCGGCTCTGGCTGCTCCTCCTCGTCGTGGGGATCGGCATCGCCTACGTCCTCGTGCAACGGCAACGGCGGCAGTACGCCGTCCGGTTCACCAACGTCGACCTGCTCGCGTCGGTCGCGCCGCACCGCCCGGGTTGGCGTCGCCACCTCGCGGCCGCGTGCACGCTGCTGGCGCTCGTGCTCATCGTCGTCGCCTTCGCCCGGCCCGCGCGCGCGGTCCAGGTACCTCGTGAGACGGCCACGGTGATGCTGGCGATCGACGTCTCGGAGTCGATGCGGGCGACCGACGTCAAACCCACCCGCATCCAGGCCGCGCAGCGTGCCGTGCGCGCCTTCGTCGACTCGCTGCCGAAGCGGTTCCGGCTCGGGCTCGTCTCGTTCGCGGGTACCGCACAAGTGCTCGTGCCCCCGACCCACCAGCGATCGCTGGTGCGCAACGCCGTCGACCACCTCCAGTTGCAGCAGCAGACCGCGATCGGTGAGGCGATCTACGCGTCGATCGGTGCGATCGAGAACTCGCCGCTCGACCACGGGAAGCGGACGCCCGCGCGCATCGTGCTGCTGTCGGACGGCGCGACCAACGCCGGCCGGCCGAACTCCGAGGCGTCGGCGGCGGCGCGCAAGCGGGGCATCAAGGTCTCGACGATCGCCTTCGGCACCGACTCGGGCACCGTGGTGGTCCAGGACGAGACCGTGCCCGTGCCGGCCGACCGTGACGCGCTCCGCAAGATCGCCGACGACACCGGCGGGCGGTTCGCCACCGCCGCCAGCGAGCACGATCTCCGCAAGACCTACGAGGACCTCGGGAGCCGTCTCGCCGAGGTCACCCAGAAGCGCGAGGTGACCGTCTGGTTCGTGGGGGCCGCCCTCCTCTTCGCCCTCACCGCCGCGGGCGCCAGCCTCGTCTGGACCAGCCGCCTGCCCTGACCGTCACTCCGACGTGAACATCCGTCAGAACGGGTCCGTATGCCTGTCTCAACTGACGGATGATCGAACAACGGCGCGAGCGAGCGAGCGAGTGGAATTGGTCACTCTGCGTGGCCTCGGCGCGATTTCTGGTCAAGTCGGAGCGTTAGTCGGTCGTTCACCTTCCGCAGCGGGTGAGTGGGCCCGCGGGTGACGGAGCGTCGGAGCGGGGCTGGACCCCGCCCCGGTGCGAACGCTCCGGTACGGACAAGGAGGAGGGGGCCCCGACATGTCCTCCCGAAATGCATCCTCGCCGCCCTCGGTCTTCTCCTGCTCGATCGCACGCGGCAACGGCCGCGTGTCCCTCGACATCATCGGTGAGATCGACCGGACCTCGGCAGGCCAGTTCCGCAACCAGCTCCTGACGCTCGCGAAGGAGCACCCCGTCGGCATCGCGATCAACATGCAGCACGTGGCGCTCCCCGACGAAGCGGCCGTCGCCGTGCTCGTCGAGGCTTGGCGATTCGCCCACGAGCACGGCATCGAGCTGGCGGTGCGGTCCCCGTCGCCTGCGATCACCGACACCTTCGACGTCGCCCCGACGGGCGAGCTCCTGACGCTGCGGGCCTGAGAACCGTCGGGAACTCCCGGCGCCTGGCGAACGGGGGGGGGGCGAAGCCGACAGCAAGGTCTGGGGGATGCGCGCTCGACGAGCACGGCAGCACGCCCGAACCCGACCACCCGGTCCCGACATTGACGCTCACGAAGGCGTCCGCCGACAGCGGCCACTAGATTCTCCCGGCGCATGCCGGGTGAGGTCACCGAATTCCGGGTCGCGATCGCGGACGGCGACATCGCCGACCTGCGCGAGCGGCTCGCACGGACGCGTTGGCCCGAGCGCGAGACCGTCGACGACTGGTCGCAGGGAATCCCGCTCGCCTACACCCAGGATCTGTGCACCTACTGGGCGCACGACTACGACTTTGCCGCGGCCGAGGCGCGGTTCAACGCCTTCCCGCAATTCCGCACCGAGCTCGCCGGCGGCGGTCCCGAGCCGCTCGCTGTCCACTTCGTCCACGCGCGCTCCCCACACGCCGACGCGCTCCCGCTGGTGCTCACCCACGGCTGGCCGGGGTCGGTCGTCGAGTTCCAGAAGGTGATCGGGCCGCTCAGCGATCCCACCGCCCACGGTGGTGACGCCGCCGATGCCTTCCACGTGGTGTGCCCGTCGCTGCCCGGGTACGGGTGGAGCGACAAGCCCACCCGTTCGGGATGGAACGTCGAACGGATCGCGCGAGCTTGGATCGAGCTCATGGAACGGCTCGGCTACGAGTGGTTCGGCGCGCAGGGCGGCGACTGGGGCGCGTTCGTGACCACGAGCGTCGGCACACAGGGCGCCGACCGCGTCGCGGGCATCCACGTGCAACTCCCGATCGTCGCGCTCGAGCCGTCGATGATGAGCGACCTCACCGAAGCCGAGCAGGCGACCCTCGACTCCGCGGCGTACTACAGCCGCTGGGGTTCCGGGTACTCCACAGAGCAGGCGTCGCGCCCGCAGACCGTCGGCTACGGATTGGTGGACTCACCCGCGGCGCAGTGCGCGTGGATCGTCGAGAAGTTCTGGGACTGGACCGACTGCGACGGCCACCCCGAGCACGTGCTCTCGCGCGACGAGCTGCTCGACAACGTCATGTGGTACTGGCTCCCGGCGGCAGGGGCGTCGTCGGCGCGCCTCTACTGGGAGAGCTTCCACGACAGCCACACCGAACCGGTGACGGTACCGTCCGGGTGCTCGATCTTCCCCAAGGAGATCTTCCGGCCGTCGCGGCGGTGGGTCGAGACGCGGTTCCGCGACCTCCGATACTTCAACGAGGTCGACCGCGGGGGCCACTTCGCCGCGTTCGAGCAGCCGGAGATCTTCGTCGACGAAGTGCGCTCGTTCTTCCGTATGGTGCGATGAAGCCCGAGGACGTGTGGTCCCACGGTGACTCGTTCACAGTTGCCGAGCTGATCCGGACGCGGCTCGACGCCGATCCCGACGGTGAGCTGTTCGACGTCAACGGCGAGCGGTGGACGGCACGCACGCTGTTCGGAGCGGCCGACCGGTTCGCCAACGCGATGCAGGAGTTCGGACTGACCCGCCGTGACCGGGTGGCGACGCTCGTCGAGAACTCGTCGGAGGCGATCGTCGCGCAGTACGGCGCGACCCTCCTCGGCGGTGTGGGCGTGCCGATCAACACCGCGTACAAGGGCGAGTACCTCCGTCACCAGCTCGCGGACTCCGGCGCGCGCGTGCTCGTGATCGACGGTGACGTCGTCGACCGAGCCGTCGCGGTCGCCGACTCGGTCGACACGCTCGAGCACGTCGTGGTGCTCCCGGGCGGCGAGACCTCGTCGCCTGGCGCGGACGCCGGCGCCCGCACCGCGTGGCACACCTGGGAGGATGTGATGTCGGCCCCCGACACGCCGAACGAGCCCGGCGCGCGTCCGACCGACTTGTTCTGCTTCATCTACACGGGCGGGACGACGGGCCTGTCCAAGGGCTGCGTGATCAGCAACAACTACGCGGTGACGCTGGCGAAGCAGATCGCGGTGATGTGGGACCGGGGTCCCGGCGACGTGGTCTGGACGCCCTTGCCGCTGTTCCACTACAACGCGGTTTCGATCATCCTCGTGGGCACGCTGCTCACCGGCGGCCGCGCGGCCGTCTACAAGAAGTTCTCGGTCTCGAACTTCTGGCCGGAGATCAATCGCACCGGTGCGACGCACGCGAGCACGCTGGGCAGCATGGTCACGCTCGTCGCCAACGACCCCGTGCGCCCCGAGGCGCCCGACTCCGGGATGCCCGAAGCGAACAAGACGCTGCGTTTCATGTCGGGCGTGCCGATGCCGCCGGCCGTCGCGCAGAAGTGTGTCGAGCGCTTCGGCATCCGCCCCTTCGACGCTGCGTACGGCACCACCGAGGGCTCGCTGTGGTGCTGGTTGCCGCCGGGCATGGAGAACAGGCCCAACGCGGCCGGCATCGTCAACGAGGAGTACTGGGACGTACGCATCTTCGACGACGACGACAACGAGGTACCGCCGGACACGCCGGGCGAGATCGTCGGCCGCCCGAAGAAAGCGCACGTGATGTTCGAGGGCTACTGGGGCCGCCCCGAGGCCACCGCCGAGATGTTCGGGAACCTCTGGATGCACAGCGGTGACATCGGCCGCATGGACGCCGACGGCTTCCTCTACTTCATGGACCGCAAAGCCGACTACATGCGGCGGCGCGGCGAGAACGTCTCGAGCTACGAGTTGGAGGAGATCTTCATCCGCCACCCCGACATCGCCGACGTCGCGGTGTTCGCCGTCCCGAGCCCGATGACCGAGGACGACATCATGGTCACCGTGGAGGTCGTGGAGGGATCGTCGCTCACGGAGGAGGCTCTGTTCCGCTGGTCGCTCGACGCCATCCCGTACTTCGCGTTGCCCCGCTACATCGAGATCCGCGACGAGTTGCCCCGGAGCGAGATGAAGAAGATCCTCAAGGCGCAGCTGCGCGACGAGGGGATCGGGCCGAACACGTGGGACGCCGAGCAGAGCGGCATCGAGGTCGAGAAGCGCTGACCGACAAGCCGAGTTTCCGGAGCACGACGCTCGACGCGCTGCTCGCCGAGGTCGCGACTGCGTTCCCCGACGCGATCGCCTACGTCGAGGGCGAGACGCGCCTGACGTACCGCGGCTGGCTCGACCGCGCCGACTCGCTCGCGGCCGCGCTCGCCGACGGCGGTGTCGGCCGGGGTGACGTGGTCGCGCTGTTCCTGCCGTCGTCCATCGACTTCGCGGTGGCCTACATGGCCGCGGTGCGCCTGGGGGCGGTGGCCACCGGCATCAACACGCGGCTCGGCCCGTACGAGGTCACCTCGATCCTCGGCACCGCGGGGCCGGCCGCGCTGATCCACGACGCCGACGGCGACCCGGTGCCTGCGGGCGCGCCGCGCCCGGCGCTGGTGATGCCACGCGCGGAGATGCAACGCTCGTCCACCGCGGGACGGTCGCGCCCGCCGGTGGCGCGGTCGCGAGAGGACGACCCGGTGTGCATCGTCTGGACGAGCGGCACGACCGGCACACCGAAGGGCGCGTGGTTCGACCATCGGGCGCTGCAGGCGTCGGCCCGGATGAGTGGCATCCTGAGCGCGCCGTTCGACCGCCGGTCGATGCCCATCCCGTTCGCGCACGCCGGGTACATGAACAAGGTGTGGGACCAGGTCGACTTCGTGATCACGTGCGTGTTGCTACCCGGCGCGTGGTCGGCGCCTGCGATGCTCGACCTGATGGTGCACGAGCGCATCACCGGCGGGCAAGGAGTGCCGACGCAGTGGGCGAAGCTCGTCGACCTGCCCGAGCTGGCCACCGCCGACCTGTCGTCGCTGCGGTTGGCCTCCACGGGCTCGGCGCCGGTGACGCCCGAGCTGGCCGAGAAGATGCGCACCCGGCTGGGGGTGCCGATCGTCGTGCGCTACGCGTGCACCGAGTCGTCGACGATCACCGGCACGATGCCCGACGACCCGCCGGAGGTGCTGCTCCACACCGTCGGCTGTCCTCTGCCCGGCGTCGACCTGATGCTGGTGGACGACGACCTGCGCGCGGTCGCTCGCGGCGAGACCGGCACGATTCGCATCCGGACGCGCTGCCAGATGCGCGGGTACTGGAACGATCCCGAGCGCACCGCCGAGGCCCTGTCGCCCGACGGCTGGATCCTCACCGGCGACCTGGGCCGGCTGCGCGACGACGGCAACCTCGAGCTGCGCGGCCGCGTGACCGAGATGTACATCCGTGGCGGCTACAACGTGTACCCGCTCGAGGTCGAGAACGTGCTCGCGCTGCATCCGGGCGTCGATCGTGTTGCCGTGTTCGGCGTACCCGCGCCCGTCATCGGCGAGATCGGCGTCGCGTTCGTGGCTCCGGTCGACTCCGCGCACCGACCGGAGGAGGACGAGCTCAAGGACTGGTGTCGTGCATACCTCGCCGACTACAAGACGCCCGACCGGGTCGAGTTCCTCCCCGAGCTCCCGCTCAACACGATGCTCAAGATCGACAAGAACGCCCTGAGAGCGCGCCTCTGATCGTTTCGGCGTTCCAGGCCCACCGAATCGGTGGTTCTATGACGCCAAGACGGAGGGGAGCACGAGCGCGTCGACGGCGACGACACCCTCGCCCTTCGGCCTGATCATCAGGGGGTTGACGTCCAACTCGGCGATGTCGTCGCCGAGCTCGAGCGCGAGGCGCTGGAGCTTCATGATCGAGTCGACGAGCGCGTCGAGATCGCCGGGCGGACGGCCGCGCGCGCCGTGCAGCAGCCGCGCGCCGCGTGTCTCCTCGACCATCGCGCGCGCCTGCGCCCTGGTGAAAGGGGGGACACGGAACGACACGTCCTCGAACACCTCGGCGAAGATGCCACCGAGCCCGTACAGGATCGTGGGACCGAACGGCGGCTGCTGCGAGAGCCCGAGGATCGACTCCGCGACCGCGTCGTGCACCATCGCTTGTACGACCACGCCGTCCACCGCGGCGCCGGGCGCGGCCTCCCGTGCGCGCTCGCACAAGCGGCGATACGTCGTACGTACCCTCGCCTCGGTCTCGACGCCGACCTCGACCAACCCGAGGTCGGACTTGTGCGCGATGTCGCGCGACAGGATCTTCATCACGACGGGGAGACCGACGGCACGCGCCGCGCGTACGGCGTCGGCCGCGGAAGTCGTGACGCGCTCGGCGACCCTCGCGATCCCGTACGCGGCGAGCAGCTCCTTCGCCGCGACCTCGTCGAGTGGCTCGCCGGGAGCCAGCATCGCCCGCGCCGCGGCGCGGGCCGGCGACGCTCGGCGCGGGACCGACGCGAAGGGGCTCCGGTAGTTGCGCGTGAAGTGGCTGTAGGTGACGAGCGCCTTGATGCCGCGAATGGCGCCCCCGAACGAGTGGAACAGCGGCACCCCGGCCTCGCACAGCGCGCGGTACGCGGGATCGTCGCGGATCGGTGACGTCCACGCGGCCACGACCGGCTTGCCGCCCTCGCGGTGCAGCTCCACGAGATCCTCGGCCAGCGCGTCGCTCATACCCGGGAACACGCCGGTGATCGGCGCGAACAGGATGTCGACGTTCGGATCGGCGAGCACGAGCTCGAGCACCCTGCGGTTCTCGGGAAGGGCGGTGATCACGCCACCCGAGTCGAGCGGGTTGTCGCGCCGGAGGAACCACGGGACGTACTCGGCGAGCGCGTCGATCGTCTCCTGCGCGAACCGCGGGACCAGCACGCCCTCCGCGCCACACAGGTCGGCCACGTGCGACGCGGTGCCGCCCGACATCGCGTACACGCCCACGCCGCCGCGTCCGTCCACGAGGACGGTGTGGCAGAACATTCCCGACATCTCGATGACCTCGTCGAGGTCGTCGACCCGGATCACGCCGAACTGGTCGAACACGGCTTGGTGCACGGCGTCGGAACCCGTGAGGTGCCCGGTGTGGGCGCGCGCCATCTCACGGCCGGCCTCCGTGCGCCCGACCTTGATCGCCACGATCGGCACCCGCCGCCGCGCGGCCTTGTCGACCGCCAGCATGAAGGCGCGGCCGTCGCGGAACCCCTCGACGTAGGTCGCGATCGCGCCGACGTTCTCGACGTCGACGTAGTGACTCACGAAGTCGGCCCACTCGAGGTCGGCCTCGTTGCCGATGGTCGCCCACGACTCGATGCCGATACCGAGCACTTGACCCTGCGTGATCGGCCGGCCCTGGTAACCCGACTGCGTGACGATCACGAGCTTCCGGCCGGGGAAGCCGCCCGGCCACGGCTCGAAGATGTTGAGGTTCGTGTTCGGGCCGATCACCCGCATCGGGCCGCTCGCCAGCTCGGCCAGCCTCGCTTCGGCGGCGTCGCCCTCTGCGGTGCCGACCTCGCCGAAGCCGGCCGAGAACACGATCGTGAACGCGACGCCCTTGCGCAGGCACTCCTCGACCGCAAGCAGCGCGTCGCGCACCAGCACCACTGCGACGTCGACGTCGCCGGGCACGTCGGCGATGCTCCGGTACGCCTTGGTGCCGAGGATGTCGGGCTTCGTCGGATGCACCGGGACTACATCGGCACCGCGCGCGCCCAGCCGCTCGCGCGTCTGCACGAACTGCGCGCGCTGCTGCGTGCCCTCGGTATCGGTGGCGCCGATCACGACGACGCGTCGTGGCGCGAACAGCCGAGCCCAGTCGACCGGTCGCGGTTCGAGCGCGCGTCCGCTGACGTCGCGTTTCATGCGTCGAGCCGGGGCACTAGGAGCCGCGGAGGTTCGGGGGACGGCGTGCCTCGTCGCTCATCCCGGGCAGGGTACCGAGCGGCCAATTCGCCGGACCAGCCGCACGTCGTAGTATCGCTCGACCGAACCCATCACCGGAGCTGCACATGCCGATCAACCCTGACGCCGCGAACAAGGAGCCCGGGCCGCCGTCCGAGCGTTCCTGGAGCTCGAAGGACTGCCTGCTGTACGCCGTCGGGGTGGGAGCCGGATCGGTCGATCCCACCGGGTTCGAGCTCGAGTTCACCACGGAGAACTCCAAGGGCATCGACCAGCGCGTCCTGCCGACGTTCGCGGTGATCGTCGGCATGGGGATCGGCGACGTGGGCACCTTCAACCCGGCGATGCTCGTGCACGGCGAACAGGCGATCGAGCTCCACCGGGAGATCCCGGTGGAGGGGCGAGCCCTCACCACCGCGCGCGTCACCGCGGTCTACGACAAGGGGTCCGCCGCGGTCGTCGTGAACGAGGCGGTGTCGGTCGACGCCGAGACCGGCGAGCCCATGTTCACGACCCGCAACTCGATGTTCATCCGCGGCGAGGGCGGCTTCGGTGGCGACCGCGGCCCGTCGGGTCCGCGCAACGTGGCGCCCGAGCGCGAGCCCGACGACGTCGTCACCTACCAGACGCGTGCCGACCAGGCGCTCACCTACCGGCTGTCGGGCGACCGCAACCCGCTCCACTCCGATCCCGAGTTCGCCAAGGTGGGCGGTTTCGACCGCCCGATCCTGCACGGGCTGTGCACGTACGGCTTCACCGGTCGCGCGCTGCTGCACACGTTGTGTGGCTCGGACCCTGCGAGGTTCACGAGCATGGAGGGTCGGTTCTCGAAGCCGGTGTACCCGGGCGACAGCCTGACCGTGAAGATGTGGGTCGACGGCGGAGAGGCGATCTTCCGCACCGAGACGCAGAACGGCGACGTCGTCATCGACCAGGGGCGCGCCACGTTCCGCGCGTAAACCACCGACGGGCATCACTGTCGTCCGGCGAGGCGCGTCGCCTCGCGCTCGCGGCGCAGGGGTTCACGTCGCGGCGACCGGATCGCCGTCCCGGAACGGCCGACGTGCGACGCGTCGCCCATCGCGTGCACGCGTTCCAGATCGACCCGATCAACGTGCTCGTGCGGGCGCAGTACATGCCCGCGTACGCGCGGCTCGGGCCGTATCCCGCGCGCGTGCTCGACACGCTCGCCTACGAACGCCGCGAGCTCTTCGAGTACTACGGGCACCAGGCGTCGCTGCTCCCGACGACGACGTACCCGTTGTTCCGGTGGCGGATGGACGCGCACGCTGCCGCGCAGTCCGGGCACTGGCGCGTCGACCCCGGCTTCTCGGCGGCGGTGCTGGCCGAGATCGAGGCGCGCGGCCCGCTCGGGTCGTCCGACCTCGGCGAGCGCGGCCGCCGCGGCAAGCCCGCGGACGGTTGGTGGTGGAACGACGGCAAGCGCGTCATGTCGAGCCTGCTCGTCGCCGGCCGGTTGGCCGTGGCCGGCCGGCGGGGGATCGAGCAGCTCTACGACCTCACCGAGCGGGTCATCCCGCCCGCCGTGCTCGACGTCACGCCGCCCGAACCCGACGAGGCGAAGCGAGAGCTCCTCCTGCTGGCGGCTCGGGCGATGGGCGTGGCGACGGCGCGAGATCTCGCCGACTACTTCCACATCGGCGGTCCGTACGACCGGGGCGCCGACCCGAGCGTGACGCGCGTGCCCGGCCTGGTCGCGGATCTCGTCGACGACGGGAGGCTCCTCGCCGTCGCCGTCGACGGCTGGCGCGACCGTGCGTACCTCCATCCCGACACGCAGGTCCCTCGCAAGGTGGACGCGCGCACGCTTCTCTCGCCGTTCGACTCGCTGATCTGGGAACGCAAACGCACGCAACGTCTCTTCGGGTTCGACTACCGCATCGAGATCTACGTCCCCGAGGCGAAGCGCGTGCACGGTTACTACGTCCTGCCGTTCCTCCTCGGTGACCGGCTCGTCGCGCGGGTCGACCTCAAGGCCGATCGGCGGGGCGACGCGCTGCTCGTCCAGGCCGCCTACGCCGAACCGGGCACCGACCACGCGGAGCTTGCGGCCGAGCTCGGCGCCGAGCTCCACACGCTGCGTGCGTGGCTGGGGCTCGACCGCCTCATCGTGCGACGGCGCGGCGACCTGGCCGGAGCCTTGCGGCAGGCGTGCAGGTAGCATCGGTTCTCGAATTCGTATCGGACCGTCACTCCAGACCCGAGGTTCGCGACCGTGGTGCACCTGGCTGATCCCGATGTCTCGCCCGAACTGGTGGCGAAGATCCCACCGATCGTGGACCTCGACGCCCACCTCGTCGAGCCGCCCGATATCTGGGAGCCGCGGCTCCCGGCGAAGTTCCGCGAGGCGGGTCCGCACGTCGAGTACCACCCGAGCGGCGACATCGTCCTGCAGGGCGCGAGCTACGTGGAGGCGCCCGGGACGGAGGGACCCGACGTCGTGTGGTGGAACTACGAGGGCAAGCTCACGTCGCTCAAGCGCCACATCGCGGCCTCGGGCTTCGCGCCCGAGGAGATCACGCTCACGGGCACGACGTTCGACGAGATCCGCCCCGGGTGCTGGCAGGTTCCCGAGCGGCTCGCCGACATGGACGTGAACGGGGTGGCGGCGCAGCTGTGCTTCCCGAACTACCCACGGTTCGCCGGCCAGATCTTCCTGTGGGGCAAGGACAAGGAGCTCGCCGAGCTCTGCGTGTACGCCTACAACGACTGGATGGTGGAGGAGTGGTGCGGCGGCAGCGGCGGTCGGCTGCTCCCGCTCTGCATCGTGCCGCTCTGGGACGTCGAGCTCGCCACCGCCGAGATCCGCCGCAACGCCGCGCGCGGCGTGCGCGCGGTCGCGTTCACCGAGATGCCGCCGTACCTCGATCTGCCGAGCATCCACACCGGCTACTGGGACCCGTTCTTCGCGGCGTGCGCCGAGACGTCGACGGTCGTCTGCCTGCACATCGGCTCGGGCACGAAGACGCTGCAGACGTCGTCCGACGCTCCCGACGCGGTGCCGGCGTCGCTCATCTTCGCCAACAGCGCGGCGAGCCTCGTCGACTTCCTCTACTCCGGCGTGCTGCACCGCCACCCGGACCTCAAGCTCCTCTACGCCGAGGCCCAGATCGGGTGGATCCCGTACGCGCTGGAGCGCGCCGACGACGTGTGGATCACGCACCAGTGGAGCGGAGGCCAGAAGAACTGCCCCGAGCCGCCGTCCACCTACTACTACCGACAGGTGTACAGCTGCTTCTTCAAGGATCCGATCGGCGTGAAGATGCTCGACCAGGTGGGCGCCGACCGCGTGGCGTTCGAGACGGACTACCCGCACTCCGACAGCACGTGGCCGTACTCGCGGCAGGCCGCGGCGAAGCAGTTCGGCTTCCTCGACCAGGCGCAGGTGAACCGCATCGCGCGCGGCACCGCGATCGAACTGCTCGGTCTGCCGCTCTCGGTCGACGGGAGCTGAACTCCGTGCCCGACGACCGCCCGACCGGCCGCATCACCGACGACGGCGTCGAGCGACTGCGGGCGCGAGTCGGCGTGCCCGAACCGTGGCCGCTGCCGCCCCACTACACGCGGCCCAATGTCGATGCTTTCCGGCACGTCGCCGAGGCCTACGGCGACGACAACCCGCTGTGGTGCGACCCGGTCTACGCCGAGAAGACGGTGTGGGGTGGAGCGATCGCGCCGCCGCCGATGGTGGGCGGCGACACGCTGATCGGGGAGGACGAGGTCACTGCCGTCCCGGAGGACAAGCGCGAGCTGATGAAGGGAGACCCGCTCCGCGGCGTCCACGCCTTCTACTCCGCGAGCGCCCGCGAGTGGTGGGCACCGCTCCGCCCCGACCACCGGGTGTTCCGGCGCAACGCGATGGTGGCGGTGCTCGACAAGCCGAGCGAGTTCGCGGGGCGCGCCATCCACGAGTGGAGCGCGAACGTCTTCCAGGCCGACGACGGCACCGTCTTGTCGGGCCAGTACCGGCTCATGATCCGTACCGAGCGCGAGCGCGCTCAGGAGAAGAAGAAGTACGCCGATATCGAGTTCCGGCGCTACGAGGACGCCGAGATCGACGCGATCGAAGAGCAGTACGACCGGCAGGCGAAGGCGCGGCGCGGCGCAGAGCCGCGATTCTGGGAGGACGTCACGGTCGGCGACGAGGTCGGGACCATGGTGAAGGGCCCGCTCACCGTCACCGACATGGTGTGCTGGCACGTCGGCATGGGCATGGGCCTCTACGGGGTGCGCGCGCTCGATCTGGCCGCGCGCAACCGGAAGCGCATCCCGCGCTTCTTCCACCGTGACGAGCAGAACGTCCCCGACGTGATGCAGCGCGTGCACTGGGATCCCGAGTTCGCGCGCAAGTCGGGCAACCCCACGACGTTCGACTACGGGCGCATGCGCGAGACGTGGCTCGTCCACCTCTGCACGAATTGGATGGGCGACGACGCGTGGTTGTGGAAGCTCGACTGCGAGTTCCGCGGGTTCAACTACGTCGGCGACACGCAATGGCTGCGCGGGACGGTCACCAACCACTACCTGGCCGGCGGCGAGCGCCCCGCCGTCGACCTCGACCTGTCGGCGACGAGCCAGCGCGGCGAGGTCACCGCGCCCGGCCACGCGACGATCCTGTTGCCGAGCCGCGAGCGCGGCCCGGTGCGGCTGCCCGACCCGCCGGGCGGCGCCCAGAACCTCGAGCAGGCGCTCGCGGCGATCAGCGCCGAGTTCGCGAAGAAGTGACGGCGTACCCGGGCGTCGAGGGACTCGACGCCTCCCTCGACGGCGGCGTCCTGCGGCTCCACCTCGACCGCCCCGAGAAGCGCAACTCGCTCACCGACGGGATGCTGGCCGGGCTGATCGACGCGGTCGACCGCGCCGGGCGCGACGAGGCCGTGCGGGTGATCGTTCTCTCCGGCGCCGGCGAGCACTTCTGTTCGGGCTTCGACATCCTGAACCGCAACGACGCCGGCGGCCCCCGCCCGCGAGTCGGCAGCATCCAGCGCCGCCTGCCGGCGCAGGCGCACCGGCTCGTCCCGCTCGTCCTGAACACGCAGACGCCCGTGGTGTGCCGGGTGCAGGGGTGGTGCGCGGGCATCGGCCTCAATCTGGCCCTCGCCGCCGACTTCACCGTGGCCACGGAGACCTCCCGGTTCTGGATGCCCTTCGTCGACCGCGGTTTCACCCCCGACAGTGGCGCCACGTGGTTGCTGCCCCGCCGCATCGGTGAGGTCCGCGCCCGGGAGATGCTGCTGCTCGGTCGGGTCGTCGAGGGCTCGGAGGCGACCGACTGGGGGTTGGTGCACCGCATCGTCCCCGACACCGAGCTCGACGCGGCCGTGGACGACGTGGTGGGCCGGCTCGCGTCGAGCGCGACCGTCGCCCTCGGGCTCACGAAGTGGCTGATCAACAGCGGGCGCGAGGCGTCGCTCGTCGATCACCACCAGAACGAGGCGTTCGCCATGGAGCTGTCGTCGCGCAGTGAGGACTTCCGCGAAGGAATGGCCGCGTTCCGCGAGAAGCGCACCCCGGATTTCCACGGCCGATGACCACCTACGAGACACTCGTCGTCGAGCGCGACGGACCGATCGGCTGGTTGATCTTCAACCGACCGCAGGTCGGCAACGCGATGAACCACACGATGATGTTCGAGCTCGAGGACGCGTGGCGTGAGCTCGACGCCGATCCGAGCGTGCGGGTGATCGTCAACACTGGTGAGGGCGCCGCATTCCAGACCGGGCTCGACATCGCCGAGCTGAGCCGCCATCCCGAAGCGCTGCGCGAGCAGTCCCGGCGGACGCGTGACGCCGAGCTCGCGTTCACCTCCTGGCAGCTCCGGATCTGGAAGCCGGTCATCGCGGCCGTGAACGGCACCGTCGCCGGCGGCGGCCTCCACTTCGTCGCCGACGCCGACATCGTGATCGCGGCAAGCGACGCGACCTTCCTCGACCCGCACGTGTCGGTCGGGCAGGTCACCGCGTACGAGGCGATCGGTCTCATCGACAAGATGGCCGTCGAACCGGTGATGCGGATGGCGCTCACCGGGCGTTACGAGCGGATTACCGCTGCCCGCGCCTACCAGCTCGGGATGATCTCGCAGGTCGTCGATCCGCCCGAGCGGCTGCGCGACGCCGCCCGCGAGCTGGCCGAGAAGGTTGCCAAGAACTCGCCGGCGGCGATGCGCGCGACGAAGCGGGCGCTCTGGGGCGCGCTGGAGACGGGGCTCCGCGACGCGTGCCTCGCGGGTGGCCAGGAGCTCATCGGGATGTGGGGCCATCCGGATCAGGAGGAAGGACCGCTCGCGTGGGCCGAGAAACGCGACGCGAGATGGCTGGAGCTGGAGACCTGACAAGCATGAGCTACTCGACGTACGACCATCTGCTGCTCGAGCGTCACGGGCCGGTCGGCTGGCTGCTCAACAACCGGCCCGATGTGCTCAACGCGATGAACGCGCACATGCGCGACGAGTTCGCCGACGCCTGGCTCGAGCTCGACGCCGACCCCGAGGTGAAGGTGATCGTGCACACGGGTGAGGGACGCGCGTTCCAGACCGGCGTCGACGTGTCGGAGATCGCATCCGACGGGGTCGGGATGCAGCGCTACCGCGAGTCGGTCGAGAAGTTCGACCTGCACTTCACCGCGTGGCAACAGCACGTGAGCAAGCCCGTCATCACCGCCGTCAACGGCATCTGTGCGGGCGGCGGCTTCCACTGGGTCGCGGAGGCCGACATCGTCCTCGCGGCGAGCGACGCGCAGTTCTTCGACCCGCACGTGTCGGTCGGCCAGGTCGTGGCCGTCGAGGCGATCGCGCTCCTGCGGAAGATGCCGTTCGAGGCAGTGATGCGCATGGCGCTCGTCGGTCGGCACGAGCGCATGTCGGCGCAGCGCGCGTTCGAGCTGGGAATGATCTCGCAGATCGTCGACCCGCCCGAGAAGTTGCGGGAGGCGGCGCAGGCGCTGGGCGAGACGATCGCGAAGAACTCGCCTGCGGCGATGCGGGCGACCAAGCGGGCGCTGTGGGGGGCGCTGGAGCTGGGCCTCACCGATGCCTGTCGCGCCGGGGCGCAGGAGCTCGTGTCGATGTGGGGGCACCCCGACCAGGAGGAGGGCCCGCGCGCGTTCGCCGAGAAGCGCGAGCCCCGCTGGCAGCCGCTCAGCCCGAGCGGGGCCGATACTCCCTGACGAGGTCGCGCCGGACGATCTTCCCCACCTCGGTGCGAGGGAGCTCGTCGATCCGCTGGAACGCGACGGGCACCTTGTAGGGCACCAGGTGCTCGCGGCAGAGCGCGACGAGCTCGTCGTCGGTCGCGTCGCCCACCACGAACGCCACGGGGACCTCGCCGAGGCGGTCGTCGGGCACGCCGACCACTGCGGCTTCGGACACGCCCGGCGCGAGGCACAGCACTTCCTCGACCTGCTCCGGGAAGACCTTGTTGCCGCCGCGGTTGATGAGGTCGCCGGCGCGTCCTTCGATCCAGACGAAACCGTCGCCGTCGACACGCGCGAGGTCGCCGGTGTTCACGAAACCCTCACGGTCGACCCGGTCGCCGAGCTCCTCTCCGGTCGCGTACCCGGCGGCCATGTTCGGCGGGCGCACGAGCAGCAGGCCCACCTCGCCGCGATCGACCGCGGTGCCGTCGTCGCCGACGACGCGGATGTCGACCCCGGGGTGCGGGCGACCGATCGCGCCGACCTTCTCGGGGTGCTCGCGCGCGTCGGCCGCGGTCCACCCGATCACCTCGCCGATCTCGGCCTGCCCGTAGCTGTTGAGCACCACGGCGCCGAATTTGTCGGTGAAGCGGCGCGCCTGGAGCGGCGAGAGCGGCGCGGTGATGCTCCGCACGTACCGCAGCGGCGTGAGGTCGGTGACGCTCTCGTCGTCGGTCAGCATCGTCAACGCCGCGGGCGGGAGCACGGTGGAGCGGATCTCGAACCTGTGGACGAGCTCGGCGAACTCGTGCGTCCCGAAGCGGTCCATGATCACGAGCGCGGCGCCGGCTCGTAGCCCGAACAAGGCGTTGTAGATCCCGGCGTTGAGCGCGAGCGACACCGGAATGAGGTTCGGGGTCGGCGCGCGCGCGGCTCCTTCGTCGCTCCCTCTGCCGCGCAGCGGGCCGAGCACGCGGTCGAGCAGTTCGAGGTACGCCTCGTGGGTGTGCAGGATGGCCTTCGGTGCGCCGGTCGTCCCCGACGTCCACATCACGAAGGCGACGCCGTCGTCGTACGTGCGCGTGCTCGAGCGGGCTCGGGCACCGTCGGCGCGTACGACGACGGCGGGGTCGGTGGCGGCGAGGACCCGCTCGACCTCGGCGTCGGGGAAGCGCGGGTTCATGGGCACGAACACGCCTCCCGCGAGCCACACCCCGAACATCGTCGTGACGAACTCGGGGCCGTTCGGGAGCGCGACGGCGACCGCGGAACCGGGTCGGGCGCCGAGCGCGCGCAGTGAGTCGGCACACGCCCGCGCCGCCTCGCGCGCGGCACCTGCCGTGACCGATCGGTCGATCGTGTGGAGGAGTCCAGCGTCGTCGGCGAACGGGTGCGCCATCAGGAGCGCGGAGAGTGACGAGCCGGGCACGGCGGGACTGTACCTTCGCGTCATGCCCGCCGTGATCAGCGTGGTGATCCCCGTCCACAACGGCACCGCGTTCCTGGCGGAGTGCCTGTGGTCGATCGTGGCGCAGACCCAGCAGCCGGTCGAGCTGATCGTGGTGGACGACGGGTCCGTGGACGACAGCGCACGGGTCGCCGCCGACGTCGTGGCGGCCCATGGGCGCGGCTGTGTGCACCGGCAGGTGAACGGCGGCGTCGCCGCGGCACGCAACGCGGGGCTCGCGCGTTCCGCCGGGCAGTACATCGGTTTCTGCGACCACGACGACGTCTGGCTGCCGGAGAAGCTCGCCCGCCAGCTCGCGTTCCTCCTCGCGCACCCGGACGTCGGCGCGGTGATGACGCGCCAGGAGCCCTTCTTCGAGGAGAGCGTTTCGGCCCCGCCGCGTTGGTTGCAGCCGGACCGTCGCTTCGGCGACCTCGGCGGGGTGCTGCCCATGTCGGCGCTCGTCCGGCGCGCGGCCTTCGACGTGGTCGGCGCGTTCAGCGAGGCCCGCACGGGCGCCGACGACCTCGACTGGTTCCTGCGAGCCCGGCGCGAGGGTGTCGGCATCGACGTGATCCCCGAGGTCCTCGTCCGCCGGCGCATCCACTCGTCGAACGCGAGCTACGACACGGGCCGGATGCGGCACGGCCTGCTCGCGTCGCTCCACGAGCTCACGCGCGGCTGACGCGCCCCGAGCGTCAGCCGAGCCAGTCTCGCAGCACGTCGTCGGTGTCGGCACCGAGCGCCGGTCCCGTCGACGCGATGCGCGGGGGCGTGCGGCTGAGGTGCGGCGCCGGCGCCGGCATGTACACGGTGCCGAGCTCCGGGTCGACGACGGCGGCGATGCTGCCGCGCGCCTGCGCGTGCACGTCGGCGACGAGGCTCGCCACGTCGTTGACCTCGGTGACGGGGATGCGCGCCTGCACGAGCGCGTCGACGACGTGACCGGCGTCGTGGTCGGCGACCCAATCGGCGACGATCGCGTCGAGCGCGTCGGCGTTCGAGTTGCGGTCGGCCGCGCGCCCGAAACGCGCGCGGTTCTCGTCGCTGTCGGCGCCCATGAGCGCGAGCATGCGGAGCACCTGCGCGTCGACCGGGCCCGAGATCACCACCCAGCGCGCGTCGCGCGTGCGGTAGACGTTCCGCGGCGTCGCCACCGGGATCCGGCTCCCGGTGCGCGCCGGCGGCGCGTCACCCGGTGACCACGCCACCATCGCCGGGCCGAGGAACTGGAGCACCGCTTCGTACAGGCTCACGTCGACGAGCTGGCCGGTACCGCCGTTCACGTCGCGCCAGTAGAGGGCGGCGAGCACACCGGAGAGCCCGAAGAACGAGCCCATGAAGTCGCCGATGGGCACGGACGCGAGCACCGGCGGACCGTCGCGTTCTCCGGTCATGTGCGTGAGGCCGCCGTAGGCCTCGAGCACGGTGCCGTTGCCGGGACGGTCGGCGTACGGGCCGTCGGCGCCGAAGCCCGTCACCAGGGTGACGACCGCACGCGGGTTGCGCGCCGCGATCGCGTCGTACGTGCAGCCCCAGCGTTCGAGGACGGACCGCGGCTGGTTGAGGACGACGACGTCGGCGACCGCGGTGAGCCGGTGCACGACGTCGAGTCCAGCGTCGGTGTCGAAGTCGACGCGCACCGCGCGCTTGTTGCGGTTGGCGAGTGCCCACACGTACGTGCGGTTGCCACGCATCGCGCCAGTGACGCGCAGCGCGTCGCCCGCCGGCGGCTCGACCTTCACGACGTCGGCGCCGAGGTCGCCCAGCAACGCGGCGGTCATCGGTGCGGGAAAGAGCGTGGCGAGATCCAGCACGCGCACGCCCTGCAACGCGGCGGGGGAGGGCGCAGCACTCGGCTCGGCCAAGGTCGGGAATATACAGTGCGCTCGATTTCGAGACACCACGACACACGCGGACGAGGTGCGAGATGGGACTGCTCGACGGCAAGGTCGCGATCGTCACCGGCGCGGGCCACGGCATCGGGCGCGGCCATGCGATGGAGCTCGCCAAGCAGGGCGCCAAGGTCGTCGTCAACGACCTCGGCGGCTCGGAACGCGGCGAGGGCGCCGGCACGGCCGCCGAGGACACGGTGAAGCTGATCGCCGACCGCGGCGGTGTCGCGGCGGCGAACTTCGCCGACGTGTCCGACTACGAGCAGTCGGGCGCGATGGTGCAACAGGCGATCGACGAGTTCGGCCGGCTCGACATCCTGGTCAACAACGCCGGCATCGTGCGCGACGCCGCGATCTGGAACATGAAGGTCGAGGACTGGGACGCGGTGATGAAGGTGCACGTGCGTGGCACGTGGTGCCCGTCGCACCACGCCGCGAAGCACTGGCGTGAGCAGGCGAAGCAGGGGCGGCTCCAGGCTCGCATCGTCAACACCACGTCGGGTGCGGGCCTGGGCGGGAATTTCGGGCAGACCAACTACGCGACGGCGAAGGCTGCGATCGTCGGCATGACGCTGACGCTCGCGCAGGAGCTCTACAAGACGGGCGTCACCGTCAACTGCATCGGGCCGGCCGGCCTCACGCGGATCACCGCCACGATGCCGGGGTCGGACCCGGCGATCGAGCCCGACGAGGTGGCCGAGGGCGAGTGGAACGCGATGGACCCCAAGAACTCGTCACCGGTCGTCGCGTGGCTGGCGAGCGACGACGCGCACTACGTGACCGGCCAGGTGATCCGCGTCGTGCACGACCGCCTGATCCTCATGGAGGGGTGGACCGAGAAGGTGGCGATCTCGTCGGGCGGCACGGCGTGGGACGCCGAGCAGCTCCCGAGCGTCATGGCCACCGAGCTCTTCGGCACCCGCCACGGCGGCATGCGCTTCCGCTCGAGCTCTTGACGAAGTTGCGTCACTCACCGACGTAGAGCGTCGGTCAACGACGCAAGTTCGGGGGGGAGGGGACTCACTCCCACAGGCCCTTCGGCTGGACGAAGGGGAGGTCGAGGTGGGTGCGGATGCCGGGGGCGGCGTTGCACACGGCGGGGATGGCGTTCACGCCGTTCATCGCCGTCCAGTAGCGGCCGTAGATGCCGACGTCGTCGGTCTCCTCCACGTCGCGGCCGGTGTGCGTCGCCGCCGGCTCCAGCGTGACCTTCACCGACGGCAGCCCCTCGATGACGAGCTGGTACTTGAGGTGCTTCAGGTCCCAGTTGGGCTCGAGGTCGTCGTCGGTCTTCCAGAACGAGCGGAAGACGATGCGCGGCTTGCCTCCGGACCACGCGATCCACTCGAACCGTTCGCCGCCGACGGTGCCGGGCTCGATCACGCCGGTACGGATCTCGAGCCGCCGCTTGGCGACCGCGACGTCGTAGTTGTGTGTGTACTCGTCGACCTCGAGCCCGAGCGCGGCCGCGATCATCATCTGCGACTCGCGGAAGATGTTGTCCATCGTGAGCACGAGCGGGCTCGGGTCGGCGCGCGCCTCGTCAGGGTCGCGCCCGAACCCCAGACCGTCGAAGATCATGTTCTTCGACGGGTGCCGTCGCAGATCGGCGAGCTCCTGGACGACGATCTGCTCGATCGAGAAGCTGAGGCGCGCCATCGTGATCGGCAGCAGGTCACCCGAGAAGCCGGGATGGATACCGGTGCCGTGGAGCGAGCTCTCGCCCTCCTTGCACGCGGCCCGCAGCAGTTCGACCTCGTCCGGACGGGTCGAGTCGGCGAAGACGAAGCCGGACGGCGTGACGAGGTTCTTTCCCGACGCCAGGATCCTGCACATGTCGTCGAGGTCGACGTAGAGGGGCGCGTAGTGCACGCAGTCGACGTCGAGGGCGAGGATGTCGTCGACGCGGTTCGTCGCCGGCACGCCGATGGGCTCGATACCCGCCAGCTCTCCCGCGTCGCGGCCCACCTTGGCGTCCGACGTCACGTAGCAGCCGACGAGCTCGAACTGCGGGTTGCGGGCGAAGGACCGGATCGCGATCTGACCGATCGAGCCGGTGGCCCACTGGACCACCCGGTAGGGAGGGCTCATGACACCCACTGACCTCCGTTCACGGCCAGGTGCTGGCCGGTGATCGACGCCGACAGGGCCGACGCGAAGAACAGGACCGCTCCCGCGCACTCGTCGGGGGTCGGGATGTGGCCGAGCGGCAGCGCCCGGCCCCGTTCCTCGGCGGCCGCTGCCTTCTCCTCCTCGGTGTCACCCGGCATGTGCCCGACGTAGTTCTCGCCCTGCACCGGCCCGAGCGTGACGCCGTTGACCAGCACGCCGCTGGACGCGATCTCGTTCGAGAGCGTGCGCACCAGGCTCCCGAGCGCGGCCTTCGACGCCGCGTAGGCGCCCAGCGTCGGTGGGCTGCTCAGCATCGCGCCGGAGTTGACGAGGATGATGCGCCCACCACCCCGCGCAGCCATCGCGGGCACCACGCGCTGCACGAGCTTGACCGCGCCGAAGAAGTTGATGTCCATGATCTCGTGCCACGACGCGAGGTCAGCGTCGACCGCGGCGGTGAAGTCGCCGGGATGGTGGCCGTTCTGCACGAACACGTCGACGCGCCCGAACCGGTCGAGCGCAACGTCGACCAGCGCGTCGCACTGCTCGGGAACCGAGATGTCGGTCGGCACGACGAGCGCGACCCGCCCGAGCGCACGCACTTCGTCGGCGACGGCATCGCAGCGCTCCTTGCGCCGCGCCGCGAGCACCACGTGCGCGCCTTCACGAGCGAACGCCAGCGCGATGCTCCGGCCCATTCCCGGGCCGATCCCGGTGACGATCGCCACCTGGTCGGGCAGCATCTGGTCGTCCATCGCGCGCCTGCTCTACGCGACGCCGCCGGTGACGTGCAAGTCGCCCGCGTGCGCCCCGCCATCCCGGTCGTGGGTCACGACGCGCCCCATGCCGCGAGCGGTCCTGCCGCCTCGACGAGCAGTTCGGTCGCGGCCGCGAACGCCACCGGCACCGCGACCTCGGTGACGCCGGGCGCGGCGAGCGCGGCGCGCAACTGCTCCCGGTGCACCTCGGGCGACGCGATGTCGCCGGCGTCCCCCCAGACCTCCACGACGAGGTCGGCGGCGCGCGACCGGGCCAGCTCGACGAGCGCCCGGTTCTCGGCGGCCACGGGCGGCTCGAGCACCGCCACCGCCGGCTTTCCCTCGATCGCCGCCAGCAGCGCGGCCGCGACCGCGAGGCCCGGCCGTCCGGCCGCGGGGACGCGCACGCTCCCGAGCTGCGTGGTCGGCAACGTGCGCGCGACCCACCACCCCGCGGTGCTCGGCTCGAGCGTGACCACGCCACCCTCCGGCAGCGACTCGCCGACGTCCGCGGCCGCCCGCGCCGGGTTCAGCGGCACGTCCTCGACGCGGTACAGCGGCTGGGCAACACCCGACAGCCGGTGGTAGAGGTCGCCGAGCACGGGTGGACCGTCCTCGGCGGCGCGCACCGCGCCGCCGAGCGCGCCGATCCGCTCGACCGCGGCGCGCGTGACCGGCCAGGCGCCGTCGGGCGAGAGTCCCGCGTCACGGAGGATCGGCT
>DASPTH010000318.1:0-18492 GCA_035623515.1 Acidimicrobiia bacterium
ACCGCTCTCTGAACACGTCGGAGGGCCGGTCCTCGAGCACGGTGCCGAACGCGCGCACGTTGCGGGTGAGCAACGGGCCCGCATGGTCGAGCGCGTGGAGGAGGTACTCCACCCACGCTCCGCCCATCTCGATGCTGGCGACGTTCACGTTCGGGAACCGCCCGAACAGGTTGCCGAGGACCAGCGCGGCCGCGGTGTCCATCATCGGCCGTTCGAACGACACGATGTTGCCCGAGAGGACGCGGAGGTAGTCGCGGTCGCTGGTCGCCTTGCCCCACTGCTGCGCGAACATCGCGTCGTACGACGTGGGTCCGCCGGTCGCGTGGTACGCGACGAGCACGCCGGCCTCGTCGATCCTCGCCCAGAACGGGTCGAAGCACGTGTCGGCGGGGGAGCGGCCGTACGCGGGTCCCGGCTGCACCGTCACGACGCGCGCGTCACGTGACAGTGCCCACTCGAGCTCCGCGACCGCGCCCTCCACGGTGAGCATCGGGATCACCGGCGGGCAGTAGATGCGGCCGTCGCGGTTGACACCCCAGTCGTCGTCGAGCCACAGGTTGAAGGCGTGCATCACGCCGTACATCAGCTCCGCGTCGTCCGCCATGTAGCCCTCGACCGTCAGTCCGAGGGTGGGGAAGAGCAGGATGCGCTCGACGCCCTGCTCGTCCATCGCGTGCAGCCGGTCGTGCCGATCCCGGTAGACGGACGGGAGCTCGTCGAGCTCGCCGTAGTCGAACGCCGCCGCGCGCCGCGCGCCCTGCTCCAGCGCCTTCAACGACTCGTGGAACGCGCCCGGCCGGGCGACCCGGCTGAACGTGGGGTTCATCACCGAACGCGGGTTGCGGACGTCGTTGGTGCGGACCTGGCCGAAGAGCAAGTGGCGCTTCTTTCCTTCCGAGACCCACGTCACGTAGCGCTTCACGCGTTCGTCGCCGTGACGGGTGAAGCAGTCCTCGGCCTCGTAGTAGTGGTTGTCGGAGTCGAAGAAGCGGTAGTCCACGGCATCCTCCCCTCGCTGGTCCAAAGACTAAGCGGCGCGCCAAGATGACGCGCATGACGGGCATGCCGGTCCCGGAGGGGGACGCGCTCACCGCGTTCTACTGGGACGGTGCCGCCGCGGGCCGACTGCTCGTCACGCGCTGCGTGCCGCACGGGCACCTCTCGCACCCGCCCGAGGTGTCCTGCCCGGTGTGCGGCTCGGAGGAAGTGGTACCGGTGGAGGTGTCGGGACGCGGCTCGGTGTACTCGTTCACCGTCGTGCGCCAGGCGTTCGATCCGGCGTTCCTCGCCGAGCTGCCGTACGTGGTCGCGCTCGTGGAGCTCGACGAGCAGCCGGGGCTCCGAGTGCTCACGAACATCGTCGAGTGCGACGTCGACGCGGTCGAGATCGGCATGGCCGTCGAGGTCACCTTCGAGGCGCGCGACGGCACGGCGATCCCCCAGTTCCGGCCGGGTACATCGTGAACCGGTCGGGCCGGGGCGTGGCGATCGTCGGTGTGGGCTACTCGGACGTCACGCGCCGCGGGGAGCCGAACGTGGGCACGCTCACGCTCGCGGCGGCGAAGGGCGCGCTCGACGACGCCGGCCTCACCGCGCGTGACGTCGACGCGATCGTGGAGTACTCGTTCGGGTTCCGCGGCGACTCGCCCATGGCCGTGAGCACGCAACGGCTGCTCGGCATCGAGAACCTCACGATGTTCAACGACCTGATGGGGACCGGGCCTTCCGGCCTCGCCGGGGCGATGGACGCGTCGATGGCGATCGCCTCCGGAGCGTGCGAGACCGCGCTCGTGTACCGCACGATCACACGCCAGGCCGGTCACACCGGGATGATGCGCGAGGGGCCGGTGCAGGCGGCGGGAGCCGCGCAGTTCACGGCGCCGTACGGGTACGGCGGCGGCATCATCCTCGCCATGGCGATGAGGAAGCGCCGGCGGGTCGCCGAGCTCGGCGGGTCGTTCGAGGACTACGGGCACATCGCGCTGAACGCGCGGCAGTGGGCTGCGCTCAACCCCCGCGCGCTGTTCCGCGAACCGATCACGATGGACGACTACTTCGCCTCCCGCTCGGTGGCCGACCCTCTGTTGTTGTTCGATTGCGACTATCCCGTGAACGCGGCGTGCGCCGCGGTGCTCACCACCGAGGAGCGCGCCCGTGACCTTCGGCACGCACCGGTGGTGGTCGAGGCGCTGGCGTACGGCACGGGGAAGCGTGCCGACTGGCTCTACGCCGACGACTTCCTGTTCGGTGGCACCGTCCCGTGTGCGCGCGCCTTGTGGAGTCGTACCGACCTGACCGCAGCCGATGTCGACGTCGCCGAGCTCTACGACGGCTTCACCCACATCACGATCTCCTGGCTCGAGGCGCTCGGCCTCTGCGGGATCGGGGAGTTCCACGACTGGGTCGACGCCGGCGCGCGCATCGGTCCCGGCGGCAGCCTGCCGCTCAACACCTACGGAGGGCAGCTCGCCGCGGGACGGATGCACGGGCTGGCGTTCCTCACCGAGGCCGTCGAGCAGCTCCGCGGTGAGTGTGGCGCGCGCCAGGTGCCGGGTGCGCAGGTCGCGGTGGTGTCGAACGCGCACGGACCCCAAGCGGGTGCCGTGCTCCTGCGCGCCGGCGAGTAGGAGACGGAGCGGAGGCATGGCGGGAGGGCCGGGACGCGGGAGGGCCGAGACGCCGGAGCGGAGTCGACCCGTGATCTAGGTTGCCGGGTCACCCACGGGACCGGAACCAAGAGGGGGAACGATGGACAAGCCGCTCGAGGGCGTGCGTGTGATCGAGGTGGCGATGTGGGCGTTCGTGCCGTCGGCGGGCGGTGTCCTCGCCGACTGGGGCGCCGAGGTGATCAAGATCGAGGCCCCGACGGGCGACCCGATCCGCGGGCTCGTGTCGAGCGGCGTGGGCAAGACCGACGGGATCACGTACACGTGGGAGTTGTTCAACCGCGGCAAGCGTGGGATGGCGCTCGACCTCAACCAACCGGCGGCGCAGAAGATCGTGTACCAGTTGGCCGAGACGGCCGACGTGTTCCTCACCAGCCTGCTGCCCCGCGCGCGCAAGAAGCTCGCGATCGACCACGACGACATCCGTGCCGCCAACCCGCAGATCATCTACGCGGTCGGGTCGGGCCAGGGCGCGCGCGGGCCCGAGGCGGCGAAGGGTGGCTACGACTCGATCACGTTCTGGTCCCGTGGGTCGGTGTCGGCTTCGGTGACGCCCCCCGGCGCGTCGCCGATCGGGATGCCGGCCGGCGCGTTCGGCGACTCGTTGAGCGGCATGGCGCTCGCCGGGGGGATCGCGGCCGCGCTGGCGCGCAAGGCGCGGACGGGCGAGGGCTCCTTCGTCGACGGGTCGCTGCTCGGTACCGCGATGTGGTCGATGCAGATGGCGATCGTCGGTGCCGCGGTGGCCGGGCTCGCGGAGCTGCCGAAGGGCAGCCGCGCGATCCTCGCGAACCCGCTCGTGAACAACTACAAGACCAAGGATGACCGGTGGCTCGCGCTCTGCATGTTGCAGCCCGACGTGTACTGGGCCGGGCTCTGCACCGCCATCGGCCGCGTCGACCTGGTCGACGACGAGCGCTTTGCCGACATCGACGTGCGCGCGGAGCACTCTGCGGAGTGCGTCGCCGAGCTCGACAAGACCTTCGCGACGCGCACGCTCGAGGAGTGGCGGCCGATTCTCTCGAGCCAGCCCGGCCAGTGGGACGTGATCAACCGGGTGTCCGACGTGCTCGTCGACCAGCAGGCCGTCGCGAACGGCTTCGTGCAGACGGTCGACTACGGCGAGGGGCGTGAGCTGCCGCTCGTGTCGAACCCCGTGCAGTTCGACCGCACGCCCCCGCAGCTCGTGCCCGCGCCCGAGTTCGGTGCCGACACCGACGACATCCTGCTGTCGCTCGGTTGGGATTGGGACGCCATCATCGAGGCGAAGACCTCCGGCGCGGTCATCTGAATCCGTTTTGGCGTCTTTGAGTGGGGCCCCAGCCCCACTCAAAGACGCCAAAACGCCGAGGGGCCCGGATTGCGTCGGGCCCGAGCACTTCGTCAACATGGCGGCATGGAGATCCGGCTGACCGACGACCAGGAGTTCTTCCGCGAGACGACGCAGAAATTCCTGGAGGCGGAGTGTCCGATCGTCAAGGTCAGGGAACTGGCGAGCTCCGGCGACGGCTTCGAGCGCGGCTACTGGCGCCAGGGCGCCGAGCTCGGCTGGACCTCCCTGCTCGTCCCCGAGGACCTCGGCGGCGGGAGCGTGAGCGGATCCGGAGTCGTCGACCTCACCCTCGTCGCCGACGCGTTCGGCGCGCACGCCGCCCCCGGTCCATTGCTGCCCGCCAACGTGGTGGCCGCCGCGCTCGCCCGGTCGGGCACCGACGAGCAGCGCGCCGAGGTGCTGCCGGCGATCGTCGCCGGCGAGGTCGTCGCCACCTGGGCGGTGGCCGAGCCGCCACCGAACGACGCGCTCGGCACCGTCACCGTGCGTGCGGAGGCCGACGGCGACGGGTTCGTGCTCACCGGCGTGAAGACGCTGGTGGAGGCGGGCGCGCAGGCCGAGCATTTCCTCGTCACCGCGCGTGCCGACGACGGTCTCGCCCAGTTCCTCGTGCCCGCCGGCACCGCCGGCGTGACGATCACACCGCTGCGCAGCCTCGACCTCGTCCGGCGCTACGCCCGCGTCGAGTTCGCCGGCGCCCGGGTGCCGGCCGCCGCGGCGGTGGGCGACGTCGGGAACGCCGAGGCCGACGTCGAGCGCCAGCTCCAGCTCGCCCTCGTCATCCAGACCGCCGAGTGCGTGGGCGCGGCGCAGAAGGTGTTCGACTTCACCGTCGAGTGGGCGTTCAACCGGTACTCGTTCGGCCGGCCCCTCGCGTCCTACCAGGAGCTCAAGCACCGGTTCGCCGACATGAAGATGTGGTTGGAGGCGAGCCACGCGCTCGCGTCCGTGGCGGCGCGCGAGGTGCAGGCCGAGGCGCCCGGCGCGGTCGAGACGGTGAGCGCGGCGAAGGCCTACACGGGCGAGTACCTCGCGGAGCTCGTGCAGGACTGCGTGCAGATGCACGGCGGCATCGGCCTCACCTACGACCACGACATCCACCTCTACCTGCGAAGGGTCACCGCCGACCGCGTCACCCACGGCACGCCGGCCGACCACCGCCGGCGGATCGGTGCGCTGCGGTCTTCCGCCGCTTGACGAACGAGAGAGGACGGCATGACCACGACCGAGTCGGCCACGGAGATGGAGAGCATCGAGTCGTTCCGAGAGCGGGCGCGGCAGTGGCTCGCCGACAACATCCCGAGGGGCGATTCGAGCCTCGGCGGGCTCATGATCTTCGCCAACGAGGAAGACGAGCTCGCGTACATCACCGAGATGCGCGCGTTGCAGCGGCAGTACTACGAGGGCGGGTTCGCGGGCATCTGCTTCCCGAAGGAGTACGGCGGGCAGGGTCTGTCGCCGGCGCACCAGCTGGCGTTCAACGAGGAGGTCGTGGGTTACCGGTTCCCGGCCATCCTCCAGGTCCCGACGTTCGTGCCGTGCGGTGCGGTGCTGCTGGAGTTCGGCACGGAGGAGCAGAAGAAGCAGCACCTGCCCGCGATGATGCGGGGTGACGAGATCTGGATGCAGTTCCTCTCGGAGCCGAGCGGCGGCTCCGACGTCGCCGGCGCGCTCACCACTGCGGTGCGCGACGGTGACGAGTGGGTGGTCAACGGCTCGAAGATCTGGACCACGGGTGCGTGGTTCTCCGACTACGGCCTCGCGCTCGTGCGCACCAATTGGGACGTGCCGAAGCACCGCGGCCTGAGCGTGTTCATCATCGAGATCGACCAGCCCGACATCGAGCTCCACCGGATCGAGATGATCAACGGCTCCCGCGAGTTCTGCCAGGAGTTCCTGACCGACGTGCGGGTCCCCGACAGCGACCGCGTCGGCGAGGTCGACGACGGCTGGACCGTCGGCACCCGTTGGATGTTCCACGAGCGAGCGTCGGTCGGCGGCGGCTCGCCCTACGTGAGCGGGCCCCGGATGCGTATCAGTGACGGCGGCCGCCGCGACCAGTTGGTCGAGGTCGCACGCGCGACCGGCCGGCTCGACGACTCACGCACGCTCGACCTGATCGGTGAAGCGCGCATGCTCGGCCGCGCCGGCGCCGAGCTCTCGCGCCGGATCGGCGAGGGAATGGCCGCTCGCGTCTTCCCCGACACGACCGCCGCGATCGCCCGCCTCATGAGCTCGGTCGTGGGTGTGCGCGTGAACAGCATCTCGCTCGAGCTCGCCGGCAGTGGCGCGGCCGCCGCCGCCGACGACGACCCGTGGCGGGGCGCGGGGATGCAATTCATGATGCGCCAGACCGCGTGCATCGGCGGCGGTACCACCGAGATGGCCCGCAACAACATCGCCGAGCGCGTGCTCGGGATGCCGCGAGAGGTCACCCACGACCGGAACATGCCGTTCCGCGACGTGCCCAAGGGCCCACCCGGGAACTGACCGGGGCCGACGGGTGGGGGACTTCGGCGTCTTCGCGGTCGCGGACCGCGACCCCGACCGGCTCGCGCTGGTCGACCCGCAGGAACGCACGGTCACCTACGGCGAGCTGACCGCGCACATGCACGAGTTCGCGCGCGGCCTCCAGGCGCGGGGCCTCGGGCCGGGCGACACCCTCGCCGTCGTGCTGCCGAACTGTCGCGAGTTCGTCGAGCTGTACGGTGCCGCGGTCGAGAGCGGGCTGACGTTCGTCGCGTTGAACTGGCACCTCGGCGCGGAGGAGCTGGCATACGTGCTCGACGACGCGGGGGCCCGGGCGGTGGTGACCACCGCACGCTTCGCCGAGGCGACGATCACCGCGGCCGACCAGGCGGGCATCGAAGCGCGCACTCGGTTCTCGATCGACGACGCGCCGGGCATGCGCCCGCTCGGCGAGCTCGGCGACGGGCAGCCCGACTCGCCGCTCGAGTCGCCTCGTCTCGGGCGGATCATGTTCTACACGTCCGGAACGACGGGCAAGCCGAAGGGCGTTCACAAGCACGTGGCGGGCGTCGACGACCGCGACATCGCGCTCATCGCCGGCATCGGGCTCCGGCCCACGGCGTTCGCCGCACTGGCGTCGGTACCGGCCGACCGGCGCGTCGACTTCGCGTGCGGCCCGATGTACCACGCGGCACCGCTCGCGAGTGTGTGCGGGGCGCTCGACAACGGAGCGCTGCTCGTGATGCTCGACCGGTGGACACCCGAGGACTTCCTCCACCGGGTCGAGCGCTACCACGTGACGAACGTGAGCATGGTGCCGACGATGTTCCACCGGCTCCTCGCGCTCCCGGAGGAGCAGCGGCGGGCTGCTGACGTGTCGTCGCTCGAGGTCGTGAGCCACGCGGGCGCGCCGTGCCCGATCGACGTGAAGCGCCGCATGATCGAGTGGTGGGGCCCGATCATCCTCGAGGCGTACTCCTCGACCGAGGGCGCGGGCACGTCCGTGACGTCGGAGGAGTGGCTGCGCAAGCCCGGAACCGTCGGCAAACCGTCGGCGGGCGTGACGGTGACGATCGTCGACGCCGAGGGCAACGAGTGCCCTCCGGGCGTGCCCGGGCTCGTGTTCGTGAGCCAGACCCTGTGGCAGTTCGAGTACCACAACGACTTGGCCAAGACGGAGGCCGGCCGCCGCGGTGACCTCTTCACCGTCGGCGACATCGGGTACCTCGACGAGGACGGGTACCTGTTCCTCTGCGACCGTCAGGCCGACGTGATCGTCTCCGGCGGAGTGAACGTGTACCCGGCCGAGGTCGAGGCGACGCTCCTCACCCACGCGGCGGTGGCCGACGCCGCGGTGGTGGGGGTGCCGAGCGACGAATGGGGTGAGGAGGTCCGCGCGGTCGTGGAGGTCACCGTCGGTGTCGACGCGGGCGCCGCGCTCGGCGACGAGCTCGTCGCGTACTGCCGCGACCGGCTCGCCCACTACAAGTGCCCGCGTGCGGTCGACTTCGTCGGGTCGCTCGGGCGCGACCCGAATGGCAAGCTGCGCAAGCAGACGATCCGCGACCGCTACTGGGAGGGTCGCGACCGGAAGATCTAGGAGCGAAGGAGGCGGACCGGGGTTTCCCGGTCCGCCTGAGCGACCCATCGTGTAGGAGCGAATCGGCCTGAGCGACCCATCGTTCGAGGTGATGCAGAGGATCGAGGTTGACCATGGCGACCGTCGAAACCGCGCGAGGCCCCGTCGACACCGCCGCGCTCGGGCCGGTGCTCGTGCACGAGCACGTCTTCATCCTGAGCCACGAGTTCATCGTCAACTATCCCGACATCGACGGCTTCGACCCGGAGCGTGACGTCGGCGAGGCCGTCGCACGCATGGACGAGCTGGTCGAGGCGGGCGTCGGCACCATCGTCGACCTCACCGTCACCGGCATCGGCCGCGACGTCGCGCTCGTCAAGCAGGTGGCCGAGCGCACTGCGCTCAACATCGTGGTCGCGACCGGCCACTACACGTTCAACGAACTGCCGCACTTCATCGAGCTGCGCGCACGCCTCGCCGGTGAGGACATCGCCGACATGCTGGCGCGCTGGTTCGTGGGCGACATCACGGAGGGGATCGCGCACACCGGTGTGAAGGCGGGGATCCTGAAGTGCGCGACCGACCACCCGGGCGTCACGCCGGGCGTCGAGGAGGTGTTGCGAGCGGTGGCGCGCGCACACCGGGCGACCGGCGTGCCCATCTCGACGCACACCGAGGCCGCGACGCACCGCGGACTCGAGCAACAGAAGGTCTTCGAGTCGGAGGGTGTCGACCTGTCGCGTGTCGTCATCGGGCACAGCGGCGACACCGCGGACCTCGAGTACCTCGAGCAGCTGCTGGCCCGCGGCTCGTACCTCGGCATGGACCGCTTCGGGCTCTACGGCATCCTGTCGTTCGAGGAGCGCGTGCAGACCATCGTCGAGTTGTGCGCGCGCGGGCACGTCGACCGGCTCGTGCTCTCGCACGATGCTGCCTGCTACAACGACTGGTTCCCGAACGGCAAGTTCGCGGACGGGCCGTGGCACTACTGCCACATCTCGCGCGACGTGCTCCCGGCGTTGCGCGAGGCGGGCGTGAGCGACGCGGAGCTCACCACCATGCTCGTCGACAACCCGCGCCGGCTCCTCGAGCAGCAAGGAGGTTACTGACGTGAGCGATGCACTCATCGCCGAGCGGCGTGACCGCGTCCTGGTCCTGCGCCTCAACCGGCCCGAAGCGCGGAACGCCCTCAACGCCGAGATCATCGGCGGCCTCGGCGCGCAGCTCGAGGCCGCCGACCGCGACCCCGACGTGCGCGCCATGATCATCACCGGCACGGGGGACCGCGCGTTCTGCGCGGGTATGGACCTGCGCGAGTTCGCCGAGCGCGATCGCAGCGGCGGTGACCGGTCGGGGTCGGAGTACCTGCACTTCTTGCAAGGCGGCATCGAGAAGCCCGTGATCGGCGCGGCGAACGCGACCGCGGTCGCGGGCGGCTTCGAACTGCTGCTCGCGTGCGACCTCGTGGTGGCCTC
Source organism: Acidimicrobiia bacterium (assembly GCA_035623515.1). GTDB lineage: Bacteria > Actinomycetota > Acidimicrobiia > IMCC26256 > DASPTH01 > DASPTH01. The sequence goes on from DASPTH010000318.1 coordinate 9,523, forward strand.
CGAAGCGGCGCGGTTCGGCCTGCCCGAGGTGCAGCGCGGGCTGTTCCCGGCGGGGGGTGGCGTGCTGCTCGGCCGCCGGCTGCCGCTCGCCGTCGCCCTCGAGCTCGGGCTCACCGGCGACACGATCGACGCGCCCCGTGCCCTCGCGCTCGGCCTCGTGAACCGGGTCGTGCCCCCCGACCGCGTGCTCGACGAGGCGCTCGCGCTCGCCGACCGCATCGCGGCCAACGGCCCGCTCGCCGTCCGGGCCACCAAACAGCTCATGCGTGACGCGCTCGACGCCTCCCGCGACGAGATCTGGGCACGGCAGACCGAGGTGGCGCAGATGGTGTTCGGCAGCGAGGACGCGCGGGAAGGCGCGCGGGCGTTCGTCGAGAAGCGGCCACCCAACTGGAGCGGCCGCTGAGCGCCCCCCGAGATTGCGCGGCGGCGTCCGCGTGAGCAAGATTCACCGTGCCCACGACCGCCTGACGAGAGAGCGAGGCCCGCGATGCCGAACCCGCAACACGCGATTCTCACCAATCTCACCAAGTACCAGTGGTACACGCACTTCAGTCGGACGGACGGCGCGGACCTCGGTGTCATCAAGCAGGCGATGCGCGACGCCCGGGCGGCCGGCAGCGACGTAGGGGTCGCGGTGCCGATCAACGTCTGCATCCTGTTCGGACCGACGCTCCTCGCCGATGTGACCGACGACGTCCCGGGCGACTTCCAGCCGTACCCGGGCTACCAGACGCCCGACGGCAGCAAGGTCGCCAAGGCCACCCAGGAGGAGCTCCTGCTCTGGATCCACTCCGACGACAAGGACCTGTGCTGGGAGACCCAGTTCCACTTCCGGAACGCGGTCAAGGGGCACATGACCGTCGCGCGGGAGACGCCCACCTTCATCTACCGCAACAGCCTCGACCTCACCGGTTTCATCGACGGGACCGGCAACCCCGAGCCCGAGGACCAGTACGACCGTGGCATCGTCCCCGACGGCCAGCCGGGTGCGGGCGGCGCGTTCTGCATCGCCCAGCGCTGGGTGCACGACCTCGACTACTTCTTCGGGCTCTCGCTCCAGGACCAGGAGAACACGTTCGGGCGCACGAAGGCCGACTCGACCAAGCTCGCGGTCCAGGTGCCCACGTCGCACCTCAGCCACGTCGAGCTCCGTGAGGGTACGACCGGCGACGACAACACTCCGAAGCGCGGCGAGATGGTGCGCCGCTCGACGCCGTACGCGTTCCACGACGGCACCATCGGCCTCTACTTCATGGGATTCTGCAAGGAGCAGGCGCCGCTGCGCGAGCGGATGGAAGCGATCTACGGCATGAACGGCCAAGCTCCGGACGCGCTGATCGACTACTCCACGCCGGCTTCGGGCTCCTTCTACTTCGCGCCCTCGGTCGAGACGCTCGACCAGATCGTGGCGTAGCGCGGGGTTCAGGCGAACGCGTACGTGCCGCCGTCGAGCATGAGCGTCTGGCCGGTGAGGTAACGGCACGCGTCGGACAACAGGAACTCCACGACCGGTCCGATGTCGGTCTGGGCGTCGCCGTCGTGACCGGTTGGGCTCAGCGCACGCACGACCGCCATTCCCTCCTGCTTGTAGTCGGTGAGGAGCTGGTCGGTCCCCTCGTAGTGGCCGGTCGACACCGGGCAATAGAGGTTCACGACGATGCCGTCGGCCGCCCACTCGCGCGCGGCGGTGCGCGTGAGGGCCCGGATCGCCTCCTTCGTCGCGGCGTACGCACCCATGCCCTTGAACCCGACGATGCCGGCTGCCGACCCGACGTTGACGATGCGGCCCCAGCCGGCGGCCTGCATGTGCGGGTACACCGCCTGCATCGCCCACAGCGTGCCCTTGAGCCCCGACGTGAGGTTCACGTCGAGCTGCGCTTCGGTGAGCTCGGCGAGCGGCACGAAGTCGGTGATCGTCATGGCGTTGTTCACCAGGCCGTCGATGCGCCCGAACCGCCGGTGCGCAGCGCCGACCATCGCGTCGATGGACGCGCGATCCGACACGTCGCACTCGACCCCGAGGCACGTGACGCCGGCGCCCTCGAGCTCCGTGACGGCATCCTTCAGGCGCTCGGGATTCCACTCGGCGACGACGATCCGCGCGCCGGCGCGCCCGAGGTGCCGCACCAGACCCCGGCCGATGCCGGCGCCTCGCCCCGTCACGATGACCACCCGATCGTGCACGCCACTGTCAGCCATCGCTCGACAGTACCGAGTCGGTGTGCGAACATATGTTCGATGCCGAGGCCGGATGCCGGGCCCGATCCCGGGGAGCCCACGATCCTCCACGCCGACCTCGACGCGTTCTACGCGTCGGTGGAGCAGCGCGACGATCCGCGGCTGCGCGGTCGTCCCGTGATCGTCGGCGGCGGTGTGGTGCTCGCCGCGAGCTACGAGGCGAAGGCGTACGGCGTGCGCACCGCGATGGGCGGCCGGAGCGCCCTGCAGCTGTGCCCCCATGCCGTCGTGGTGCCGCCGCGCATGGAGGCCTATGCCGACGCGAGCAAGGCGGTGTTCGAGGTGTTCGACCAGACCACGCCGGTCGTCGAGGGGCTGTCGATCGACGAAGCGTTCCTCGACGTGGGGGGCCTCGCCCGCGTGTCCGGGCGTCCCTCGCAGATCGCGGTGAAGCTTCGCGGCGACGTGCGCGACCGCGTCGGGCTTCCCATCACGGTCGGCGTCGCGCGCACCAAGTTCCTCGCGAAGGTGGCGAGCGCGGTCGCCAAGCCCGACGGGCTGCTCGTCGTTCCCCTCGGCGGGGAGCTGGCGTTCCTCCACCCCCTCCCGGTGCGCCGGCTGTGGGGTGTCGGTCCCAAGACTGCCGACAAGCTTGCCACGCGCGGCATCAGCACGGTCGCGGAGGCGGCGGCGCTCGGCGAGCCGGTGCTCGTGTCGATGTTGGGCAAGGCGACCGGACACCACCTGTTCGCGCTCGCCCACAACTTCGACCCGCGTCCGGTGGAAGTCGGCCGCCGGCGGCGCTCGATCGGCGCGCAGCACGCACTCGGCCGGCGCCGCCGGTCAAGCGCTGAGATCGACGCCGCGCTGGTCGCGCTCGTCGACCGCGTCACGCGACGGATGCGCACCGCGGGGCGCGTGGGTCGCACGGTCGTTCTGCGCCTGCGTTTCGGCGACTTCTCGCGCGTGACGCGGTCGCGCACGCTCACCCAGGCCACCGCGCACACCCAGTCGATCCTCGACGCCGCGCGCGGCCTCCTCACCGAAGCCCGGCCCCTGATCGATCGGGACGGGCTCACCCTCGTCGGCATCGCCGTGGGCAACCTCGAGGACGGCGACGCCGTGCAGCTCGTGCTGCCCTTCGATCGGGCCGGCCTCGGCACGCTCGACGCCGCGCTCGACGCCGTGCGCGACCGCTTCGGGTCGTCGGCGGTCACTCGGGCGGTGCAACTCGGCCGCGACCCGGGCATCACAGTGCCGCGGCTCCCCGACTTGTGAAATGCTGCGAGGTGATGACGCTGACGGGCATCGACCACCTCGGCCTCACGGTCGCGGACCTCGACCGCGCCACCCGCTGGTACTGCGAAACCCTCGGGTTCGAGCGCTCGCTGGGCTACCGCAACGCCGCGATCGGCGCCGACGTCGAGATCCTCGTCCACCCCGACCTGGGCGATCTGCGGGTGAGCCTGCGGCGATACGACGACACCGCGCGCGACCCGTTCAGCGAGTTCGCCACCGGACTCGACCACGTCGCGTTCGGCGTCGCCGACGGCGACCAGCTCGCTCGGTGGCAGACCCGGCTCGAGGCCGCCGGTGTTCCCTCCACACGGACCGACCTCGTGGAGCTGTCGATCCTGGCGTTCCGCGACCCCGACAACATCCAGCTCGAGCTCTGCACCCCGATCCAGGAGCGACCGGGCGGCTCCTCGATCGACGAATCGGGCAGACTCGCGCCATGACGGACACGATCGAAGAAGGCGCCCTGCACGTCACGCGCACGATCCCCGTGCCCGGCACGGTGAGCCCCCAGGCGCAGGCGGCGCTGGCGGGCGCCGCCCCGACGGTGATGACGCGCCTGGCCGCTCCCGACGTGTACCCCGCCGCCGATGACGCGCCGGGCTGGAAGGCGCGCATCGCGCAGATGGACGAGGCCATCGCGATGGGGTTCGGTTTCCGTGAGCCCGCCGGCGACGTCGACGTCGAGAAGATCCGGCTCGGCGACGTCGACGTCTACGTGATCACGCCCGAGGGCGCCGACACCGGCGAGGACGCGCCCTTCTACTACGACATCCACGGCGGAGCCCTGATCGCCGGGGGCGGCGACGTGTGCCGGATGATGGGCGTGACCGCGGCACTGCGCACGGGGCTGTTCACCTGGTCGGTCGACTACCGCATGCCACCCGACTTCCCCTACCCGACCCCGCTCGACGACTGCCTCGCCGTCTACCGCGCGGTGCTCGAGCTGCGTTCGCCCGACCGCATCGTGGTGGGCGGCGCGTCCGCGGGTGGCAACCTCGCGGCCGCGCTCCTGCTGAAGGCGCGCGCCGAGGGGCTGCCGATGCCGGCGTGCCTGGTCCTGATCTCGCCGGAAGTCGACCTCACGGAATCGGGCGACACCTTCGAGACGAACCAGGGTGTCGACACCGTGCTCGTCAGCCGCCTCACGTCCTCGATCGCGTTGTACGCGAACGGGCACGACCTCACCGACCCGTTCCTCTCGCCGATCTTCGGCGACGTCAGCGGATTTCCACCCACGTTCGTCCAGGCCGGCACGCGCGACCTCTTCCTCTCGAACGCCGTGCGCTTGCACCGCGCCCTGCGCGCCGCCGACGTCGACGCCGAGCTCCACGTGTGGGAGGCAATGCCGCACGGCGGCTTCTTCGGTGCGCCCGAAGACGCCGAGGTCGGGGTCGAAGTGCGGAAGTTCCTCGCCGAGCACGTGTGACCTGCACGCGCCGCGGCTCGTCGGGGCGCTAACGGCGGAGCAGCGTGCCGCTCACCGGAAGCGACGCGGGGCCACCGGTGACGAGCGCGATCTCGGCGCCCTCCACCTGGTTCACCGCGACCCCGCGCAGTTGCTCGACCGCCTCCCGGATGTGGGTCATGCCGATGATGTACGCCTCCGACAGGTTCCCGCCGTGCGTGTTCACCGGGATCCTCCCGGTCGGCCACCGGATGTTGCCCTCCGCGACGAAGTCGCCGCCCTCGCCGATCCCGCAGAACCCGTAGTCCTCGATCTGCATGAGCACCATCGGCGAGAAGTGGTCGTAGAGGAGCGCGACGTCGACGTCCTCCGGACCGACGCCCGCCATCTCGTACATGCGCTTCGCCACGGGCCGGTGCCCCGACGACGCGAAGTACTCGTCGGGCGCCTGGAAGTAGTCGAAGATCGCCGGGCCCCAGCGACCCATACCGCCGTTCGCCGATCCCATGATGTAGACGGGCGGCTGCTTGAGGTCGCGCGCGCGCTCGGCCGAGGCCATGATCACCGCGACCGCTCCGTCGCTCTCCATCGTGTAGTCGTAGAGGCACATCGGGTCGGAGATCATGCGCGCGTCGAAGTACTCGTCGAGCGTGAGCGGTGCACGCTGCAACGACGTCGGGCGGCGGATCGCGTTCGCGCGCTGTGAGATCGCGATCTCGGCGAAGTGCTCGCGCTTGGTCCCGTAGAGGTGCATGTGGCGCTGGGTGAGCACCGAGAAGCTGTGGCCGGGTGAGAGCAGGCCGGTCGCGAACGTGAAGGCGGCCGACGGCGGGAGGCCCGCACCGCCGTACGGGTTCGCCATCGCCGCGCCGCCCATGCCCGCTGAGCCGTCGCCGACGGCGGTGCCGCCGAGACGGCGGACGACCTGCTGGAGCGTCATCAGCGTCACGCTCACTTCGCACATGCCGCCCGCGATGGCCGCCGCGCCCAGGCCGAGCGACCCGGCGGCCCCGCCGCCGCCCGACGTCAACGACGCCGCGAACCGCACCTCGGGGACACCGAGCTGCGACGCCACCGCCGCGGGTTCGCACGCGTGGGAGTAGATCGAGAACCCGTCGAGGTCCTTGATCGTGAGCCCGGCGTCGTCGAGCGCGGCGAGGATCGCGCTGTACGCCATCTCGGTCGACGTGCGCGGCAACGACTGCCCTCGCTTGTAGTAGGGCGTCGCCCCGACGCCGACGACCGCGACCTTGTCCTTGATCGACATGTCAGCTCGTGAGGAGGACGCAGCCCGCGATCGGACCGCCCCCGATCGAGACGGCCGCGACCTCCGCGCCGTCGACCTGACGGGCACCTGCCTGCTTGCGGAGCTGGAGGCACGCTTCGTGCAACACCCAGTAGCCGTGCATGCGGCCGGCCGAGAGCTGGCCGCCGTAGGTGTTCACCGGGAGGTCACCTCCGATCGCGATCCGCGTGCCGCCCTCGACGAACGGGCCGCTCTCGCCGTCGCCGCAGAAACCGAGCGCCTCGAGCCACGCGAACGTGAGGAACGTGAAGCCGTCGTAGAGCTCGGCGATGTCGACGTCGGCCGGCTTCAGGTCGGTCTTGCTCCAGAGCTCCCGTGCCGCGTCGACGGACGCCATCTTCGGGTAGTCCGGCCGGTGGTCCCAGCCGCCGAGCCCCGGCGAACCGCCCATCGACTGCACGCGCACCACGGGGTTCGGCGCGTCCGGCGCGTAGTCGGCCGCCGACACGACCACCGCAATCGACCCGTCGATCGGTACGTCGCAGTCGAGGAGGCCGAACGGATCCGACACCGGGCGCGCGTTCAGGTAGTCGTCCATCGTGATCGGGTCGCGGTACGCGGCGCGCTCGTTGAGGCCGGCGTTCTTGCGGCTGTTCACCGCCAGCGCGCCGAACTGCTCCTTCGTCGTGCCGTACAGGTACATGTGCCGGCGCGCGTGCATCGCCAACCAGTTCGCGGCCGAGTACGCGTGGTACGTGAGCAGCGTCTGCATGTCGCCCATCGAGCGCGCCATCCCCTGCGCGCCGCCCGGCGGGCGGCGAGGCGGTGCCGTGGGTCGCGCCGCCGCGCCCTGTCCCGCGCTGAAGATCGCGCCGCCCATCATCTGCACCGTTCGGTAGACGAGCACGTGCCGCGCCTCGCCGCTCGCGACCGCGAGGAACGCGCCCATGAGCGGCGCGAACAGGCCACCCGTGGGCACGAACTCCACCTGCGTGTCGTTGCGGATGTGCAACAGGCGGGCGACGTCGTCGGCAGGGGTGTCGCCGAGCGTCGCGATCGCGTCGATGTCGGCGGGGGTGAGCCCGGCGTCGGCCACCGCCGCGGTGACCGACTCCTGCGTGAGCTCGACGCCGGGGATGCCGGTCTTGCGGCCCACGCGCGAGATGCCGATGCCGGAGATGATCGCTCGCTGCTCCGGAACGTCGGTCACGGGCGCCGACGTTAGTGAATAGAGTCCGGCCCCGTGGAGAGCACGGACCTCACGCAACGCATGCTGCCCACGCTCACGCCCGAGAACCGGGCCTTCTGGACCGGCGGCGCCGAGGGCAAGCTGCTCATCCTGCGGTGCACGAGCTGCGGCCGCTTCGTCCACCCGCCGCAGGCGTCGTGTCCCGACGACGGCGGCGAGCTCGTGCCCGAAGCGGTGAGCGGACGGGGAACCGTGTTCACGTTCACCGTCAACCGTCACCCGTACAACCCCGCGGTGCCGCCGCCCTACGTCGTGGCCATCGTCGAGCTGCCCGAGCAGGAGGGCCTCCGCTTCATGACGAACATGGTCAACTGCGATCCCGAGGCCGTCGCCATCGACATGCCGGTGCGCGTGGTCTTCGAGGAGCACGGCGAGATCTTCGTGCCCGTGTTCGAGCCCGACGAGCGGTCCTGAGGTGGGGATCCTCGACGGCAAGGTCGCCGTCGTCACGGGCGCCGGCCACGGCGTCGGGCGCGGGCACGCGCTCGACCTCGCCGGCGCCGGGGCTTGCGTCGTGGTCAACGACCTCGGTGGGTCGGCCCGCGGCGAGGGCGCCGACCGCGGTCCCGCGGGGGAGGTCGCCGAGGTCATCCGCGACCGCGGCGGCGAGGCCGTCGCCAACTTCGACGATGTGTCCGACTTCGAGGGCGCGGCGCGCTTGGTGCGCCAGGCCGTCGACACGTTCGGGGGCCTCCACGTGCTCGTCAACAACGCGGGCATCCTGCGCGACCGGATGATCTTCAACATGGGCGAGGACGACTGGGACGCCGTCGTGAAGGTGCACCTGCGCGGCCACTACGCGCCGACCCGGCACGCGTGCGAGTACTGGCGCAGCCACGCCAAGGAGATCGACGCGCCCGTGGGCGCGTCGGTGATCTGCACGAGCTCGCTCGTCGGGTTGGTCGGCAACGTGGGGCAGACGAACTACGCGGCCGCCAAGGGCGGCATCGCCATGTTCACGATCGCGCTCGCGCTCGAGATGGAGCGTTACGGCGTCCGGGCGAACTGCGTGGCGCCGTCGGGCACGACCCGTCTCATCACCATGACGCAGGGCGTCGAGGACGCGCCGCTCGAGCCCGACGAGTACACGGAGTGGAACCCTCGTGATCCCGGCAACGTCGCGCCGCTCGTGACGTGGCTGGCGTCCGACCTTTCGAGCCACGTCACCGGGCAGGTGTTCCTGTCGATGGGCGCGTCGATCACGCACTTCCGGCCCTGGACACCGAACGTCACGGTGACGGTGCCGGGCGGCGACCGCAAGTGGCGGCCGGAGGAGATCGGGGTCGCGCTCGACACCCTCGCCTTCGGCAGCCGGCACCCCGGCCTCCAGGGCGGTGCCGAGTTCGGCGGCCGCGGCTTCCTGCCGTGAACGAGCGTCGCGAGCCGGGTGTCCGGGCGAGCAGCGAGTGGGGCCCGAGCGGCCCGGCGCCGCAGGCGCCGAGAGCGGGAAGCGTGAACGAGCGTGGCGAGCCGGGTGTCCGGGCGAGCAGCGAGTGGGGCCCGAGCGGCCCGGCGCCGCAGGCGCCGAGAGCGGGAAGCGTGAACGAGCGTCGCGAGCGGGCGTTGCTCGACCTCCTGACCCTCGAGGAG
>DASPTH010000178.1:0-68915 GCA_035623515.1 Acidimicrobiia bacterium
GCTCGGCGCCGACGCGGGGCGCCTGCGCGACGTCTCGCGCCGGATCCGCTTCGCGGTCGACCAGGCGCGCGCGTTCGCGGACGCGACGGGCGGCACGTTGCGCGAGTACCTCGACTGGGCTACCCTGCAGGGAACCGAGGGCGCGCGGGTCGTCGAGACCGTGCTGCCCGAGACCGACGACGACGCGGTCCGCATCCTCACCATCCACGGCGCCAAGGGGCTCGAGTTCCCCGTCACCGTCGTGTCGGGGATGACCACCGAGGTGCGCCGGCGACGGAGCGGTGTGCAGCTCCTCTTCCCACACGACTCCGACACGTACGCGCTCCGCGTGTCGGCGCGTGTCACCACCGAGGAGTTCGACCGGTACGAGCCGATCGACGAGCAGATGGACTTCCACGAGAAGCTCCGGCTGCTCTACGTCGCGCTCACGCGAGCGCGCGATCACCTCGTCGTGTCGGTGCACCGCACCACGAGGGTGCCCGACCCCAACGACCGGCAGAAGTGGACGCACGCGGAGCTGCTGTGGGCGGCCGCCTGCGAGGCTCCGCACTGGGAGGCGTTCACCGCGCGCGGCCCCGCCACGCCGATCGGGTTCGACCCGCCGGCGCCGTCCGCGCCGTTCCCGCCCTGGGACGTCTGGCGCGCGCGCCGCGACGCCGCGCTCGCGTCCGGTGTGCGGTCGCGCGTGCGTTCGGCCACGGCCATCGCGGCCGAGGCCGCGGAACGAGCCGCACGCGCCGATCCCGGCCTCGCGAAGGAGCCCCGCGACCTCGAACTGCCGCCGTGGAACAAGGGGCGGTACGGGACCGCGGTCGGGCGCGCGGTGCACGCGGTGCTCCAGACCGTCGATCTGGTCACGGGTGCAGGAGTCGACGACACTGCCGCCGCGCAAGCCGCGGCGGAAGGTGTGATCGGGCGCGAGCGGGACATCGCCGCGCTGGCCCGCAGCGCGCTGGCGTCGGCGACGGTGCGCGAGGCGGTCGAGCACGAGTTCCGGCGCGAGATGTACGTGGCCACCGCGCTCGGCGACCGCACGCTCGAGGGCTACGTCGACCTCGTCTACCGCAGCCCCACCGGTCTCGTGGTCGTCGACTACAAGACCGACGCATGGCGCGACCAGGGCGACCTCGACGCCAAGGTCGCCCGTTACCGGCTCCAGGGGGCTTCGTATGCCTTGGCGCTCTCCGAGGCCACCGGGGAGCCGGTGGCTCGATGCGTGTTCCTCTTTCTCGGCACCGAGCGCGCCGAGGCGCGCGACGTCACCGACCTTGCACGTGCGGTCGAGGAGGTACGAGCAATTCTCGAGGCGTCCGCTTGATCCGGGTGAACACCATGATCCCGCCGATGGGACCGGTCACGACGACGAGCACCGTGTAGCCCCACGTCCAGCCGATGCTCTCGCGGATGAGCACCACCATCGACACGAACGCCAGCCACACGAGGCCGTGGAAGAACCCGACCAGCGCGCGGGCGATGTCGTTGGGGGCGATCACCCAGAAGTAGAAGAGCACGAGGTAGCTGACGGTCTCCACGAGCGCCATCACGGCCAGCGCTCTCGACTTGCGCTCGAGCTCGCTGCTCTCGTCGTCGGCGAAATCGGGCACGCGAGCGAAGGTACTCTGTGCCCTCGTGAACGAAACCATCAGCGCCCCAACCCACGCCCCGGCGCCCGTCGAGACACCGCTGCCCGTCGACACCGACGGCGGTGACCACGACCGCTTCGCGCACTACTGCCGCAAGGCCGACGTGGCCCGCGCGTACGTCACCGGCGAGGCCATCGAGGCGTTGTGCGGCAAGAAGTGGGTCCCCACGCGCGACCCCTCCCGCTACCCGATCTGCCCCACGTGCGCGGAGCGCAAGGCGGCCGGTTGGACGTTGTGACCGGTCGCCGCCTCCGGTGGCCGATCGCGGTCTCGGTGCCCGTTCGGCCGACGCGGCCGGCGCGGGTGCAGCCGTTGCCGGTGCGGCCGTCGCGCCCGGCCTTCGCGCCCGCGAGCGGCGCGACCGCGACCTGAGCACACCGATCGGGTAGAAATGGTGGACCGTCCAAGGCCTCCCGAACCGGTCGATTTCGCCCTCGCCCGGAACCTGTGACCGTGCCGACTGCGACCACCACTCCCACCACCCGGCGCGGCCGACGCGCCGCCGAGATCGCCCGGATGCGCCGGCGGAACCTCGCGGCGCTCGTCGGGGTGCTCGCGCTGCTCACACCGCTCGTGATCGCCTCGGGGTGGGTGCTCGCCCAGGTCCAGCACACGGGGAGCAACGAGCGGACCATCGAGGTGCAGCAGGGCTGGGGCGCCAAGCAGGTCGGCGACGAGCTCCAGAAGCAGGGGATCATCAAGTCGTCGCTCGAGTTCCAGCAGGTCTCCCAGTCCGCGGGCGTGAGCGGGTTCCCCGCCGGCCGGTACGTGTTCGCCACCGGCATCTCGGCCCAGGTGGCGCTGAACTTCCTGCGGGGCGGGCCCGCCGCCGAGATCCCCGACATCCCGCTGCTCCTGCCGCCGGGCCTCACCCTCGCGGGCATCGCCGAGCGCGTGGGGAGCTTGCCGGGCAAGAGCAAGGACCGCTTCCTGCAGGTCGCCGCCTCGAACATCGTGCGCTCCAAGTACGAGCCCGACGGTGTCATCAACCTCGAAGGCCTCACGTGGCCCGACACCTACATGGTGGGCGCGAACGAGACCGAGGACCAGATCCTGCGCCGGATCGTCGAGGAGTTCGACAAGCACGCGGACGCCGCGGGGCTGGACAAGGCCCAGGTGCTCGGCATGACGCCGTATCAGGCTCTCGTCGGCGCGTCGCTCGTGCAGGCCGAGTCCGGGCGCAACGAGGACTCGCCGCTCATCGCCGCGGTGATCGTCAACCGGCTCCGTGCCAACATGCCGCTGCAGATCGACGCCACGCTCTGCTACGCGAAGGGTGGCTGCCCACCGGTGCCGGTGGAGGCCGACAAGAAGATCGACTCGCCCTACAACACGTACAAGATCACCGGCCTGCCGCCGTCACCGATCGAGACCTTCAGCGCCGCGACGCTCCAGGCGATGCTCCATCCCGCGTGGGTTCCGTACAAGTACTACGTCTCGGACAAGAACGGCAAGACGTACTTCGCGACCACACCGGCCGAGCAGGAGCGCAACATCGCGAAGGCACGGAATGCCGATTGACGGTCCCGGGCGACCGTCGGTGGTGCTCGACCGCAAGTTCACACGGGCGGTCGAGTTCGCGTGCTCGGTGCACCGTCACCAGGCGAGGAAGGGCACCGACGTGCCCTACGCGGCACATCTCCTCGGCGTCGCGTCGCTCGTCCTCGACGACGGCGGAACCCAGGCGGAGGCGATCGCCGCGCTCCTCCACGACGCGATCGAAGACGCGGGGGTGACCCGGAGGCAGGTGCGCAAGCGGTTCGGTCGCAAGGTGGCGCGGATCGTCGCGGCGTGCACCGACGTTCCCACTGGCAAGAAGGCGGAGCGCAAACGAGCCGTCCGCGACGCGAGCAACTGGAAGGAGCGGAAGGGGCGCTCGCTCGCGCACCTCGCCGACCGTGCCACGCAGCCTTCGGTCCTGCGGGTTCGCGCCGCCGACGCGCTCTCCAACGCGCGTGCCACGGTTGCGGATCTGCGCCGGTTCGGACCCGAGGCGTGGCTGCGGTTCAACGCGGGAGCGATCGACCAGCTCTGGTACTACCGGTCGCTGTCGGTGCTCTTGTCAGAACGACTGCCCGGGCTGCTGAGCGACGAGTTGCGCTGGACCGTGCGCGAGATGGAGCACGTCGCCGGCTGGTGGTTCGACGTCGGCGACCCCCAGCGCGGTCGCTGATCCGTCGTCGTCGCGCGTTGGTTGCGCCGGATGCCCGCGAGTGGGGCACCGCTGGTCGTCGGCGGCGCGTGCGGGGCGAGGCGGGACGCTGGTGGTGGACGACGACGCCGGATCGGTCTCGGCCGCCGAGACCGCCCCGAGCGCGAGCGCGGGGAGTGCGGCCAGGAGCAGGAAGCCGATCACGATGCCGATCCTGCGCGCGACCCTCGCGCGGGCGTCGTTCATGGTCGCTCCTCTCGTCACCGGCGTGCCCGACCCGGGGCAACGTTCGCGGACCCTCGCTGAGACGGCCCTGAGCGGCCGTCCTACATTTCGTCGATGGCCGGCTGGAACTTCGCCGCGTCGTGGGAGGCCATCGCCATGGTGGTGCCCGAGCGGGCCGCGATCGTCTGCGGCGACCGCCGGGTCACGTGGGGCGAGTTCGCCGACCGGGCCCGGCGCCTCGCGTGGCACCTCGAGGCGTCCGCCCTCACCCCGGGTGACCGTATCGCGATCCACCTGACGAACCGTCCCGAGTACCTCGAGACCTTCTTCGCCGCGCTGCTCCTCGGCTGCGCCCCGGTGAACGTCGACTACCGCTCCCGCGTCGACGACGTGCACGCGATCCTCGACCACTCGGACGCGAAGGCCGTCGTCACGAGTACGGAGCACGCGCGGACCGTGACCCGCGCCGCGCGTCGCATCCCGAAGCCGTGGCGGCCGCGTGTGCTCGAGGTCGGGTCGCCCTACGAGCACGCGATCGGCGCCGCGGCGCCACCGGCCGACCCACCACACGCGCCGAGCGGTGACGACCTGATCCTGCTGTACGCGAAGGATGCCGCGGGCAGACCGAGCGGCGCGGTCTGGCGGAACGACGACCTGTACCTGGGGATCTGGTCGGCCGCGCACCCTGAACAGCCGGACCCTCCCGATCCGATGGTGACGGCACTCGAAGGAAGCGACCACCCCGTCGTGCTCCCGGCGGCGCCACTGGCGCACGGCACCGGGCTGTTCGCGTCGCTGGCCGCGCTCGTGGGGAGCGGGACGGTCGTGCTCGTCGACCGTCCCGGCCTCAACGTCGTGCTCCTCTGGGACGCGGTGGAGCGCGAGCGCGTGGACACGTTCGCGGTGGTGGGCGACGGCTTCGCGCGCCCGCTGCTGGCCGCGCTCGACGCCGAGCCCGGTCGGTGGGACCTGAGCAGCCTGCGCGCGGTCACGTCCTCGGGCGCTCGGTTCAGCGCCGACGTCAGGCGCGGACTCCGCGCCCACCTCGGCGCGGGCGCGGTCGTGGACGCCTCCGACACGCGGGACGCTTCCGACGAGGCGGACGCGCCGGACGCGCCGGGCTCCTCCGACGCGCCGCCGCCGATGCGCCGACGTGTGAGCGAACGCATCCGCGTGGTCGACGAGCTCACGGGTCGCGACGTCCGGCCGGGCAGCGGCGACGTCGGGCTCGTGGCCCTGGGCGGTCACCTGCCGATGGGTTACCACAAGGACCCCGAGCGGACACGAGCCACGTTCAAGCTCCTCGACGGTGAGCGCTACTCGTTCCCCGGCGACTACGCGATGGTCGACGAGGACGGGACGGTGCGACCGGTCGGGAGCCGCCCGCCCATCGCCACCGGCGGCGAGACCGTGGACCCCGGAGCGATCGAGCGGGCACTGAAGCAGCACCCGAGCGTGGCCGACTGCGCGGTCGTCGGCGTTCCCTCGGCCGGCCGCGGCGAGCAGGTCGTCGCGCTCGTCGAGGTCACCGACGGGCACTACATCGACGAGGTCGAGCTGTCGATGTGGAGTCGCCGCAAGCTCGCCGCCCACGAGACGCCGCGGCGGTTCCTCTTCGTCGAGACCATCGACCGGTCGCCCTCGGGATCGGCGCCCTACGCGACCCTCCGCGCGCTGGCCATCGAGCGGTTGCGCGACCGGTGAAGCCTGCTACGCGCCGCGAGCGAGTGGCGTCTCGTTGAGGCGTACGGCGGTCGGCACCGCGCCACCCGCCACCCGTGCGGAGGCGAGCACCCGGTCGCGCCCGGCGCGTTTGGCCTCGTAGAGCGCAGCATCGGCCGCCGCGACGAGGCGGTCGCCGTCGAGCGCGTTGTCGGGGACCGTGGCGAGCCCCGCGCTCACCGACACGGGCACGAAGTTCGCCCGGCGGATGATCTCGGCGCGCACGCGCTCCGCGACCCCAACCGCGTCCTTGCTGCTGCAGCCCGGGAGCAACAGCATGAACTCGTCGCCTCCGTAGCGGGCGGCGACGTCGTAGCTCTTCGTCGTGGTGACCATCGCCTGGGCGACCTCGTGCAGCACGGCGTCCCCGGTCATGTGACCGTAGGTGTCGTTGATCTGCTTGAAGTGATCGACGTCGAACACGATGAGGCTGAGCGGGGCGCCGAGCCGTTGTGCGCGCGCCGACTCCCGCGCGAGCGACTCGTCGAACAACCGACGGTTCGCAATACCGGTGAGGGAGTCGCGGGTCGCGAGTCGCTCGACCTCGTCGAGCAGCGCCGCGTTGTGCAGCGCCGACGCGGTGTGCATCGCCGCCTGTGACAATCCCTGGACGGTGAGGACGGGGATACGGTCGTCGTCGTACCCTCCCCACTCGGCAGCGACGAGCCCGAAGTACTCGTCGTCGGCGACGACGGGCACGATCACGACGTTTCGCGCATCAGGGAGCAGGAGGTCGAGGAGGCCGTTCTCGTCGAGGCTGCGCACGAGCTGGGGCGACGCGTACGCCGACGACTCCAGCTCCGGGAGATCGCGCGCCCCCGCCTCGACGACCGACTCGACCAGGCCGTCGTAACAGACGCCACGCCAGCCGTCGCCACGACGCGTGAGCACAACGGCGCGGGCGAAGCCGAGCCGCCGGCACGCGTGACGGATGAGCGCGCTCATTCCCTCGTCGGCGCGGTGCGCGTGCTGCAGCTCGGTACCGAGCTCGACCAGCGATTCGAGTTGCGCCCGGCTGTGGCGGAGCGAGCGTTCGTTGACCGCGGAGAAGGCGGCGGCCCCGATGGCGAACACGAGGAACGTCGCTGCGCTCACGAGCGCGAAGCGGTCGCCGACCGTGGGCTTGGTCCCGAACACGTCGGCGTCGGCGGCCGCGTAGGCGAGCATGAGGAGCAACGCGCACCAGAGCGCGAACTTCAGACCAGTTCGGTACGAGACCAGCAGCGTGGCCGCGGCCACCTCGAGGAACACGAGGAAGACCAACGGACTCATGTAGCCGCCCGTGCGCGCCACCGCGATCGCGAGCACCACGCCGTCGACCAGTACCGACGACCAGACGAGCGTCGGGTCGAGTCGCGGCGCGTGCCGACGCACGAGCTCCACCGCGCCGATGACCGTCGCGTACGCGAACGCAAGCGGCAACAACACGATGTGGAAGTCCCCGGTGATCGCCGGGACCGTGCACAGCGCGATCGCGACGAACACCCTGACCAGCTGGAGTACGAGGAACCGGTCGGTGACGGGTCCCACCTCGCGGGGGTAGTGGACGGTCACCGGAACCGCTCGGCGCCTTCGGCGTCGCGCGCCATCGCGAGACCCGGGTCGCGACGATCCACCAGTTGCTGCGCAACGACGAACAGGAGCACGGCGAACGCGAGGATCGCAACGACCGCACCCGGGTGCGTGGTATCGGGCGACAATCCGCTCGCGTCGGGGAGCGGGCCGGCGGATACGAGGTCCGGCAGGGCGGACCGCGTCGGCGACCCGTACGCGAGCGCGGAGCCGGCCACGCGGGGTGAGGAGAGCACGGCGTCGCCGCCTCCCGTCGTGGCGGCGTGACCGGCGCCGGCGTCGGGCCCCGGGTTCAGGGCGGCGGCCGACGACCCGGCGGCAGCGGGCTCCGCCCCGTTGGGCGGGGTGGGGGCGGTGGAGGCGGCAGCCGCCTCCAGTCCCGCTGCGCGCGCAGTGGTCGCCGGCTCGCCGCCGACTGTGGCCCCTGCGCCGGGCGCGCCGCCCGGCGTCCTCGTCGCATCTGCCGCGTCGACCTCGGTGGCGGGCGGTGCGTCCCCGGGGGGCATGCCGGCCTCGGCCGAAGCGTCGTGGTCGGGGGCCTGCTTCTCGGTCTGGCCGGTCGGTGCCGCCGCGGCCGACACCAGCAGCGCCGGGTGGCCGGCGGAGTCGTGCCCGAACTCGGGGTGGCGGTCGCCGTCGGCGTGCGCGGAGGACGCCGTGAAGATCACGAGGCCGGCGGTGCCGATCGCCGCGAGGACGAGCGGCACCACCACCGGCACTGGTGCCGGCACTGTGACCGCCGTCGCACGACGTCCTAGCATTGGGTCCTCCTCCTGCCTCAGAAGACCCCGAGCAGCCCGTGGAGGGCGTTCACTCAGAGCGAGAACACGACTACTCATAGTGAAATCTGTCACAGGGTATCCGGTGGGTCAAGCAAAGCAGGGCAAAGGTTGGGCAAAGCCACGGGTGGGTCGGTGATCTTCGAGCAGTACTACCTGGAGTGCCTGTCGCACGCCTCCTACCTGGTCGGCGACGAGTCGACCGGCCGTGCGGTCGTCGTCGATCCGCAGCGCGACGTCGACGGCTACGTCGCCGACGCCGACGCCGCCGGCCTCACCATCGAGCGGGTCATCGAGACCCACCTCCACGCCGACTTCCTGAGCGGGCACCTCGAGCTCGCCGCCCGCACCGGGGCCACGATCTCGTTCGGCGACGCGGCCAGGGTCGACTTCCGGATCGAGCCGCTCCACGACGGCCAGCGGCTCGTGCTCGGCGACGTGGTGCTGGAGGTCCTCGCTACGCCGGGTCACACCCCCGAGTCGATCTGCATCGTCGTGTACGAGCACGCCGACGATCCCGAGCCCTTCGGCGTGCTCACCGGCGACACGCTCTTCGTCGGCGACGTCGGCCGACCCGACCTGCTCGCCTCGTCGGGCAGCGGTCTCACGGCCGACGTGCTGGGGCGCCGGCTCTACCACTCGCTCCACGATCGGCTGTTGCGCCTCCCCGACTCCACGCGCGTCTTCCCGGCGCACGGAGCGGGGTCGTCGTGCGGGAAGCAGCTGTCGAGCGAGCGGAGCTCCACGCTCGGGGAGCAGCGCGCGTTCAACTACGCGCTCGCCCCGATGACCGAGGACGAGTTCGTCGCCGTCGTCACCGAGGGCCAACCGACCCGGCCGCACTACTTCGAGTTCGACGCCTCGCGCAACCGCCAACTGCGGCCGCTCCTCGACGAGGAGGCACCGCCGGAAGAGCTGTCGCTCGACGATGTCCTCGCGCGGCGTGACGCGGGTGCCGCGCTGCTCGACGCGCGCGAGCCCGTCGACTTCGGTGCCGGGCACCTCCGCGGCGCGATCGACGTGGGGCTCCAGGGCCGCTTCGCCGAGTGGGCGGGCGACGTCCTCGATCCCGGCCGCGACATCGTGCTGGTGGGCGACCCGGCCACGGCGCTCGAGACCAAGGTGCGCCTCGCGCGCATCGGCTTCGACCGTGTGGTCGGGCAGCTGCGCGGCGCGAGCGACGTGCTCGCGCACCGTCCCGATCTCGTCGAGCGCAGCTCGCGCGTCACGATCGAGCAGCTCGCCGAGCTCCGCGGTCTCGAACCCGACCTGCAGGTCGTCGACATCCGCAACCCAGGTGAGACCTCGACCGGCGTCCTGCCCGGCGCGCACCCGATACCGCTCCCGAACCTCGTCGATGCTCTCGGCGGGCTCGACCGCACCGCACCCACCGTCGTCTACTGCGCGAGCGGCTACCGCAGCGCGGTCGCGGCGAGCGTGCTCGAGGCTTCGGGGTTCACCGACGTCTCCGACCTCGTCGGGGGGTACGGTGCCTGGTCGGGCGCGGGTCTTCCCACGTCGGCGCCGACCGAATCACCGAGCGAGGGTGCGGCGACCATGACCGTCGAAGTGCCGGAAGTGGATCCCGTGGCCGGTGCCGCGCTCGTCGACGCCGGTGCGCAGTTGCTCGACGTGCGCGAACTCGACGAGTGGGCCGCCGGCCACGCGCCGACGGCGTCGCACATGCCGATGCGCGAGATCCCGGCCCGCGTCGAGGAATTGCCGCGCCCGCCGCAGCGCATCGTCGCCATCTGCCGCTCGGGAGGACGGTCCCGTGCCGTCGCCGAAGCCCTGCTCGGCGCGGGCTTCGACGTTGTCAACGTCGAGGGCGGCATGCGCGCGTGGCAGGCCGCCGGACTGCCGATCCAGACCGACGACGGCGCGCCCGGCAGGATCGCCTGACCCCGAACCCGGGCGAAGTTGCGTCGGGTACCGACGCTCTACGTCGGTTGGCGACGCAAGTTCGGTGGTGAGGGGTCGATACCCTGACGTGGTGGCGAATGCCGGCCGTGCGCGCTTCGAGCGCGGTGACGCGTTGCGCAGGTTGGGCACCACGACGTTCGACGTGCTCGTGGTGGGCGGTGGCATCACCGGAGCCGGCGTCGCGCTCGACGCGGCGAGCCGCGGGCTCACGACCGCGCTGGTGGAACGCCACGACTTCGCGTCCGGCACGAGCTCACGGAGCTCGAAGCTCGTGCACGGCGGCTTGCGGTACCTCGACCAGCACGAGTTCCGTCTGGTCTACGAGGGCCTGGCCGAGCGTCAGCGCGTGCTCGAGAACGCGCCGCATCTCGTGCGCGTGCTGCCGTTCCTGGTGCCCGTCCTCACCACCGGCGGCCGCGTGGATCGGCGATTGGCGCCGGTGCTCGGCAGCGCGCTCTGGATGTACGACCTCACGGGTGGCCTTCGCATCGGCAAGATCCATCGCAAGGTCACGGTCGACGACGCGCTCGCGCAGTTCCCCACCCTCGACCGGGACCGGCTGGCGGGCGCGTACGTGTACTACGACGCGCAGGCCGACGACGCGCGCCTGACCCTCACGATCGCGCGCACCGCGGTCGAGTACGGCGCCGTCGCGTCCAACTACACCGACGTCGTCGGGTTCGAGCGCGACGGGACCCGGCTCGCGGGTGCTCGCGTCCGCGCCGACGGACGCGAGCTCACCGTCGGAGCGCGGGTGGTCGTCAACGCGACCGGCGTCTGGGCGGACACGGTTCGGGCGCTCGACGAGGGCTCGCGCCCGGCGTCGATCCGTCCGGCGAAGGGCGTGCACGTCACGGTGCCCTGGCAGCTCGTGCGCAACGACATCGCCGCCATCGTCCCGTCGGCACACGACGACCGCCCCGTGTTCGTGATCCCCTGGGACGGCCGCACCTACGTCGGCACCACCGACACCGACTACGACGGACCGCTCGACGATCCCCAGTGCACCGCCGCCGACGCCGCGTACCTCCTCGACGCCCTGAACGGCGTCACCGAGGTCGGGGCCAGCCCCGACGACATCGTGGGGTCGTGGGCCGGGCTCCGGCCGCTGGTCGCCGCCGACTCCGACGCTCGCACGGCCGACCTCTCCCGGCGGCACTCGGTGCACGTGTCGCCGGCCGGGTTGGTGACGGTGACGGGCGGCAAGCTCACGACGTACCGGCGGATGGCGGCCGACGCCGTCGACGCGGCCGCCGACCTGCTCGGTGACGACGTGCCGCGCTCCCGCACGAAGCGGCTCCGGCTCTTCGGCAGCGGCGACATCGACTCGGCGGTGGCCGAGCACGATCACCTGCTCGGACGATTCGGCACCGAAGCGGCCGCCGTCCGCGCGCTCGCCGACACCGACGCGACGCTGAACGAACCGCTGGTGCGCGGGCTACCGTACACGCGCGCCGAGGCCGTCTACGCGGCACGCCACGAGATGGCCGTCACCCTCGACGACGTGCTCGCACGACGCACCCGGGCCCGGGTGCTGTCGCGGGACGCGTCGGCGCGAGCGGCGCCCTCGGTCGCGACCCTGCTCGCGCCCGAGCTCGGGTGGAGCGACGCCGAGCGCGACCGGCAGGTGTGCGCGTACCGCGCGTCCGTCGCCGAAGAGGTCTTGTGAGGGCGCCGCGCGCGCTGCTGGTCGCTGCGCTGGTGGCGGCGACGCTCGTGGCCGCAGCCCCGGCACCCGCGGCGACGAAGGCCCCCGCACCCGCGACGACGAGGGCTTCGACACCCGCGGCGAAGCCTGCGGCCACGAAGGCGCCGGCCTGGCCGCCGCTCCCGCCGTTCGACACCGCCATCGCGTGGTCCGACTGCGGCGACGGCTGGCAGTGCGGGACCCTGAACGTCCCCGTCGACTGGGCCGACCCGGGGGGCGAGACCCTCGGACTGGCGCTGACCCGCCACCCGGCGACCTCACCCGACCAGCGCATCGGCATCCTCGTGGAGAATCCCGGGGGGCCGGGCTTCGGCGGCGTCGCCTTCCTCCAGAACACCTACGGGCGGCTTCCCGACGTCGTGAAGGGACGCTTCGACCTCGTGAGCTGGGATCCGCGCGGTACCGGCAACTCGCGTCCCGTCGACTGCGTCGACGATGCGTTCCTCGACCTCGGCGCCAATGTGGCCGCGGTCCCGGACACCGCCGAGACGCTCGCCGTCGCCCGCCAGTACTCGCGCGCGTTCGCACGCGGTTGCGTCCAGCGCGAAGGCGCGTACGCCGGCGAGGTGGGCACCCGGAACTCGGCGCGCGACCTCGAGGCCATCCGCATCGCGCTCGGTGAACCGAGCATCACGTACCTCGGCTACTCATACGGCACCGTGCTCGGCATGGCGTACGCGCAGATGTTCCCGACCGCGGTCCGCGCCATGGTGCTCGACGGACCACCTGACTACTGGACGTCGGACCTCGACTACGCGCACACGCAGGCCGAGGGGTTCATGAAGGCGCTCGACGCGTTTCTCACCTGGTGCACCGGAAGCTCGTCGTGCGCGTTGCGCGCCGTCGGAGACCCCCGCGAGCTCTTCCAGCAGTTGCTCGACCGTGCCAACGCGGGTCCGATCCCGACGCAGTACACCGCGAACGGCCAGACCCGTACCGGCGCGCTCACCGGCACCCTGTTCGAGACGGCCGTGATCTCGACGCTCTACGACGAATCGCGCGGCTGGCCGCTGCTCGGCCGCGCGCTCCAATCGGGAGCGCAGGGCGACGCCGGGTTGCTGCTCGCGCTCGCCGACAGCTACATGGGTCGCAACGTCGACGGCACCTGGACCTCGGTGTTGCAGGCGAATGCCGTCATCGACTGCGTCGACCGCCCCGACCCGAAGCCGCGCAGCGCCGCGCGCGAGCTCGCCGACGTCGCCCGCTTCCAGTCGGAACTGCCGCCGTGGGGCGGCGCGTGGGCCGTCTCGTCGTGCGCAGGGATGCCGAAGCCGGCAAAGGGCGACAAGCTCGGCGACGTGCACGTCACCGGCACGCCGCCCGTCCTCGTGGTGGGCACCACCGGCGACCCCGCGACCCCCTACTCGGGCGCGTACGCCGTCGTCTCCCGGATCGCAGGGTCGGGACTCCTCACCTTCGAGAGCACGGAGCACACCGCCTATGCCAGCGGGCGCAGCCCCTGCATCGACGACGCGGTCGACGCCTACCTCGTGGACGGCGTCATGCCGGCGCCCGGCACGAGCTGCCTACGGGGATAACCACTCCGCCCACTCCGGCCCGGGGGTCGCGTCCGGCGTGTGGGTGAACGCGCCGCGGCCGTCGACGCGGTAGCGACTGCGTCCCACGAGGAGCTCGCCCACGACGCGGCCCCCGTCCCACTCGAGATCGAAGCCGACCGGGAGGCGTTCGCCGACGGTGGCGGTGCGAGCCTCGTCGCGGTCGGCGAGACGGAGACCGAACGCCTCGAGGCCGAGGGTCCAGTGCTCGCCGGGCACCTCACACAGCACCTCCGCCCAGAGCCCGTCGCCCCGGACCTCGAGCAGCGTGCCGCGCGGCGGCGCGACGTCGTCGTGGCGGATCGCGACGAACCCGTCGCGGCCGAGGTCGGCGTACATCCAGTACCGCGCGCGGTCGTCGGCGACCTCGAGTCGTACAGCTCCGCCGACGCCGTCGGGCTGCTCGAACCTCAGCTCGTAGCGCTCGGGCATCAGCCCCCGAGGAGCTCCCGCACCTCGTCGCGCTCGTCCACGAGCTCTTGCCGGGTGGCGGCGATCTTCGCCCGTGCGAACTCGTCGTGCTCGATGCCCTCGACGATCGACCACGAGGTGTCCTGGCTGCGGACCGGGTAGCTGAAGACCAGACCGTCGGGTACGCCGTACTCGCCGTGGCTCACGACCGCGAGCGAGTGCCAGTCGTCGCCGGGCGTGGGCGTGTGGATGCTGTTGACCGAGTCGATGATGGCGTGCGCGGCCGACGTCGCCGACGACTGGCCGCGCTTCGCGATGATCGCCGCGCCACGCTTCTGGATCGTCTCGATGAACTCACCCTCGAGCCAGGCGCGGTCGGTGATCATCTCGGTGATCGGCCGGCCGTTCGCACGCGCGTGTGCGAAGTCGGGGAACTGCGTGGCCGAATGGTTGCCCCAGATGGCCACGTTGGTGACGTCGCCGTGGTGCACGCCCGCCTTCTTCGCGAGTTGCGTCCGGGCGCGGTTCTCGTCGAGGCGGGTCATCGCGAACCAGCGGTCGTCGGGGACGTCGGGCGCGTGCGAGCGGGCGATGAGGCAATTGGTGTTGCACGGGTTGCCGACCACGAGCACGCGCACGTCGGCGGCGGCGTTCTCGTTGATGGCCGCGCCGTACGGGCCGAAGATGCCGCCGTTGATCTTCAGCAGGTCGCCCCGCTCCATACCTTCCTTGCGCGGGACCGAGCCGACGAGCAGCACCCACGACGCCCCGTCGAACGCGTGCTTCGGGTCGGACGTGGGCTCGATCCCAACGAGCAGCGGGTGCGAGCCGTCCTCGAGCTCCATGACGACGCCGTCGAGGGCAGCCATCGCCGGCTCGATGTCGAGCAACCGCAACACGACGGGTTGTTCGGGACCAAGGAGTTGGCCGGTCGCGATGCGGGTGAGCAGCGCGTAGCTGACGTTGCCGCTCGCGCCGCTCACGGTGACGTGGACGGGAGTCGTTGCCATGGACCCGACGCTATCCGGCGGGTTGCGCGTCCGCCGAGTCGACGAAACCGAGGAGCACCTCGCGCGCGTCGGCCAGCTCGGCGATGCGCTCGGCCGCGCCCGTGTTCCCCGCGCCGTGGTCGGGATGCGCGAGGCGAACGAGGCGGCGGAACCGTCGCTGCACGTCGTCGCGCTCGACCTCCATGCCCGCGCGCAGACCCAGCACCTCCATGGCCCACCGACGTTCCGACGGGACGCCGCGCCACTCGTCGGGCGATCCCGGCGCCGGCCGCGCCCCTGGCGCGTACGGGCGCAGCCCGGGCAGGCCCTCGAACATCCGGTGCACGTCGAGGCCTTCCGGCAGGAAGCCGGGACGGGCGACGGCGGCGTCGACGAAACGGAGGGCGATCTTGCGCCCCGAGGGCGGGAGCGCGGCCGCAGCCATGATCGCCCCGATCACCTGTGGCGCCGCGGGGCCGTGCCGGTCGAGCTCGAGGACGGGCCAGACCGATCCGGTCCGGACATCCGCACCGATGACGCGGTGCCGCGACAGGTCGAGTCCGTGCGTGTCGGTCTGGAGGCGGTAGCGGAGCGCGATCCGCGGGACGGTGAGGCCGTTGCGGGCGGCGTCGACGAGTCGGCCCAGCGCGTCGAGCTGCTCCTCGTCGAGGCCGGGAACGTGCTCCGCGACCACGGCGCCGAGGAGCACCGCACCGAAGGCCGAGCCGCTCGTCGGGAGGTAGCTGTCGTCGAGGGCGACCCGGCGAGTCGGCATGTGCCGGCGCGTGTGCCGCACGTTCAACTCCGCGAGCAGCAACTCCACTCTCTCTTTCCTGTTTTGGCGTCTTTGAGTGGGCCTATGGCCCCACTCAAAGACGCCAAAACGTCACAAGCGGTCGACGATCGCCTGCGCGAACTCCGACGTCTTCACTTCCGTGGCGCCGTCCATCAGACGGGCGAAGTCGTAGGTGACGATCTTCTCCGCGATGGTGGCCTCCAGTGCCCGGATGATGTGGTCGGCCGCTTCCTGCCACCCGAGATGCTCGAACATCATCACGCCCGAGAGCAGGACCGATCCTGGGTTGACCTTGTCCTGTCCTGCATACTTCGGCGCCGTCCCGTGCGTGGCTTCGAAAATCCCGTGCCCGGTGACGTAGTTGATGTTCCCGCCCGGCGCGATGCCGATGCCCCCCACCTGTGCGGCGAGCGCGTCCGACAGGTAGTCGCCGTTCAGGTTCGTGGTGGCGATCACGTCGAACTCGTCGGGGCGGGTGAGCACCTGCTGGAGCGTGATGTCGGCGATCGCGTCCTTCACCAGGATCTTGCCGCCGGGATCGCCGCCGCAGTCGTCCCACCCCACGGCGACGTCGGAGAACTCGTCACGCGTGAGCTCGTACCCCCAGTTGCGGAACGCGCCCTCGGTGAACTTCTGGATGTTGCCCTTGTGCACCAGCGTCACGCTCGACCGCTTCCGGTTCACCGCGTACTCGAGCGCAGCGCGGATGAGCCGCTTCGACCCCGTCTCCGACACCGGCTTGATGCCCACACCGGAGTCGGCACGGATGTTCCAGCCGAACGTGTCGTGCAACAACTCGATGAGGCGGCGCGCCTCCGGCGTGCCCTCCTCGACTTCGAGGCCCGCGTAGATGTCTTCGGTGTTCTCCCGGAAGATCACCATGTCGACCTTCTCGGGGTGCTTCACGGGTGAAGGCACGCCCTGGAACCAGCGGACCGGGCGCAGGCACACGTAGAGGTCGAGGATCTGGCGCAGCGCCACGTTGAGGCTGCGGATCCCACCACCGACCGGCGTCGTGAGCGGGCCCTTGATGCCGATCAGGTACTCGCTGAACGTGTCGACGGTCTCCTGGGGCAGCCAGTCGCCGGTCGCGTTGAACGCCTTCTCCCCTGCCAGCACTTCCTTCCAGGCGATCTTCTTCCCGAACTTCGCCGCCGCGGCGTCCATGACCAGTTGGGCGGCGGGCCAGATGTCGACACCGGTGCCGTCACCCTCGATGAACGGGATGATCGGCTCGTCGGGCACCTTGAGCTGACCGTCGGCCAGCGTGATCTTCTCGGGCATCAACCTGCTCCCTGCTGCGGAATGGGCCGGCTCATCGTACCGGCGTCCCCGGAAGCAGGATCAGTCGTGGACGGTCGCGACGATCACGAGCGCGACGAGGTAGATCACGAGCAGGCCGGCGGCCCACCACCAGATCGTGCGGCGGGTGAAGGGCCCCGGTCGGTTGCCGATCCCCTCCAGCGTCATACCGCACGACTCGCACCGGTTGACCGTCACCGGCACCGCGACCCCGCACAGGGGACAAACGGCGTCGACGGGCGCGCCCGGCGCCGGCTCCGCGCTCACGCGGCTACCCCGTTCATGACCTCCGCCCGCTGTTCATGTGACCCGCCCTCCAGTTACGCGATCCTCCGCTCCGCCGCTTCGACGAAGTTGCGGAACAACATCGCGATCGTCGTCGGCCCCACGCCGCCGACACGCGGCGTGATCGCGCCCGCGACCTGCTCGCACGACTCGTCGACGTCGGGGAGGATCTTCCGTCCCTCGTAGCGGACGCCGGCCCCGACGACGGTGACGCCCGGTGTGAGGTGCTCGGGTTGG
This sequence comes from Acidimicrobiia bacterium, assembly GCA_035623515.1. Lineage (GTDB taxonomy): Bacteria > Actinomycetota > Acidimicrobiia > IMCC26256 > DASPTH01 > DASPTH01. The sequence continues at coordinate 17,301 of DASPTH010000178.1, forward strand.
ATCATGCCTGGCACCCCCGCCGCGGCGACGACGACCTCGGCGCGTTTCACGAACCGCGGCCAGTCCTTCACGCCGGTGTGCACGACGGTGACGGCCGCGTTCGCGGTGGGGCGCTTCTGCGAGAGCAGCAGTGCGAGCGGGCGGCCGATGGTGTTGCCACGGCCGACGATCACCACCTCGCGGCCCGCGACCGGGATCTCGTAGTACGCGAGTAGCGCCTCGATGCCGGCGGGCGTGCAGGACACCGGGCCAGGCATCGCGAGCGCGAGCCGACCGAGGTTCGTGGGGTGCATGCCGTCGACGTCCTTGTCGGGATCGAGCTCGAACAGCGCGGCCTCGTAGTCGATCTGGTCGGGCGCCGGGTACTGGAACAGCACCGCGTCGACGTCGTCGGCGTCGTTCATGTCATGGATCGCGGCGATGACGTCGGCCTGGGTTGCGTCCTGCCGCAAGTGGATGTCGACCGCGCGGCAGCCCAGCTCTTCCGCCTTGCGTTGTTTCATCGCGACGTAGCGCGCGCTCGGTTCGTCGTCGCCGACGAGCAGGGTGCCGAGACCAGGTGTGTGCCCGTTGGCGATCAGCTTCTCGATGCGCGGCGCGAGGTCGGTGAACACGGCGTCGGCCACCGGGCCGCCGGGCATCATCGTGGCAGTCATCGCTCGTACTCCATCAGTGGAGGAAGTGCCGCTCGCCCGTGAACACCATCGCCAACCCGAGCTCGTCGGCCTTCTCGATCACCCGCTCGTCGCCCACCGATCCACCGGGCTGCACCACCACGGCCACACCTGCGGATGCGGCCGCCTCGACGCCGTCTGGGAACGGGTAGAACGCGTCGGACGCGCACGCGCCGCCGGCGGCCCGCCCCGCCGCCTTCTCGGCCGCGATCTCACCCGACTGCACACGGTTCTGTTGCCCCGCCCCGATGCCGACGGCCTGCCCGTCCTTCACCAGCACGATGGCGTTCGACTTCACGTGACCGCAGACGCGCCACGCCAGCTCCGCGTCGCGCCACTCCTCCTCGGTGGGCGCGCGCTTGGTGACGACGCGCCAGTCGTCGCGCCGGGAGACGAACTCGTGCGCGGTCTGCACGAGGAACCCGCCGCTGATCTGGCGCACGTCGAGCCCGGTGGGCTGTGGCGGAGGCGCTTCGAGCAGCCTCGTGTTCTTGCGCTTCTTCCGCAGCGCGGAGACGACACCCTCCTCGTAGCCCGGGGCGATCACGACGTCGGCTTGCGGGCCCTGGACCATGCGTTCGACGGTGACCTGGTCGACTGAACGGTTCAGCGCGACGATCCCGCCGAACGCCGAGCGCTCGTCGCACTCGAGCGCGCGCTGGTACGCGGTCGCGAGATCGGCGGCGACGGCTACGCCGCACGGGTTGGCGTGCTTGATGATGGCAACCGCCGGGTCGCTCCCGAGATCGTGCACGAGTTGCCACGCCGCGTCGGTGTCGTAGAAGTTGAGGTACGAGAGCGCGACGCCGCTGTGCTGCAGGACCGCGTCCCACCAACTGCGCGTGCCGACGGCGCGGTAGCGCGCAGCTTGCTGGTGCGGGTTCTCGCCGTAGCGCAACTCGTCGCTCGTGCGGTCGAGCGCGAGCACGAGGTGCTCCGGCAGTACTTCGTCGCGCTGCAGCCAGGCGACGATGGCAGCGTCGTAGGCCGCCGTGCGCGCAAACGCCTCGAGGGCGAGCGCGCGCTTCGCCGCGTCGCTCAATACGCCCTGCTCGCGCAGTTCCGCGAGCACCGAGTCGTACTGATCGGGGCTGGTGACGATCGCCACCCACGCGTGGTTCTTGGCCGCGGCGCGCGTCATCGCGGGCCCGCCGATGTCGATCGTCTCGATGTCGGGCGACTCCACGAAGGGGTAGAGGTTGCTCACCACCATGTCGAAGGGAGCGATGCCGTGTTGCTCGAGATCGGCACGGTGCGCTTCGTTGCTCCGGTCGGCGAGGATCCCACCGTGCACCTTCGGGTGGAGCGTGACCACCCGGTGGTCGAGCATCTCCGGGAAGCCGGTGACGTCGGCGAGCGGGGTCACCCGGATGCCCGCTTCGTCGAGGGCGCGCGCGGTACCACCCGACGACACGAGTTCCCAGCCCAACTCGTGGAGCCCGCGCGCGAAATCGACGAGCCCCGACTTGTCCCACACCGACAGCAACGCGCGCATCACGCGTCTTCGGCTGCGAGTTGGCGGAGCACTTCGGGGTAGAGCCGACGCTCGACCTCTTTGATGCGCTCGTGGAGCGTCTCGACCGTGTCGTCATCGAGCACGCGGACCGCTTCCTGGGCCAGGATGGGGCCTTCGTCGACCTCGAGACGAGCGATGTGCACCGTGCACCCCGTGACTCTCACGCCCGCGGCCAGTGCGTCCTCGACCGCGTGCCATCCCTTGAAGGCGGGGAGCAAGGCCGGATGCGTGTTGACGATCCGGTCCGGGAACGCGTCGTGGATCGGCTTCTCGAGGATCGTGCCGAACCCGGCCATCGCCACGAGGTCGACGTCGTAGCGCGCCAGCACGTCGACCACTTCGTGGGTGTACGCGACGCGGTCGAAATCACGCCCGAAGCTCCTGCGCTCGACGACGACGACGGGAACATCGGCGTCGCGCGCAACGCCGATCGCGCCGCACTCTCGGTCGACGAGAACCACCACCACGGGGAGATCGGCGCCGACCAGCGCGCGGAGGATGGTGCCACTACCCGACGCCAGCACTCCGATCCGCCGCACATCGGCAACGTAGCGCAGGCACCCAGCGGCAGGCGGCCTCCTTCCAAGACCTGGCGATACGGGCGGATCCTTGCATTCCGGCGGGGATCGTGCTTCGCTCATGCGGGCCCGAACCGGGCCAGTCGTGCTCTGCGCGTCGACTGCCGCGCAGAACCAGGGGCACGGAGGAACGCGATGCCGTCGAAGAATCCGACGCCAGGTGAGATCACGATCATGGGGGGCGGTGCCATCGCCCTGATCTTCTCCTTCTTCCACTTCTACACGCATCCGGGCGGCAGCGAGAGCGCATGGAGCAAGGGCCTCCTTCCGGTCGTCACGCTCATGGTGTTCTTCTGCGTGATCTCAGCAGTCCTCGTGGCCCTGGCGAAGTTCGCCAACGTCCGGCTGCCTGCGCTGCCCTGGGGCTTCACCTGGGAGCAGGTGTACTTCATCCTGGGCCTCGTCGCGACGCTGTACGCGCTCGCGTTCCTCGTTCGTGACAAGCTCGGGGAGAGTTTCGCGGTCGGGTTCTGGTTCATCCTGCTCGGGTGCATCGCGACCCTCGTCGGGTCGGTGCTGATCCTGAACGAGCGCACGAGGTCGAGCGCCTCGGCGACGCCCGGCGCGGCACCGCCCCCGCCGGCTGCTCCGCCCCCACCGGCTGCACCGCCCCCACCGGCTGCACCGCCCCCACCGGCGGCACCGCCCCCGCCCGCGGCACCGCCCCCACCGGCGGCACCGCCACCGGTGCCGCCGACCTCCTGACGGAGCTCGCGGGTCAGAGCTCCGCGACGAGCTCGGCCATCACCTGGCCGGCCTCGGTCGGGTTGAGGCCGACCTCTGCGCCGGCGTCCCGCAACGCGGCGATCTTCGCTTCCGCGGTGCCCTTGCCGCCCGAAACGATCGCGCCGGCGTGGCCCATCTTCTTGCCGGGCGGCGCGGTCACGCCGGCGATGTAGGCGACGACCGGCTTGGTCATGTGCTCCCGCACGAACTCGGCGGCTTCCTCCTCGGCCGAGCCACCGATCTCGCCGATCATCATCACTGCCTTCGTCTCGGGATCGGCTTCGAACGCGCGCAGGCAGTCGATGAAGCTCGTGCCGGGCACCGGGTCGCCGCCGATCCCGACGCACGTGGTCACGCCGATGTCCTTCTGCTTCAACTCGTAGAGCGCCTGGTACGTGAGGGTGCCCGAGCGGCTCACGATCCCGACGGGCCCACCCACCTTGGCGATGTGGCCGGCGGTGATCCCGATGTTGCACTTCCCGGGGCTGATGATCCCCGGACAGTTCGGCCCGAGCAAGCGAGTCGCCGGGAAGTCGCGCCGCAGCTTGTTGTAGAACCACGCTTCGTCGTGCGCGGGCACACCCTCGGTGATGCACGCGATGAACTCGATGCCGGCCTCCGCGGCCTCCATCACCGCGTCGCGCACGCCGGGAGCGGGGATGAAGATGCACGACGCGTTCGCACCAGTCGCGGCGATGGCATCGGCGACCGTTGCGAACACCGGGATACCGGCCACGTCGGTGCCCGCTTTCTTCGGGTTCGTGCCGCCCACGACCTGCGTGCCGTAGTCGCGGTTCAGCGGGCCGTAGAAGCTGCCCTGACCCCCGGTGAGGCCCTGGTAGACGACCTTGGTCGTGTCATCGACGAAGATGCTCATTGCGCCAGCTCCACGGCTCGCTGTGCCGCCTCGAGCATCGTCGGCTTCATCTGCAGCTTGTCGGAGAGGTGCGGCTCGAGGATGGCGCGACCCTCCTCGGCGTTGGTGCCGTCGAGGCGGATGACGATCGGGGCGTCGATCTGCACCCGTTCGAGCGCCTGCACGATGCCGTTGGCCACTTCCTCACCCTTGGTGATCCCGCCGAAGATGTTGATAAAAATCGACCGCACATTCGCGTCACTCGTGATGACTTCGAGCGCGCCGGCCATGACGTCGGCGTTCGCGCCGCCGCCGATGTCGAGGAAGTTCGCCGGCGCGCCCCCGACTTGGTTCACGATGTCGACCGTGCTCATCGCGAGACCGGCACCGTTGGCGATCACGCCGACCGAGCCGTCGAGCCCCACGTATTGCAGACCTCGCTCGTGGGCAAAGCGCTCCCGCGCGTCGCGCACCTGAGTCGCGTCGTACTCGACGTAGTCGGGATGGCGGAACACCGCGTTGTCGTCCAGCGTGACCTTCGCGTCGAGCGCGTGCACGCGGCCGTCGGGCGTGAGGATCAGGGGGTTGATCTCCACGAGATCGGCGTCCCCCTCGGTGTACGCCCGGTAGAGATCGAGGAGCACGTCGACAGCGCCGTCGGTGGCAATCGGGTTGAGCTTGGCAGCCTCCACCCACTCCCGGCAGCGGGCCTCACTCAGGCCGTCGACCGGGTCCACGTGGATGCGGGCGATCGCGTCCGGGTTCTCCGCCGCGACCTGCTCGATCTCGACACCGCCCTGCGCCGACAGCATCCCGAGGTGGAGCTTGGCGCCGCGGTCGAGGGTGAACGACGCGTAGTACTCCTCGGCGATGTCGCTCGCCTTCTCGATCCAGAGCACCTCGACGACGTGGCCCTTGATGTCCATGCCGAGGATGGCGTCGGCGTGGGCGCGCACCTCGTGGGCGTCGCCGGCGAGCTTGATGCCACCCGCCTTGCCCCGCCCGCCGACCTGCACCTGGGCCTTCACCACCACCGGGTAGCCCAAGCCGTCGGCCTCCTCCACCGCCTGCGTGACCGTGGTGGCCGGCGCGCCCGGTGACACAGGGATCCCGTAGCGCGCGAACAGCTGCTTGCCCTGGTACTCGAACAGGTCCACGAACGTCCTTCCGGCGCGGTCGGCGCAATGGTGGTCGATCGCCTCGTGCTTGACAAACTGTGGACGTGCCACCGAGCAGGGCCGACACCCGCCTGCTGTTCACTGCCACGATCGCGGTGCTCGTCGCCGGGGTACTCGTCGCGGTGGTGCTGCTGTTCGCGTCCGGGGAGGGCGGGAGCCCCACGAAGCCGGCACCGTTCGCAGCCGGCCTGGCGAGCGCGATCAAGAGCGACCTGAAGGACGGCGGGCCGTACTACTTCCCCGACCCCTTCGGCAAGGACCGCAGCCTCCTCTTCGCGCTCGAGCACGGGAACATCGTGGCCCTCGCCACGCAGCTCCCCGGCACGACCGACTGCCTCGTGAAGTGGAGGGCGTCGGTGAACAGCTTCGTCGACTGCCACGGTGGCCACCACACGAGCGAAGAGCTCGACCGGTACTACTCCTACGTCGATCCCGTCGGCGAGAACAAGGGCATCCTCTTCGTCGACCTACGCAAGAAGCTGCCGGCGCCCCAGCCGGCGACCGCGGCCAATTAGCCGGGTCGATTCCGCTCCGGCGTCCCCGCCGTCCCGCCACGCCTCCGCTGCATCTCCGAATTCGCCGGGTCGATTCCGCTCCGGCGTCCCCGCCGTCCCGCCACGCCTCCGCTGCATCTCCTAATTGCGGAGCTTGCGGAGGGGCGCCCAGACGAGCAGGAGCCGCTTCTCGCCGACGTCCCGGAAGTTCACGACGGCCTCGGTCTGGTCGTCGCCGCCGATCAGCTCGAGCACGACACCCTCGCCGAACTTCTCGTGCGCGACGTCGTCACCGACGCGGAGCCCGACGCCCTCGGCGCCACGCGTGGCGGAGGCGCTCCCCGCGGCGATCGCGGCGTCGACGACCGCCTCGCGATGCGTGGCCCCGCGCCCGACGGGGCGTGCGCTCTCGTGCGCGTGCACGAGCTCCTCGGGGATCTCGGCCAGGAACCGGCTCGGCGGGTAGTAGTCGGTGGAGCCGAACAACATGCGGCACCACGCGTGGCAGAGGTAGAGGCGCTCGCGTGCCCGCGTGATGCCGACGTAGCAGAGCCGGCGCTCCTCCTCGAGCTCGTCGGGGTCACCGAGGCTGCGCATGTGCGGGAACACGCCGTCTTCGAGCCCGGTGATGAAGACAACAGGGAACTCGAGGCCTTTCGCCGAGTGCAGCGTCATCAGCGTGACCGCGCTCTGCTCACCGCTCGCGCCCTCGGCGGTGTCGAGGTCGGTGACGAGCGAGATCGCCTCGAGGAACGCCTGCACGCGCGCCAACCCCGAGGGGACACCGATCGGCTCGTCCACGGCGTCAGCGGTACCGACGCCGGCAATGCCCGGGAGGCCGGTGAGGTCGCCGGCGTCGAGCGCGTCGTCGAACTCGTGGCAGACACCGACGAGCTCCTGGAGGTTCTCGATGCGCCCCTGCGCCTCGATCGTCCCCTCCGACTCGAGCTCGGCGACATATCCCGTCTCCTCGAGCACCGACTCGACGGTGGCCCCCACGCCCTTTCCCGACGCGTACTCGAACACCTCCACGAGCTCGAGCAGGTCGTTGATGCCCCCGAGCGCCTTCCCGCTCACACCCGCCGCCGGTGCCTCGCGCATCGCGTCGCGGAACGTGATCCCGGCGCCCTGCGCGTAGGCAGCGACCCGGTTCACCGAGGTCTCGCCCACACCCCGCTTCGGCGTGTTCACGACCCGACGCCAGCTCACTTCGTCGTCGGGATTCACGAGCGCGCGCAAGTACGCGAGGAGGTCCTTCACCTCGCGCCGGTCGTAGAACTTCACGCCGCCGACGACGCGGTAGGGCACGCCGGCGCGCACGAGCTGCTCCTCGATCACGCGACTCTGGGCGTTGGTGCGGTAGAAGACGGCTACGTCGTTGAAGCGATTGCCTTCGTTCTCGACGAGGCGCATGGTCTCGCTCACGACGTACCGCGCTTCGTCGTGCTCGTCCTCGGCGTGGTACCGGGTGATCAGCTCACCGCCGAGCTGCTCGGTCCAGAGGTGCTTCGGCCGGCGCGCCGCGTTGTTGGCGATGACCGCGTTCGCGGCGTCGAGGATGCGCTGCGTCGACCGGTAGTTCTGCTCGAGCACGAACACGGTCGCGTCGGGAAAGGCCTCCTCGAACCGCATGAGGTTCCGGTAGTCGGCCCCACGGAACTTGTAGATCGACTGATCCGTATCACCCACGACGAGCACGTTCCGGTGGCCCTCGGTGAGCATCCGCACCAACTCCCACTGGGCGACGTTGGTGTCCTGGAACTCGTCGATGAGCACCTGGGAAAAGCGACCTTGCCACCGCGCGAGCGCGTCGGGGTGCTCGCGGAAGAGGCGCACGGTGAGGGTGAGGAGATCGTCGAAGTCGACGGCCGACGCGTCGAGAAGTCGCCGCTGGTACTCGCAGTACACCTCGGCCACGCGGTGCTCCGGCGGGGTGAAGGCGCGCTCGGTGGCCTCCTCCGCTGTGACGAGCTCGTTCTTGAGGGCCGAGATCGCACCGTGGAGCCGTCGGGCAGGAAAGCGCTTGGGGTCGAGGTCGAGGTCGCGGCGCACGTAGTCGGTGAGACGCACCGCGTCGGCCTGGTCGTAGATCGAGAACGAGGAGCGGTATCCGAGCAGCGGGGCGTCGCGGCGGAGGATGCGAGCGCACGCCGAGTGGAAGGTCGACACCCACATGCGATGGGCGACCGGTCCGACGAGGCCGGCCACGCGCTCCTTCATCTCGCCTGCGGCCTTGTTGGTGAAGGTGATCGCGAGGAGCCCGAAGGGCGAGACGCGCTTCTCCGCGACGAGGAACGCAACCCGGTGGGTGAGCACGCGAGTCTTGCCGCTCCCGGCGCCCGCGACGACGAGGATGGGGCCGTCGGGCGCCGACACCGCCTCGCGCTGGACCGGGTTCAACGCGGCGAGGAGCGTGTCGGTGTCGGCCACCGGAGCATCGTACCGGCGACCGTACGCGTGTTCGGGTTGGCGCGCGGTCAGCGGCTGACCTCGAGCATCAGCGTCACCGGCCCGTCGTTGACCAGCTCCACCTGCATGTCGGCACCGAACTCGCCCGTCGCCACCGTGGCGCCGAGCTCACGCAGCGCGTCGGCAAAGGCGCCCACCAGCGGTTCCGCAACTTCCGGACGCGCGGCGTCGACCCACGACGGCCGCCGGCCCCGTTCGGTGTTGCCGTAGAGCGTGAACTGGCTGACGACGAGCACCGAGCCGCCCATGGTTCCGACCGACTCGTTCATCGTGCCCTCGGCGTCTGGGAACACCCGCAGGTTCCAGACCTTCCCTGCGAGCTTGCGCGCGACGGTCTCGTCGTCGTCGTGCGTCACGCCGACGAGGACGCACAGGCCGGCGCCGATGTCGCCGACGAGGGCACCTTGGATGATCACGCGCGCTTCGGTGACGCGCTGCACCAGCGCGCGCATGGGCTAGCTCGCGGCCTTCTCCATGTCGGGCGTGTACCTCCCGTACCGAGCGGCGCTGTTGAGCTTGGCCCGGTGGAGGAACGCGGCGCGCCCGGCGTCGAGGTTGGCGGTGTCACCCTTCCACGCCTTGAGCGCCGGCGCCTGCAGGGCTCGACCGTACGAGAAGCTGAGTTCCCAAGGGTGCGGTCCGAGTTCGTTCATCGCGCTCAGGCGGGCGGTTGCGTCCTCGTCCGACTGGCCGCCGGACAGGAACACGACCCCCGGGACCGCGGCCGGCACGGTCGAGCGGAAGCAACGGACGGTCGCCTCGGCGACCTCTCCCGCAGTCGCCTGCTGCGCACAGTCGTAGCCCGGCAGCACCATGTTGGGTTTCAGCAGGAGTCCCTCGTACGCGCAGCGCTGCTCGGCGAGTGCGTCGAACACGGCGTGTTGCACGGCGCTCGTCACGTCGAAAGAGCGTTCGATCGTGTGGTCGCCCTCCATCAAGACCTCCGGCTCCACGATCGGTACGAGGCCGGACTCCTGGCACAAAGCGGCGTAGCGCGCCAGCGCATCGGCGTTGACGGCGATGCAGTACGCGGACGGCAACTCGTCGGTGATGGAGTACGTTGCGCGCCACTTCGCGAAGCGCGCGCCGAGATCCTTGTACTCCGCCAACCGCTCGCGCAGCCCGTCGAGACCCTCGGTGATGGTCTCGCTCTCGGCGAGCGCGAGGGGCTTCGCCCCGGTGTCGACCTTGATGCCGGGGATGATCCCCTCGTCCTCGAGGAGCTTCACCAAACGCGTGCCGTCGTGTGCCTTCTGGCGAATTGTCTCGTCGTAGAGGATCACGCCGCTGATGAAGTTGCCGGCGCCCTCCGTGGTGAACAGCATCTCCCGGTAGTCCCGCCGATTCTCCTCGGTCGACTCGACGTTGATCGAGTCGAACCGCCTCTTGATCGTGCCGCTGCTCTCGTCGGCCGCGAGGATGCCCTTGCCGGGCGCGACGAGTGCACGCGCCGTGGTGTTCAGCTCAGTGATGTCCATGCTCACTCCCACTCGCCTATTCCCATTCAATGGTGCCTGGCGGCTTGCTGGTGATGTCGTAGGCGACCCGGTTCACACCGGGCACCTCGTTGATGATCCGCGACGACATGCGTTCGAGCAGATCCGCCGGCAGGCGCGCCCAGTCGGCGGTCATCGCGTCGTCCGAGGTTACGGCGCGGATCACGATGGGGTACTCGTAGGTGCGCCCGTCGCCCATGACCCCCACGGTACGCACGGCCGGGAGGACCGCGAAGCTCTGCCAGATCTGGCGGTCGAGACCCGCCCGCTGGATCTCCTCGAGGACGATGGCGTCGGCGTGGCGCAGGATCTCGAGCCGCTCCGGCGTGATCGTGCCGATGATGCGCACCGCCAGCCCGGGGCCCGGGAACGGCTGGCGCCAGACGATCTCCTCCGGAAGGCCCAGCTCCTGGCCGATCGCGCGCACTTCGTCCTTGAAGAGGTTCCGCAGCGGCTCGACGAGCTCGAAGTTCATGTCGTCGGGAAGACCACCGACGTTGTGGTGCGACTTGATCGTGGCGTTGTCGTCGCCACCCGATTCGACGATGTCGGGGTACAGCGTGCCCTGCACGAGGAACCGGGCGTCGGCGCCGTCCGACGCGAGATCGCGCGCGGCCTCTTCGAACACACGAATGAAGGTCTCGCCGATGATCTTGCGCTTCTGCTCCGGCTCGATGACGTCGTCGAGCGCGCTCAGGAACCGATCGGCGGCCTTGACGTGCACGAGGTCGACACGGAACTGCCGGCGGAAGGTCTCCTCGACCTCGTCGGCCTCGTGGAGCCGCAGCAACCCGGTGTCGACGAACACGCACGTGAGCTGGTCGCCGACCGCCTTGTGCACCAGCGCGGCCGCCACCGCCGAGTCGACACCGCCGGACAGCCCGCAGATCACGCGCTCCGAGCCCACCCGCGCGCGCACCTCCTCGACCGCCTGCTCGATGATCGAAGTGTTCGTCCACGTGGGCCGGCACCCGCACACGTCGAACAGGAACCGCTTCAGCATCTCCTGCCCGCGTTCGGTGTGCGCGACCTCCGGATGGAACTGCACGCCGAACACGGCGCGGTCGGGGTCTTCGAGCACCGCGATCGCGGCGCCCGGAGACGAGGCGGTGACCACGAACCCGGCCGGCGGGCGCGCGATGGCGTCGCCGTGGCTCATCCACACCACCTGTTCACGCGGCAGACCGTGCAGGAGCTTCGAGCTCGCGTTGCCCCGTGTGAGCGTCGTGCGCCCGTACTCGCCGCCGCCCGTGCGCTCCACCAGGCCACCGAGCTGTTGCGCCACGAGCTGCGCGCCGTAGCAGATGCCGAGCACGGGCACGCCCGCGTCGTAGACCGCGCGGTCGATCGTGGGCGCGCCGTCGACGTGGACCGACGCCGGTCCGCCCGAGAGGATGATGCCCTTCGGCCGGCGCTCGAGCATCTCGGCGAGTGGCATCGTGCGTGGCACGATCTGGGAGTAGACGTGCGCTTCGCGTACCCGTCGCGCGATCAGTTGGGCGTACTGCGCCCCGAAGTCGACGACGAGGACGGAGTCGTTGGACTCAGTTGCCACGAGCCGGCGTCACCGACCCATGCCGATGCCCTGCGCGCGCTGGAGCGCCTTACCCTCCGTCTGGAGTGACGGCGCGACCATCACCTCGGCCTTCTGGAATTCCTTGAGCGTCTCGTAGCCGGTGGTGGCCATCGACGTGCGCAACGCGCCGAACAGGTTGAGGGTGCCGTCGTTCTCGTGCGCGGGACCGCAGAGGATCTCGGCGATCGACGCCCGCCGCCCCGCGTTCACGCGTGCACCGCGCGGCAGGTCGGGGTGGAAGGTCGCCATGCCCCAGTGGAACCCTCGGCCGGGCGCTTCGTACGCGGCGGCGAGGGGCGACCCGATCATCACGCCGTCGGCTCCGCACGCGATCGCCTTGGCGATGTCACCACCGGTGCGCATGCCACCGTCGGCGATGACATGCACGTAGACCCCGGTCTCGTCGAGGTGCCGAATGCGCGCGCCGGCCGCGTCGGCGATAGCGGTGGCTTGCGGGACGCCGATGCCGAGCACTCCGCGCGTGGTGCACGCGTGGCCGGGCCCGACGCCGACCAGCACGCCGACCGCGCCTGTGCGCATGAGATGGAGAGCGGTGGAGTACGAGGCACAGCCACCCACGATCACCGGCATGTCGAACTCTCGGATGAACTTCTTGAGGTTCAACGGCTCGACCGTCTTCGACACGTGCTCGGCCGACACGACCGTGCCCTGGATGACGAGCAGGTCGAGTTCGGCGTCGAGCACGTGCTTGGAGTAGCGCTCCACCCGCTGCGGGGTGAGCGAAGCGCACGTGACGACTCCCGCGTCCTTGATCTCGCGAATGCGCACACCCATGAGCTCGGGTTTGATCGGCTCGGCGTAGATCTCCTGCATCCGCCGCGTGGCTTTCTCCGCGGAGAGCTCCGCGATCTCCTCGAACAGCGGCTCGGGGTCCTCGTAGCGGGTCCACAGGCCCTCGAGGTTCAGGCACGCGAGACCGCCCAGGCGCCCGACCTCGATCGCGACTCGCGGCGACACGACACCGTCCATCGCGGCTGCGATCACCGGAAGCTCGAATTTGAACGCATCGAGCTCCCAGGAGATGTCGACGTCTTCGGGGTCGCGCGTTCGCCGGCTGGGAACGATCGCGATGTCGTCGAGCCCGTACGCCCGTCGACCCGACTTGCCGATGCCGATCTCGACTTCCACCTACACTCCGCTCTCTGCGCTCTTGCGCAGGGCCGCTCGGGCCACGGCTCGCTGCTCGGCGGGGTACCCGCCTCGCCGTCACTCGCCTCTGGCAACCTCCCGGAAAGAAGAGAGCCTATCGACTGGAGGGTGCCGATCCGCTCCATCGGCCCTCGGTCACACCTCGGCCGGCACTCCCACGAGGTGCGCGAGGAAGCCGACGAGAATGCGCGCAGTCGCGCCCCAGACCGTCTCGTCCTCGAGCTCGAAGAAGTGCATGGCGCGGTTCGCGCCGAACATGTCTCCCCAGCGCTCCGCGCGGTAGACCTCGTCGCTCAGGAGCTCGGAGAGCGCGACGTCGAAGACGCGCTCCACCTCACGCGGGTCGGGTACGAGCTCGGGCGGCTCGTCCAACGCACCGACGAAGGGTGAGATCAAGAACGGCCCCGCGAACGTGTGCATGGGGTCGAGCTCACCGATCAGGTCGACCGCCTCCCGGGCGAGCCCGATCTCCTCCTCGGCCTCGCGGAGCGCAGCGTCGCGGGGGCTCGCGTCGACCGCGGGGTCGATCTTGCCGCCCGGGAACGCGATCTCACCCTGGTGGTGCGACATCGTGTCCGGGCGGCGAGTGAGCACCAACCGGGCCTCGCCGTCGGCCTCGAACACCGGCAGCAGCACCGCGGCGTCGCGGGTCTCGGGGAAGAGGCGCTCGCCGGGCACGGGCGCGGGGAGGTCCGCGCACCGGGCGCGGACCTCACGCAAGGACAGGACGCGCCGCTCGGACGCGACGCCGGCCCACGGCGACGGACCGCCGGCGAGGGCTCCCGCGGGCCGCGGGATGCGCTGGCGGCCTCCTCTGGCTACTTCTTCTTCCCGGCGGCGATCTTGGCGAGGACGTCGCGGCTCGAGAGCACCAGCAGGTCCTCACCGTCGACGACGACCTCGGTGCCGCCGTACTTGGAGTAGAGCACGGTGTCGCCGGTCGCGACGTCCATCGGGATCAGCTCACCGGTCTGCTCCGAGCGCCGACCCGGCCCGACCGCCAGGACCTCACCCTGCTGCGGCTTCTCCTTGGCGGTGTCGGGGATGACGAGGCCGCTCACGGTCGTCTCTTCCGCCTCACCAGGGCGTACGACGATCCGGTCCTCGAGGGGTTGCAGGTTCATGAATTGGCCTCCTGCGGCGAATGCCGACTGGGGTCGGACGAGCGGGCGATCGTTAGCACTCGGGGTATGCGAGTGCTAAGACGGTACCAGGCGCCCCCCTCCGCCGGCAACTTGCGTCGTCGGACCAGCACCGAGCCGGTCCGACGACGCCGGTTTCGGTGGGCGCTACAGCCTGAGGTTCGGGTCGATGCCCGCGTCGAGCGGCGTCGGCCCGTCGGCCCGGAGGCGCCACCAGGCGGTGGCCGCGATCATCGCCCCGTTGTCGGTGCAGAGCTCGAGCGGTGGGACGAAGGCGCGGCGGCCGGCCGCGGCAGCGCGCTCGGTGACCCGCTGACGGAGCCGGGTGTTGGCGGCGACGCCGCCCCCGATGACCACGGTCAGCGCGCCGGTCTGCTCGGCGACCGCGAACAGCTTGTCGGCGAGTTGGTCGACCACCGCTTCCTGGAACGACGCGGCCACGTCGGCGACGGCCGCGCCGGGCTCACGCCGCACGTGGTTCACGACCGCGGTCTTCAGGCCTGCGAAGGAGAAGTCGAGCTCGTCGGGCATCGCGCGCGGGAAGCGGATCGCCGTGGCGTCGCCGTCGACCGCGAGGCGGTCGATCGCGGGCCCGCCCGGGTAGCCGAGACCGAGGAACCGCGCCACCTTGTCGAAGGCTTCACCTGCCGCGTCGTCCACCGTCTCGCCCGCCACGCGGTAGCGGCCGAAGTCCTCCATCACGACGAGCATCGTGTGCCCCCCCGACGCGATGAGCACGACGAGTGGGGGCTCCAGCGCCGGCTCCTCGAGCCACGCGGCGTAGAGATGCGCCTCGAGATGGTTCACACCCACGTACGGGAGGCTCGTCGTGAGCGCGAGGGCCTTGGCCGCGCTCACACCCACGAGGAGCGCGCCGGCGAGGCCGGGGCCGTAGCACGCGCTCACAGCGTCGAGTCCGCGCAAGTCCGTTCCGGCCTCGATGAGCGCCTCCTCGACGACCTCGTTGATCAGCTCGACATGTGCCCGGCTCGCGATCTCGGGCACGACACCACCGAAGCGCGCATGGAGGTCGACCTGGCTCGACACCACGGACGACCGAACGATGCGTCCGTCGTCGACGACCGCGGCCGCGGTCTCGTCGCACGACGTCTCGATGCCGAGGATGTGCATCAGGAACGGCGGTCCTCCAGGACCGTTTCGCCGGGCAGCCCGCGCTCGATCGCGTCGAGGAGGTCGGCGTAGGCCGGGCTGTCGACGTCGTGGGCCCACATGACCATCGCGTCCTCGTTGACCTCTTGGTAATAGTTCCTGCGCACGCCGACGGGTTGGAAACCGAATTGCCGGTACAGCTCCTGGGCGCCGCGGTTCGACATCCGGACCTCGAGCGTCAGGCTGGCGGCACCGCGCGCGATCGCCTCCCGGGCCAACACGAGCAGCAGCCGGGTACCGATCTTGTGCCGGTGCCACTCCGGATCGACCGCGATCGTGGTGACATGGCCGTCGTCGACCGTCATCATCAGCCCGGCGTACCCGACAACCTCTCGACCGACGCGTGCGACGTAGTACGCGCGCGTGGAGCGGAGCGCGAGTTCGGAGTGGAAGAGCGAGGCGCTCCACGGGCGCGGGTACACCTGCTGCTCGATCCGGAGCACCGCGCGCACGTGCCGGCGACGCATCGGGAGGACGTGCACGGTCGGCACGACGGCTTCGGGGAGCGCGGCCATCAGGCACCCACCGCCGATCGATGCTCCCAGTTGATCTCGGCGTCGCTGGTACGCAAGTAGAAGGGGTGGAGCTCGTCGGGCAGCTGGAACTCCTCCCGTTCGGCTCTCGCGGTCGCGAGCTCGACGAGTGCGGAAGCGCTCGGTGACGCGTGCTCCACACCGGCGAACTCGGCGTGGTCCAACGAGGCGAACTCGTCTCGGTAGACGTCGACGCCGTCGCCGGCGAGCAAGAGCTCGTCGGTGCCGGCATCGAGATCGGCGACCAGCTCTGCCGGTGGTCGCACCTCGTAGTCCGAGACTCGCTGCACGCCTCCCGGCACCGGCCGGTACGACGCCCAGAACACCTCCCGGCGGCGGGCGTCGAGCACCGACACGACGAGGCGCGGCGAGTGCCGGAGCGGGTACGCGACGAGGTCGAGGCTCGGCACGCCGACCACCGGGACGCGAAGCGCGTGGGCCATCACCTTGGCGGTGGTCACGCCGACCCGCAAACCCGTGAAGAGCCCAGGCCCGATGTCGACCGCGACCGCGGCCAGTTGGTCGAGCGACAGGTCGAGCTCGTCGCAGAGGTAGCGGATCGCGGGAGCGAGTTGCTCGGCGTGGCGACGGCCGCCCGCGAGCGACACCTCCCCGATCGCGACACCTCGGTCGCCGATCGCCACCGAGACCCGTGACGTGGCCGTGTCGATGGCGAGGACCAGCACGTCACGCATCCTCCGCGCCGACCAGCGCGGCAAGGGCATCGCGGCGCGGCGCCCAGGACCGCCCGGTTGGTTCGAACGTGATCATCCGATCGTCGTCGCCGTCGCCCGCGACCATGCGGACGTCGAGGCGCTCGACCGGGAGGAGCGCGCTCACGCGATCGCCCCACTCGACGACAGTGACCGACGAACCGCCGATCAGATCGTCGAAGCCCACATCGTGCAGCTCCTGGAAGCGGTCGAGGCGGTAGACGTCGACATGGACGAACGGCACCGGCGCCGCGTACTCGCGGACCAGCGTGAAGGTCGGGCTGATCACCTCCTCGTCCACGCCGAGCGCACCGGCGATCCCCTTCGCGAACACCGTCTTGCCTGCGCCCAGGTCACCCGACAGCGCGACGACGTCACCGGCACGCAGGATGGACCCCACCCGCGTCGCCAGCGCGAGCGTCTCCGCACGGGACTTCGTGCACACGGTGAGGCCCGTCATCGGCTGCGTGCCCTCGCGAGCACCCGTTTCACGCGGACGAAGTCGGCCCGCGCCTGCGCGAGTGCAGCACCGCCGTTTCGCAGGACGGCCGCCGGGTGCAGCGTGGGCATGAGCACCGCGTGCTCCCGGAACGGGAACTCGCGGCCCCGAAGCTTGGTGATGCCCTCCTTCGTGTCGAGCAGGAGCTTCGTGGCGAAATTGCCGAGGGTCACCACGACCGCGGGGTCGATGAAACCGATCTGCGCTTCGAGGTAGGGCCGGCAGCTCCCGATCTCGTCGGGTAGCGGGTCGCGGTTGCCCGGCGGTCGGCACTTCACCACGTTGGCGATGTAGACAGAGTCTCGATCGAGTCCGATACCAACGATGAGGCTCGTGAGGAGACGTCCGGCGCGCCCGACGAACGGGATGCCGTCGCGGTCCTCCTGCTCGCCCGGACCCTCTCCGACGAACATGAGCTCGGCGTCGGGGTCGCCCGCGCCGAACACGACCTGCGTGCGGGTTTCGGCAAGGGGGCACTTCGTGCAGGCCAGCGCGACGCGTTCGAGCTCCGCGAACGACGAGAACACCGGGGCCTCCGGCGGCGTTGGCTCGAGCAAGGACACGGGCACCCGCTTCGATTCGGCGACGTCTTGGGCCGCGGCCCGAGAGGGGCGTTCGAATCCTACGCGACCGCGGATCGCACCGCCTCGGCGGTCACTTCCGTCGCCAACAGACGTAACCGGTCGAAGTGCGCGTCCTCCTGCCCGGTGGCCGCCGCGAACGTGATGTCGCCATCGTGGCGGGTGTGTGACGGGTGGATCGATCGTACGAGTCCGTGGTGCGCGCTCTCCGCGAGCAGTCGGCACTCGAGCTTGCTGCACCGCGCGTTCGTCGCGACCACGGCGAGCGTCGTGTTGCCGCCGTTGCCCACGCCGACGCCGTCGTCGCCCGGCTCGGACTCGAAGGGTCGCACCTCGGGGAAGCTCGGCGCGTCGCCCGGTGCGGCGGAACCCGCCAGGACGGTGCCATCAGCGGCGAGCACGTCGCCGACCGAGTTCACGACCGCCAGCGCGCCGACGATCACGTCGCCGTCACGCGCGCTCGCCGAACCGAGACCGCCGGGGACCGCGTGCTCGCCGCCGCGCCACTTGCCGATGGTCGCGCCCCGACCTGCTCCCACACGTCCGATCTCGAGCGCCGTCGGCGGCTCCCGCAGCGCCGCCGACAGCGCGGCACGGCCCTCTTCGGGACCGGGCTTCACGCCGTTCGACTCGACGAGGTCGAAGATCGCGGCCGCCGGCACGAGCGGCACCGGGCCGCCGCGGGTGGCGAAACCACGGCCGAGCTCGGCAAGCCCTCGCATCACGCCGTCGGCAGCGGCGAGGCCGAACGCGGAGCCACCGGAGAGGACGATGGCGTCGACGTGCTGGACGGTTCGCGTGGGTTCGAGGAGCGCCGTCTCACGTGTCGCCGGCGCCCCGCCGCGAATCTCGCACGACGCGACTGTCTCGGGCGGGAACACGATCACCGTGACGCCGGTGGCGGCGCCGGTCCAGTGACCGACGCGGACGCCCGGCACGTCGGTGATCACCGCAGGACCGCGCCCCCGCTCGCTCGCGGTTCCGGCGTGGCGCGAACGCTGTCACGGGCAAAGTCGGCGATGAGCCGGTCGACCTCCGCGGCGCGCTCGTACATCGGCATGTGCCCGGCCCCGGTGAGCTCGACGAGCTGAGCCCTCGGAACGAGGGACGCGATCTGCCGCGAGTCGCGCGGTGGTGTGAGGAGGTCGGCGGTGCCGACGATGACGAGGGTGGGCAGGCTGATCGACGGCAAGCCGGGGACCAGGTCGAGCGACAGGAGCGCGCGCGACGCGTCGCGGAGCGTGTCGCGGGAGCACGCTGCCAGCATCTGGCGGGTGGCTTCCACGTGACTCGGGTGCGGCGAATCGCCGAACCCGAACCGGGCGATCAGCAACCCGAGGTTGCGTTGCCGCATCACTGCGCCGACGTTGGGCACGACCGCCGTCATGCGCTCGAGGCCACCGCGCACGCGGTGCGCGTCGCTCGTCACTGCGCGCGCCGCCGTCGACATCAGCACGAGCCCGGAGCAGCGCGCGAGTGCGACGTCGGGGTGGTGGATCGCGAAGGCCTGGACCGCCATGCCACCCATCGAGTGACCGACGAGCACCGCATCGCGGAGGTCCAGCGTTTCGAGGACGCTGCGCACGTCGGCCGCCAGGTTCTCGATCGAGTGCCCGGTGTCGCCCACGGTCGACTCGCCGTGGCCACGACTGTCGAAGGCGAGCACGCGGAAGCCGGCTGCGGGGAGGCTCTCGAACTGCTTCGCCCACACTCGCGACGACAGCGTGACACCGTGCGCGAACAGGATCGGGGGACCCTCCCCGCGGCTGATCACGTAGAGGGTGCCCGCGTCGTGCCCTTCGATCCGCACGGCTTCGTCGAAGGACGGGGTGAGCGGGTCGTCGACGTCGGAGTCCTCACGTCGGCGGAGCCGCGCCGCGAGGATGCGCTCGCCGGCGTAGACGACGCCGCCGACCCCGGCGGCGACCCCGGCGGCGACCCCGGTGCGCTTCAGGACGTCGCCGGCGTTCATGCGGTTCGGGTCGCGGTCACGACGCTTCTCCGCCGCGCGCGATCGCGTCGAGAGTGGGTGCGATCGCGTTCAAGACGTCGCTCGCGATCACACCGGTCGCGCCGACCGAGGCCGCGGCACGCTGGCCGGCCAGCCCGTGCACGAATGCAGCAGCCGCCGCCGCTGCGAAGGCGGGCACGCCACGCGCCATGAGCCCGGCGATCACGCCCGTGAGCACGTCACCGGAACCCGCGGTCGCAAGCGACGCGGTGCCGGTGGTATTGAGGAGGACGCGCGGCGGTGTTGCGCCGTCGGGCGGTTCGGCGATCACCGTACCGGGGCCCTTCAGCAGCACCACCGCGCCAGTGCGATCGGCGAGGCGGCGCGCGGCTGCGATGCGGTCGTCACCGACCGGCTCTCCGGCCAACCGCGCGTACTCGCCGTCGTGTGGGGTGAGGACGGTGGGCGCGCCGAGCGTGCGCCGTGCGCGCAGCGGGTCGAGCTGACCGTTGAGCGCGTTGAGGCCGTCGGCGTCGAGGACGAGTGGGAGTCGCGCCTCGGCGACGAGGGCGAACACCGGCTGGCGAACTCCCTCGTCGACGCTGAGCCCGGGGCCGAGCGCGAGCGCGCGGAACCGCGAGATGTTGGCGAGCACCGCGTCGGCGGCGATCGGCGCGAGATGCCCGTCGGCGGCGGGCAAGGCTCGCGTGATGATCTCGGTGCCCGCGGCGCGCTGCGCTGCTTCCTCGCCGGGAAGTCCGCACCACACGATGCCGGCCCCCGCTCGCATGGCGGCGTGGCTCACGAACATCGGTGCCCCGACCATGCCGCCGGACCCGCCGACGACCATCACCCCCGCGTTCCACTTGTGCGCGGTCGGCGCGCGGGGCGGGAGCAAGCGGCGTACGTCGTCGACGTCGAGTGACGCGAGCGGCAGCGGCTCGTCACCGTCGGGCCCGAGGTCGATGCCGATGTCGGCGACCACGATCCGGCCCGCCTGCTCCCGGCCCGGTTCGAAGACGAGACCGGGCTTGCGCGCCGCGAACGTCACCGTGCTGGACGCCTGCACGGCCGCACCGTGGACGGCGCCGGTGAGGCCGTCGACGCCGGAGGGAATGTCGACGGCAACGACCGGACCTCCCCAGTCGTTCAACTGCTCGGCACACCACGCCGCGTCACCCTCGAGCGACCCGCGGAACCCGGTGCCGTACATCGCGTCGACGGCGACGTCCGCGTGCGCGAGCGCGGCCGCAGTTGCGCGGCGGTCGACGCCCGCAGCGAGCTCGGCGACGAACGGGCGCATCCCCCAAGCCCTCACGGCGCGTGCCGTCACCAAGCCGTCGCCACCGTTGTTCCCCTTCCCGCAGACGACGACCACGCGGCGGCCGTACGGCCCTCGGATGGTGCGGCGCACCTCCCACGCCACCGCGCGTCCGGCGCGTTCCATGAGGACGTCGACCGGCGTCCCCGCCTCGATGGTGCGGCGATCGGCGCGTGCCATCGCTTCGGGTGGGACAACCGGTTCCATGATCAACCGGCGACCGCGATCACGACCGCCATGGCGGTGGAGTCGGTGTGACTCATGGACAACAACCACCGCGTCACACCCCGCTCGCTCGCGAGCGTCTCGGCGCGACCGCGCACCACGAGCGTGGGAGCGCCGCCCTCCTCGCGCACGACCTCGACGTCGTGGAAGTCGATGTCACCGAGGCCCACGCCGAGTGCCTTCATCAGCGCTTCCTTGGCGGCGAAACGCGCCGCGAGGCTCTTCGCCGGGTCGTGCTGATCCGACGCGTACGCACGCTCGGCCTCGCTGAACAGCCGCTGCGGCAGCGAGGCCGTTCGTTCGATCGCGGTGCGAAAGCGCGCCACCTCCACCAGATCGGTGCCGACGCCGATCACGCTCACGGCCGCGGCCAGCGGCGCGCCATCACGTAGACCGGTTCCGTGAGCAGCTCGAACAGGTCGAACGTCCCGAGGGCGGCGTCGTCGAACTCCGGGACGGTCTCGGTGACCGCGTCCTTGAGCGCGCCGTAGCGACCCTGGTAGCCCTGGAGGACACCGCGCGCGACGTCGGGTGCGACGCGGGACGCGAAGTCGGCGTGCAGGAGTGTCATGCCGACCGTCTCGTTGCCCTTGACCTCGGGCACGAACACGAGCGTGCGGCCGTCGCGCCCGCGCGCGACTGTGACATCGCGCTGCGTCGCGACCCGGTGCTTCGTACCGCGGAGCGTGGGGTCGGTCGCGGTGACCGAGGCGATCCCGGTGGTGCCGTCGACGACGTGGATGGTGGCGCGGTCGGTGCCGAGATCGCCCTCGATGCGGTAACGCGTCCATCCAGTGACCCGTTCGATCGCCGGGTCCAGTGCAACCAGCGTGCGCAGCGCGCGGTAGCTCAACGCGTCGCGCGCGGTGCCCGCCGTCAGGACCTCACGGACGAGCGCAACCTGGAGCAACTCCTCGTCGGCCCGCGAGATACCCACCGTGACCGTCTTCGCCTGGTGCTTGATGGTGTCGATCGTGCGCGTGAGCTCGTCGATGCCCGCGGTGAGCGCGGCGGTGAGGTCGTCGGCGACCACGTCGGGCGTGCCGACCTTGCCGTGGTCGATCTCGTAGAGGTCGAGGGGCATGACGCCGGTTGCGTACCGCAAGAGCGACGCGAGGCGCACCGCGGTGGCGGCGGTGAGGTTCCCGTCGTAGGCGTTGGCGCGCAGCCCGTCGAGGAACGCGCTCGCCGGTGCAGCCAGGCTCCGCGCGAGCGGCGACAGGTCGCCGGCCTCCGCCGCCGCCTGGATCAGGGCCCGCGCCTCGCGCAGCGGACGCGCCGACGCGTCGATCACGAGCGCGGCCTCGTAGCCGAAGAGGTGCCCAGCCATCGCCGAGAGCACGAAGCCGAGCTCCGGTCGAACCGGCGGCACCTCGATGATCTCGGCTGCGCTCGAGAACCGCTCGTCGCCGCGAGTCGTGATCACGATCGGCGCGGCCCGGTGGGCGCGGTGGTACGCCACTTCCTTCGCCACGTCGTCGGCGTTCGAGCCCTGCAGCCCGGCCGCGCACACGAGGATGAGCGGCTCCGTGCACAGGTCGATGTGCTTCTTGTCCTCGGCGATGTCGGCCGAGATCGACCGGTAGCACAGCTCCGAGAGCTTGATGCGCAGCTCGTTGGCGGCGATGCGGTTGAGGCCGTTGCCGACGACGGTCCAGTACCGGCGCGACGGAACGTGCCGTTGCGCGACGGCAGCAATCGTCTCGCGCTGCGCGAGCACTTCCTCCATCGCGTCGGGCAATGACCGCAGCTCGGTGAGCAGCTCCTGCCGGCGCGGGACCCCCCCGTCGCTGAGCTCCGCGGCCAGCGCGACCGCGAGGAGATAGCCCGCCGCGATCTGGGAGTAGAAGGCCTTGGTGGAAGGGACGGCCATCTCGAGGTCGCGGCCGTCGGACGTGTAGAGCACGGCGTCGGCCTTGTCGACGAGGTCGCTGTTGCGCCGGTTCACGATCGCGAGCACGACGGCGGAGCGCGCGCGCGCAAGGTCGACGGTGCGGTTCGTGTCGGTCGTGGTCCCGCTCTGGCTGATCGCCACGACGAGCGTGTCCGACATGTCGTCGTCGAGCTCGAAGCCGGAGAGCTCGGTGGCGGCCATCGCGTCGGCGTGCACGCGATCGCCGACCAGACTCGTGAGCGCGGCGGCGACACCCTGGGCCGCGATGGCGGCTGTTCCCTGGCCGATGGCCACCACGCGGCGAATCGCGCCGGCACGCACGCGCTCGAGCAGGCGGGGCGGGAGCGCGTCGTCCCCGAGCACCACCTGCAGCCGACCGGTGCCGTCCGGCGTCTCGACGATCCGGCCCCGCAGGGTCTTGCGGAACGACGACGGTGCCTCGAAGAGCTCCTTCAGGAGGAAGTGCGAGAACTCGCCGCGATCGATGTCACGCGTCGTGACCTCGGCGCGGTGCACGTCGGCCTGGCTCACCGGCAACGACGTGCCGTCGAAGGCCAGGCGCCGGATGCCCTCGAGCGTGCCCGCGTGCTCCGTGTCGACGATGACCACTTGACCTCGCGTGGACGACGCTCGAGCGGGGTCGGCCGGCGTCTCACCGTCCATGCGGACGTAGGACCGCGTCTCCTCGACGAGCCCGTAGGGCTCGCTGGCAACGACGAAGGCGTCCTCCGCCAGTCCGATGTAGAGCGCCTGACCGCTCCCACGCAGCGACAGGAGCAACGTGTCGGGCGCGATCGCGGTCTGCGCGGCGATGGCCAGCGAACCTTCGAGTGTCGACACGGTGGCGCGGAAGGCCTCCGCAGGTGCGTCGCCCTTCGCGAGGCGGCGCGAGACGAGCGCCGGGATCACCTTGGCGTCGGTCGTGATCTCGGGTGAGAAGCTGAGCTGCTCGATCGCCATGAGGTCGGCGTAGTTGTCGACGTCGCCGTTCAGGGCTCCGATCACGTACGGCGTACCGACGCGAGAAGGCTCCTCGTGGTTGAGCGGGTGCGCGTTCGCCTCGGAGATGCTGCCGACGCTCGCCCAGCGCGTGTGCCCGAGCACGACCGCCTCGGCGGAGTCGGCCGCGAGCGCCCGGCGCAGCAGGTCGTCGTCGCGGAGCGCGGACCGCAGCACTGCGGTGTTGTCACCGAGCTCACCGATCTCGGCGGCGGCCTTGTAGACGAACGACAGGCACGGCCCGGCGACGCGCACCGAACCGGAGGCGAAGAGCGGGTCGTGGTCCCGCTCCTCGACCACGGCCCGCACCGCGGCATCGTCGAGGGCGAGATCGTGACCGCGCACGAGTACGTGCAAGCCCGCGGAGTCGCGCCCGCGGACTTCCAACCGGTCCAACGCGGAGAGTGCAACCGCGATGGAGAGGTATGCGTCGATGCTCTCCCGAGACGGTGGACCGAGCTCGGCGACCAGCCCGGCCATGTGCAGGCGGTCCCGGCGCACGGCCCACGCCGCGTCGCGCGCCCGGATCAGCGCCGCGTTGACCTGCTCGAGGTCGGCGGCGTCGACGACACCCGCCGCACCGAGGTCGAGGTCGGCTTCGAGGGCGTCGAGGAGGCGCCACGTGCCCGCAAGCTCGTCGTCGAGCTCGGCGACGACCTCCGGCGCCGCGAGCAACGCGCGGGCGCCGGGAGCCCCGCGGAGCGCGGCGTCGACGCCCTCGAGCAGCGCGGCCGCGCCGGCCAGTCGCTCGGCCGTTCCCGCAGTCGAGACGAGGAGGTCCCGCGCGCCCGAGAGGTCCCGCGCCAGGGCACGGAGATCGGGGGGCGTGCGCCGGGCGCGGCGCCGTACGACGCCGACAATGCCGCACATAGCGAGCCGAATTTAGGCGGCGCCCGGCGGCACCGTGCGCCGGGCGTGCGCTCGGCGCCTCAGTCGCCCGCACGGCGGGCGACGTGCTCGATCAGCGCGACCAGCCGGTCGGCGGCGGCGCTGGCCGCGGCAGGGTCGGGGCTCTCGACCATGACCCGCACGAGGGGCTCCGTCCCCGACAGCCGCACGAGCACGCGGCCGGTGTCGCCGAGGTCCGCGTCGATCTCGGCCACGCGGCCCCAGAACGCCCCGTCGCCGTTCAGCGCTTCGGGCTCGTACATGGGCACGTTGCGCAGGACCTGCGGGACCCGGCTCATCACCGCGGCGAGCTCGGAGAGCGTCCGGTGGCGCCGGACCATGACGTCGAGGAGCAGGATGCCCGTCAGCGTGCCGTCGCCCGTCGTCGCGTGGAGCATGTTGATCAGGTGCCCCGACTGCTCGCCTCCGAGCACCAGGTCGCGGCGCTCGAGCTCGTCCAGCACGTTGCGGTCGCCCACCGGGGTCCGCAGCAGCTCGATCCCGTACGGATGCAGGGCGACGTCGAGCCCGACGTTCGACATCACGGTGGCGACGACCGCGTTGCCACGCAGCATCCCCCGGTCGTGCAGATCGATGGCACCGATCGCCAGCATCTGGTCGCCGTCGACCACCTGACCGCGCTCGTCGACGGCGATCACGCGATCCGCGTCGCCGTCGAACGCCAGCCCGATCTGGGCGTTCGTCGCCACCACGACCTCTGCGAGCTGCTCGGGATGCGTGGAGCCACACTTCTCGTTGATGTTGGTTCCGTCCGGCGCCGCGTGCAGGACGTGCACGTCGGCCATGAGCCCGCGCAGCGCAGCCGGCGCCGAACGGAACGCCGCGCCGTTCCCGCAGTCGAGGACGACACGTGCGCCCTGCAGCAGCCGCCCGTCGAGCGAGTCGACGAGGTGTGCGACATAGTCGTCGAAGCCGCCGCGGTGTTCCGACGCCACCCCGACGCCGACACCGGAGGGTCCCGGAGCGGGCATCGTCTCGGCCAGGGTGGCGAGCTCGTGCTCGATCTGCCCTTCGAGGGGTTCGGGGATCTTGCGGCCACCCGGCGCGAACAACTTCACGCCGTTGTCCTCGTAGGGGTTGTGACTGGCGGAGATCACCGCGGCAGCCGCCGCCCGGTCGCGTGCGATCTGCGCGATGCCGGGCGTGGGGAGCACGCCCGCGAGCACAACGTCTCCGCCCTCGCCGCAGATCCCCGCGACCAACGCGGCTTCGAGCATGGGTCCTGACCGCCGTGTGTCACGCCCGACCACGAACGTCTGGTCGGCACCGAGCACCCGCACCACGGCACGACCGAGCGCGGTGACGAGCTCGACGGTGAGCTCGGAGTTCGCCACCCCGCGCACACCGTCGGTGCCGAACCGGAGTGTCATGAGGTGGTGCGCTGCCCCCGCGCCTTCAGCGCTTCGAGTACTGCGGCGCCTTTCGTGCCTTCTTGAGGCCGTACTTGCGTCGCTCCTTCTCACGCGCGTCGCGGGTGAGGAGACCGGCCTTCTTCAGTTGCGGGCGTGATTCGTCGTCGAGCGAGACCAGCGCGCGAGCGATGCCGAGCCGAAGGGCGCCGGCCTGACCGCTCACGCCACCGCCGTCGAGGGTTGCGTCGACGTCGTACACGTCGGCGGTCTGCGTGAGCCGCAACGGCTCGATGGCGATCACGCGGTGGGTGAGGATCGGGAAGTACTGCTCGAACGGGCGGCCGTTGATCACGATGACGCCGGAGCCGGGGCGCAACCGAACTCGCGCAACCGCCTCCTTCCGACGGCCCGTGCTCTGGATGAGGGGATTCGACACTCGAAGACTCCTAGGCAGTGCGGGCCGAACGCTTCGACTCGATGGCGAACGGCTGCGGCTGCTGAGCCGCGTGGGGGTGCGTGGGACCCGCGTAGACGCGCAGCTTCTTCAGCATGCGGCGGCCGAGACGACCCTTCGGCAGCATGCCGCGGACGGCGAGGCGCACCACGCGTTCGGGGTCGCGGGCGAACAGGTGCTCCAACGACTCGGCGGTGAGGCCGCCCGGGTATCCGGAATGCCGGTGATAGCGCTTGTCGGTCAGCTTGCGCGGGGTGAAGTCGAGCTTGGCGGCGTTGACGACGACCACGTGGTCACCACAGTCCATGTGCGGCGCCCAGATCGGCTTGTGCTTGCCGCGCAACAGCGTGGCGACCTGCGTGGCGACGCGACCGAGGACGAGGCCGTCGGCGTCGACGACGTGCCAGGCGCGCTGGACGTCGGCAGGCTTGGGGGTGAAGGTGCGCACAGGACCGCCTCGAAGGACCGCGGGAACCCAACAATCTAGCCGCCGGGCGCCGGACGGGGCAATCGGGACCACCCGCCTAGCCTGGCGCCGTGGACGAGCAGTGGCGCGACGAGGCACTCGACGTGCTGCTCGACCCCGACCTGGCGCCGATCGTCGACATGGTGCTCTCGCGGCTCGCCCCGGACACCTTCGAAGCCGCGAGCACCGACGGTCGCGTCGTGTTCCGGCGCGCAGGCGGCGGCTTCGAGAAGCTGGCGACCGAGGGCGACGATCCCTTCGCCGACCAGTCGCCCGATCGTCTCGCCGGGTTGGCCGCGGAACGGCTCGATCCCCACCCGCACCGGCGGGACAACGCGTACCCCTTCGCCCACGAGCAGACGGCACAGTTGTTCGACCACCCGTCGGCGCCCGACCTCTGTGTCGTCCACTCCGGCGCCCACAACTGGCAGGACCAGGGCGGCCACCGAGGAGAACACGGGTCGCTCGGCGTGCTCCAGGCGCGCGCGCCGCTCGTCGTCGCGGGCAAGGGCGTCTGCAAGGACGGGCTGGTGCCGCGGGTGGCGCGCCTCGTGGACATCACGCCCACCATGGCCGACCTGCTCGGCGTCGCGCCACGGCCCGATGGCACGTACTTGTCCGGTCAGGACGGACGCGTGCTCACCGACCTCGTCGACACCGGCGCGGACCGCCCCGCGCACCTCGTCGGATTCCTGCTCGACGGCGCGAACCCGAACGTGCTGTACGCGCGTGCGGCTTCGGGCGACGCACCCAACATCGCGCGGCTGATCGCGATGGGCACCGTCTACGAGTGGGGCGCGATCGCGGGCATGCCGACGGTCACGCTCGCCAACCACACGTCGGTCCTCACCGGTCGGTACCCCGGTCACCACGGCATTCTGCACAACGCGTGGTGGGATCGCGCACGCGGGGAGCAGGTGATCACGAACTCGCAGGCCACCTGGCCGTCGTCGATGCAGCACCTCGTCGACGGCGTCGAGTCGCTGCACGACGCCGTCCATCGCACGTGGCCCACTGCGTTCACGGCGTCGGTCAACGAGCCGTGCGATGTCGGCGCCGACTACTCGACGTTCGACTTCTTCCGCAAGGGTGATGTTCCGCCGATGCCGAAGTCGCCCGACGGATTGCCCCACCAGACCGAGCGGTTCGTGCGCCCGTCCAAGGACTATTCGTGGTCGACGGTCGTCGACCACCTGGCCGTGGAGCAGGCCGTCGGCGTTTGGGACGGAGAGTACCGCGGGGTCACGTACCCGAAGCCGCGCTTCATGTGGTGCAACTTCACGCTCACCGACGCCGCCTTCCACGAGGGCGGACCCCTCTCCGAGATCGCCGATGCCTCGGTCCGGGATACGGATGCGCGCGTCGGCGAAGTGCTCGCGGCGGTGGAACGCGCGGGCGCGTTCGACGACACCGCGTTCCTGTTGGTCGCCGACCACGGCATGCAGCAAACGGATCCCGCGTGCACCGGCGACTGGGATCGAGCGTTGCGCGACGCCGGGATCCCGTTCCGCGACGAGGGGTACGGCTTCCTCTACCTCGGCGACGGCATCGAGGCCTGAACGCCGGCCTTCAATCGTTGGACGCGGCAACGATGGCCGCGATGATGACGACGACGAGGAGTCCCACACCGACCCACCCGAGCACGATGCCGGCGATCGCCATGCCACGTCCGCCCTGGCGTCCCCCGGACCGGTCGATCCGGCTCTTGGCGACGTACCCGAAGATCAGGGCGAGGATCGAGCCCAACCAGTAGAGCCACAGGATGCCGAGCACCATCGCGGCGACGGCCATGCCATTCGTCGAGGTCGGCGGGGCCCCGTACCCGTACGGCGCGGGATACCCCTGCGTGGGGGGCGGCGCAGGCGGCGGGGGCGGCGGCCTGATCGGCGCGGCGTAGCCCGGCGCGCCGTCGGGTAACCCGTGCCCGGCGCCGTTCGACGCGCCGGGCTCCGCGGCACCCGCGACGGCAGTCCCGCACGCGGGGCAGAACTTCGCCTCGGCGGTCATCTCGCTCCCGCACTGACGACAGGCCACGGACATGTCAGCCTTCTCGTTGCTCGCCGACGGGCGGCTGGGCGCGGCGGAGGATCACCTGCCCGATCGGAAAGATCGACGGATTCGCGATGACCCATTGTGCCGCGACGCCGTTCAGGGGGGTCTGGACGTCGTACGCCTGGAACTGGATCATCTCGCCGACGGTGACGATCACGTCCGAGATCGTTCGGGCGGCGCTCCAAGTGTCACCGAGGTACGCGACTTCGTCGCCGGGGTTCGGCCCGAAGTTCGGATGGAAGACGGCGGTCTCCATCACGACGGTGGGCCTCGCACGCGGGTAGCGCTCTCCGAGTCTGACGAGCGCGACGTGCTCCTCCGTGACAACCGGTTGGCTGTTCGCATCGAGCGCGACACCCGGCACGCGGTACGTGACGCGGTACTGATCGGCCGGGTGCCAGCCGATCGGCACGACCGTGATCGACGGATGGTCGGTGAACTCTGCGCGCAGCGCGTCGTTCTCGGCAGTCAAACGGCGCTCACGAGGGTTCATCACGACCCCTCGAGCCGGGTACCGCACGAGCCACAGAACCGGTCCTGGGGGGAGACGCGCGCGCCGCACTGATCGCAGAAGTTGCGAGCAGGGTGTGCAACTGGCTCCGGTTCGCCGGCCACCACCGCGGGCGCGAGGCTCTCCGGTGCGGCAAGGCCCGCGCAGCCGGGTGTGACACACCCCGCGTCGTTCGAGTCCCAGCACTCGGTGTGGAACTGCACTCCGCAGTGCACGCACACGACGGTGGGATCGCCCGGCGCGATCGCCCACAGGCAGAACGGACACTTCTCGGCGACGTTCACCTGCGATCGCCCTCTCAGCCCGCCCTCGAACCACCGGAACTCGCACTCTCGCTCATCGCGTACGGGCTGTCAACCACGCAGAGTGACGCGCCGGGGGAGGATTTACACGCTCGTCCCGATGGCCTTGCCGATGAAGAAGGTGACGGTTGCCACCACCACGCCGATCGCCGCCATGCGCAGTCCCGACTTCCCGGCGTCGCGGCCGGTGAAGATCGACGTGATGGCGCCCATGGTGAAGAGGGCGACCACGGACACTGCGGCGGACACGATCGTCGCCGCGGTGCCGCTGCCGATCAGGAACGGGATGAGCGGGATCAACGCGCCGATGGAGAACGCGAGGAACGAGGACAACGCCGCGACCCACGGCGAACCGAGGCGCGCCGGATCGAGCCCGAGCTCCTCGCGCGCGAGCGTGTCGAGGGCGACGTCGGACCGCCGCATGATGTTGTCGACGAGCACGCGCGCAGCTTCAGGAGTGATCCCCTTCGCGCGGTAGATGAGCTCGAGCTCCTCGCGCTCCTCCTCGGGAAACGCGCGCAGCTCTTCGCGTTCGATCCGCAACTCGTTCTCGTACAGCTCGCGCTGGGAACGGATCGAGATCCACTCGCCCGACGCCATCGAGAATGCGCCGGCGACGAGACCGGCCACACCGGCGAGCACGACGATGCCCTTGGTCGTGGTCCCGCCCGCGACGCCCATCACCAGTGAGAAGTTCGAGATGAGACCGTCGTTCATGCCGAACACCGACGCGCGCAGCACGCCGCCGACCGATGCCCGGTGCCGCCCCTCGGAGCGAGCGATGCGTCCGCCGGCGGGGATACCTTGCATCGCGGCGATGGTGCGGCCGGCCGCTGCCTCCTGCTTGGCCATGGCCGGCGTGGCTTCCGAGTCGGCGCGGTACCGGTCGGCCTCGGCGGCTTCGGTGCGCAGCATCAGCGGCAGCACCGCCTCGGTCCCGAGGTGCCGCGCGAGGAAGCACAGCGCCCTCACCCGGAACGGCGTGCGGGGACGCTTGGGTTCGACACCCGAGGCGAGGAGCAGGCGTGCCCAGTGCTCGGCGTGCCGCTCCTCGGCGTCGGCGAGCTGGAGGAACACGCGTTTCCGGTCGTCGTCGGCATACTCGGCGAGGCCGCGGAAGAGCGTGCCCCCGGCGATCTCGTCGGCGTACATCTCCTGGATGTGCTCGAGCCGCTTGGCGTCGGGTGCCGCGACCGTCACGACGTCACGCTACCCAGCGCGTAGCCCACGTCCCACAGGCAGAGACCGTGCGGTGGCGCGATCCGGCCCGCGAGGCTGCGGTCGCGCGCACGGAGGATGCCGAGGATCTCGCCCGGGCGGATCTTCCCGATCCCCACGTCGACCAGCGTGCCCACGATCGACCGCACCATCTGCCAGCAGAAGGCCGTCGCGCGGATCTCGTAGACGAGGACGCCTTCGCCTCCGTCGAACCACTCCGAACCGAGCACGCGGCGCACCGCTGTGGACCCCTCGGGACCCTTGCGGCAGAAGCTCGAGAAGTCGTGCTCACCGAGGAACGGGTCGGCGCCGAGTCGCATCCTCGCGAGGTCGAGGCGTTCCGGCACGTACCAGGAGTAGCGCGCGCGAAAGGGATCGGGGGTGTCACCGTTGAGGATCGTGTAGCGATACGCGCGCCACTGCGCCGCGCGACGGGCGTCGAACGCGGCATCCTCGAGCCCAGCGGCGCGAACGACCACCTCGGGCGCCAGTTGCGAGTTGAGGGAATGGGCCACCACTTGCACGTCGGTGTCGGCAGGCACCGGGCAGCTCACGACCTGGTGCCACGCGTGCACGCCGGAGTCGGTCCGGCCCGCGCAGGCGACGTCGACCGGGCCACGCAGGACGCGGGCCAGTGCCGCGGTGAGCACGCCTTCGACCGTGCGTTGGTCGCGCTGGGCCGCGAACCCGTGGAAATCGGTGCCGTCGTACGCGACCACCAGTCGCAGCACCCGCTCCTGCTCCCGGCCCGCGGTCACTCGCTCGGCTCTGCTCGCTCGACTCCGCTCCGCTTCGCTCGCTCGCGGCGGCGAGTCGAAGGGGAGTTGGCTCACACCAGCTCGATGCGCGCCATTGGCGCGTTGTCGCCGGGGCGTGGCCCCAGCTTCAGTATCCGCAGGTAGCCGCCGCTGCGATCAGCGTAACGGGGTGCGATCTCCGCGAAGAGTTTGTGCGTCACCTGCTGGTCGTGGATGCGCGCGATCACCTGTCGCCGCTGGTGCACCCCACCGTGCTTTGCCTTCGTGATGAGCCGTTCGGCGTAGGGGCGCAACGCCTTTGCGCGGGGCACCGTCGTGACGATGTGCCCCGCCTCGAACAGGTGCGCCGCGAGGTTCGCCATGATCAAGCGCTGGTGCGCGGGGTCACGCCCGAAGCGCGGGCCCTTCTTCGGTGCGGGCATCGCTACTCCTTCACGCGCAGCGACAGCCCGCGCTCGTCGAGCTTCTGAATGACCTCTTCCAGCGACTTCGAACCGAAGTTCGTGATGGCCAAGAGGTCGTCTTCGGTCTTCTGAACGAGCTGCCCGATGGTGTCGACACGTGCGCGCTTCAGGCAGTTGCGCGGCCGCTCGGAGAGCTCGAGCTCCTCGATCGGGAGATCGAGGTCGGGCGAGACGGTGGACGGCGCGACCTCACCGAGCTCGAGCCCGCGAGGCTCCTCGGTGAGGTCAGCCACCAGCGCCACGAGGTTGCGGAGGGTGTCACCGGCGGACGCGAGCGCGTCACGAGGAGAGATCGACCCGTCGGTCTCGATCTCGAGCGTGAGCTTGTCGTAGTTGGTGGCTTGTTCGACACGCGTGGGCTCCACCGAGAAGGCGACCCGTCGAACGGGCGAGAAGATCGCGTCGACGGGGATGAGCCCGATCGTGGACGTGCGCTTGTTGCGCTCCGCCGACAGGTAGCCGCGGCCCTGCTCGACAGTGAGGTCGACCGCGAGGCGACCCCTGGCGTTGACGGTGGCCAGGTGCAGGTCGGGATTCAGCACCTCCACGTCGGCGGTCGTCTGGATGTCGCCTGCAGTCACCTCGCTCGGGCCGTGGACGTCGAGCCGCAACGTGACCGGCTCCTCCGACGAGCACCGGAGCACGAGGTCCTTGATGTTCAGGATGAGGTCGGTGACGTCCTCCTTCACACCGGGGATGACGTCGAATTCGTGCAGCGCCTCGTCGAAACGAACCTGGGTGACGGCGGCACCCGGGATCGACGACAGGAGCGTGCGGCGGAGGCTGTTGCCGAGCGTGTGGCCGAAGCCCGGCTCGAGCGGGCCGATCGTGAACTGCTGGAGGTTGCCTTCGGCCTCTGCGGCCTCGACCTGGGGACGCTGGATGATGAGCATGGTGGATCGCCTCTGATCTGGCCGCAGCCTGCGCGCGACCTGGGGGATTACTTGGAGTAGAGCTCGACGATGAGTTGCTCGCGCACCGGAACGTCGATCTGTTCGCGGATGGGGAGCTCCCGAACGGTGGCCTTGTAGTCGGACGCCTCGATCTCCAGCCACATGGGAACGGCGCGGTCGAGGGTGTCGAGGTTGTGCCGCAGCACGATCATCTTCTGCG
The DNA here is from genome assembly GCA_035623515.1 of Acidimicrobiia bacterium. Classification (GTDB taxonomy): domain Bacteria; phylum Actinomycetota; class Acidimicrobiia; order IMCC26256; family DASPTH01; genus DASPTH01. The sequence continues at coordinate 50,661 of DASPTH010000178.1, forward strand.
CCTTGGGTGACATCTCGATGATGTCGCCCTTGCTCAGCTCGTACGACGGAATCGTCACCCGCTTCCCGTTGACGTGCACGTGGCCGTGGCGGACGAACTGGCGCGCCTGGTTGCGGCTGGCCGCGAAGCCGGCGCGGAAGACGGCGTTGTCGAGCCGCAATTCGAGCTTGCGCAACAGTGTCTCACCCGTGATGCCGCGTTCGCGCGCCGCTTCCTTGTAAAGGTTGCGGAACTGCCGCTCGAGGACGCCGTAGATCCGGCGGGCCTTCTGCTTCTCACGCAGCTGGAGCAGGTACTCGCTGTCGCGGATGCGGCCCCGGCCGTGCTGGCCCGGCGGGTAGGGCTTGCGCTCGACCGGGCAGCGCATGGTGTCGCACTTCGCGCCCTTGAGGAAGAGCTTCATCCGCTCCCGACGGCAGAGCTTGCAGACAGCACCGGTGTAGCGCGCCACGTCAGACCCTCCGCCGCTTCGGAGGCCGGCACCCGTTGTGTGGGATCGGCGTGACGTCCTTGATGCCGACGACCTCGATGCCCGTGTTCTGGATGGTCCGGATGGCGGTCTCGCGGCCGGAACCCGGGCCCTTCACCACCACGTCGACGCGACGCATGCCGTGCTCCATGGCGCGGCGCGCGGCCGTCTCCGCCGCGAGTTGTGCGGCGAAGGGCGTGGACTTGCGCGAGCCCTTGAAGCCGACGTTGCCGGCCGAGGCCCACGCGATCGTGTTGCCCTGCTGATCGGTGAACGTGATGATCGTGTTGTTGAACGACGACTTGATGTGCGCGGTTCCGTAGGCGACGTTCTTGCGCTCGCGCCGCTTGGGGCGTCGACCGCCCGCTGCCGGCTTTGCCATGCTTGCTCGCTCCTGCTACTTCCGGGGACGCTTCTTGCCGGCGACGGTCTTCTTGGGACCCTTGCGGGTGCGTGCATTCGTCCGGGTGCGCTGGCCGTGCACCGGCAGGCCGCGACGGTGGCGGATGCCCTCGTAACTACCGATCTCGACCTTGCGCTTGATGTTGGCCGCGATCTCGCGGCGGAGGTCACCCTCGACCTTGACATTGGAATCGACGTACGTGCGCAACTGCGCGACTTCCTCGTCGGTGAGGTCACGGACGCGCGTGTCGCGCGAGATGTTCACCTGATCGCACACCTGCTGCGACGTCGTCTTGCCGATGCCGAAGATGTACGTGAGCGAGATCTCCAAGCGCTTCTCGCGTGGGATGTCGACGCCTGCGATTCGGGCCACCGTGCCTCCTGTACCGCCGAACCCGTCAGCCCTGGCGCTGCTTGTGCCGCGGGTTCTGACAGATCACGCGCACCACCCCGTGGCGGCGGATCACTTTGCACTTCTCACACATCGGCTTGACCGACGGACGGACCTTCATCTCGTTCTCTACTTGTAGCGGTAGGTGATACGACCGCGGCTCAGGTCGTAGGGCGTGAGCTCGACCTGCACGCGGTCGCCGGGAAGGATCCGGATGTAGTGCATCCGCATCTTCCCGGAGATGTGGGCGAGCACCTTGTGCCCGTTCTCGAGCTCGACCCGGAACATGGCATTCGGCAACGGCTCGACCACCGTGCCTTCCACCAGGATCGTGTCGTCCTTGGGCTTGGCGATCGCCGCCACCTACCTCATCTCTGGCGCGCCGAACGAGCGCGCAAACTCACCGGGAGCCGACCGAACAGGATACTCGACGCCGCGGCCGCGCAGCAATCGACCGAATCCGGACAGACCGCCCCGCCGACACTCGCTCGCACCGTCTCGACGTTGCCTCAGGGCAACGTCAAGACCTGCGGGCCGTGGTCGGTCACGGCGATGGTGTGCTCGAAGTGGGCAGAACGGCTGCCGTCGGCGGTGATCACGGTCCAGCCGTCGTCGAGCAGCTCCGTCTCGGGCCCGCCCGCGTTCACCATGGGCTCGATGGCGAGGACGTGCCCCACCTTCAGTCGCATGCCCCGTCGCGGGGGTCCGTAGTTGGGCACCTGCGGATCCTCGTGCATCGCGGTGCCGATGCCGTGACCGACGTACTCCCGCACCACGGAGAAGCCCGCTGCCTCCGCCTCACCCTCGACGGCGGCCCCGATGTCGCCGAGCTGCTTGCCCTCGAGGACCTGCTGGATCGCGGCCTCGAGGGACGCGCGCGTCACGTCGATCAGCCGCTTCGACTCCTCGTCGATCTCCCCGACGGGGACCGTGACCGCAGCGTCGGCGTGCCAGCCCTCGATGATGGCGCCGCAGTCGATCGAGAGGATGTCTCCCTCCTCCAGGACCACGTGGTCGCTCGGGATGCCGTGGACGATCACGTCGTTGGGTGAGGTGCACACGACGGCAGGAAAGCCGTGGTACCCCAAGAAATTCGAGCGCGCGCCACGGCGATCGATCACCTCACGCGCGACGCGGTCGACGTCGAGTGTGGTCGCTCCGGGCTCGGCGGCGCGAATGCAGGCTTCGTGCATCTCGGCGACGACACTGCCGGCCCGGCGCATCAGCGCGATCTGCTCGTGATTCTTGCGTGTGATCACCTGCGCGCGGGCTCGAAGCGCTGATCGATCTCCTTCACGAGACGCTCGAACACGTCTTCGCTGTCGCCTGCTGCGTCGACGACCGCCAGCTTCCCGAGACGGTCGTAGAAATCGATGATCGGCCTGGTCTCCAGCTCGTAGAGCTGGAGACGGCGCTGGATCGCCTCCTCCGTGTCGTCGTCACGCTGGACGACGCTGCCGCCGCACACGTCACAGGTCCAGTTGTTGGTGGGCGGCTTGCTGACGTGATAGGTCGTGCCGCAGTTCTCGCAGACTCGGCGCCCGGCGATGCGGTCGAGGACGATCTCCGTGGGCACCTCGAGGCTCACGACGACGTCGAGCGGGTGTTCCGGTCCGAGCACCTCGTCGAGCTCTTCCGCCTGGGGCAACGTGCGCGGGAAGCCGTCGAGGATGAACCCGCGGTCGAGGAAGTCGCCGGTGAAACGCTCGTCGACCAGCCTGATGACGGTGTCGTCGGGAACCAGTTCGCCGGCGTCCATGTAGCGCTTGGCTTCGAGACCTGCAGGGGTCCCTTCCGCCGCTGCGGCGCGGAACAGATCACCGGTTGACAGGTGCTCGACGGCGTAGTGGTCGGCGAGGAGTGCCGCTTGCGTTCCCTTGCCCGCTCCTTGCTTGCCGAGCAGGACGAGACGTGGTCCCTGCGCGCTCATGATCGACCGCGATCGCCGCCGCTCGGGCCCCGCTCTCTGCACCCGAATGATGGCTCGCTCGCCGCTCGCCGGGATACCCGGCTCGCGGTCGCTCGCTCGCGTGGGAGACCCGCCTCGCGACGCTCGCTCATGGGGATCAGGCCAGGAAGCCTTCGTAGTTCCGCATCATCAGCTGGCTGTCGATCTGCTTCATCGTCTCCAGCGCGACCCCCACGGTGATCAGCAGCGCCGTGCCACCGAACGGGAATTGCGTGATGTCCCAGAGCGCGAACACGAGGAGCGGGATGACCGCGATCGTGGCCAGGAAGAGCGACCCGGGCAATGTGATGCGGTTCAGCACCTTTGCCAGGTAGCGCTCGGTCTGCGGCCCGGGCCGGATGCCCGGGATGAACCCTCCCTGTTTTCGGATGATGTCGGCTTGTTGCTGCGGGTTGAACGCAATGGCCGTGTAGAAGTACGCGAAGAAGATGATCAACAACGTGTAGAAGGTGATGTACCACCAGCCGTGGTTGTTCACCAGGTTGTCGTTGATCCACTGCTGCACACCGACCGCGTTGTTGCCGAGCGCCGACGCGATCAACGCCGGGAACGCGAGGATCGAGCTGGCGAAGATCACCGGGATCACACCCGACTGGTTGACCTTCAGCGGGATGTAGGTGCTCTGGCCGCCGTACATCCGGCGGCCGACGACCCGTTTGGCGAACTGCACGGGGATGCGGCGCTGGCCGGACTCCACGAAGACGATGCCGACGATCATGGCGATGCCGATGGCGATGATCGTGAAGAACTGCGCCTTGGTTCCCTGGGTGTAGATGGCCGATCCCTGGGCAGGAAGCCGGGACACGACCGACGCGAAGATCAGGATCGACATCCCGTTCCCGATGCCACGCTGGGTGATCAGCTCGCCGAGCCACATCACCACTGCCGTCCCGGCCGTCCACGTGAGCACGATCAACGCCGCCCGAGGCGCGTTGAAATTGGGGATCATGTCGGTGCCCTGGAACCCGGCGAAGCCGAGGAGGCCGCTCTTCCCCTGGTGCAGCGCGAACACGAAGCCCGTGGACTGGATGAGCGCCAAGCCGATCGTGACGTAGCGCGTCCACTGGGTGATCTTCTTCTGGCCGACCTGACCCTCTTGCTGCCACTGCTCGAGCTTCGGGATCACGACCTGCAGCAACTGCATGATGATCGAGGCCGTGATGTACGGCATGATCCCGAGGAAGAAGATCGCGACGTTCGTGATGGCGCCGCCGGAGAAGAGGTCGAGGAAGCCGACGACGCCGCTGTTCGTCGACTGGTTCTGGAGCTGCTTGATTGCGTCGAAATTGACGTAGGGCACCGGCAGGTGCGCGCCGACCCGGTAGATCGCAATGATGAAGATCGTGAAGAGGATCTTGTTTCGCAGGTCGGGCACCCGGAACATGTTCCGCAGCCGGGACAACATCGGGGGCGCGACCTCCTCTCCGAAACGGGTACTGCAGCTTACCGGTTGCTCAACGCGTTTCCGCGAGCCGGTGGACGACGGTCGCCCCAGGGTGCCGGGATCGTCTCGACCCGTCCGCCCGCGGCCTCGATGGCCCGGATTGCACCCTGCGAGAAGGCGTGGGCGCGGACCGTGAGCGCCCGGGAGAGCTCGCCGCGGCCGAGGATCTTCACCAGGCCTCGCTTCGCGACCACACCGTGCGCGCGCAGCACGCCCGGATCGATGTCGGTGCCGGCGTCGAGGCGCTCGAGCGCGTCGAGGTTCACGACGGCGTACTCCACCCGGAACGGGTTGCGGAAGCCCTTGGCCTTGGGTGTCCGCCGGTGGAGTGGGGTCTGACCGCCTTCGAATCTCGGCGACACGTTGTCACGGGCTCCGGTGCCCTTCGAACCGCGGCCGGCAGTCTTGCCGCCCTTTCCGGCGATCCCGCGGCCGACGCGGCGTGGCGCGCTCCTCGCGCCCGCAGGCGGCTTCAGGTCGTGGACCTTCACCATCGCTCCGCTCCCACTCCACGGCTGCCACACGCGGCCGCCCGTTCCATTGACTCCGCTCGCTCCGCCATCACGATGACGTCACCTCTTCGACAGTGACGAGATGCGGAACGCGGGCGATCATGCCCCGGACCTCGGGCTTGTCCGGGTGCTCGACCGAGTGGTTGACCCGTCGCAGACCGAGCGCGCGCAACGTGCCGCGCTGCTTCGGCTTTGCGCCGATCGCCGAGCGGATCTGCGTGATGCGCAACGTCGCCATGCTCATGCCACCTCGGTGACCTCGGTCTTGCGGGCGTTGCGCTCCCGGTACGCGCGGAGCATGCCCGCCGTGCTCACCTCTTCGGGCGACTTGCCTCGCAGCGCGGCGACCTCGTCGGGCCGCCGAAGCGCTCGGAGACCGTTGATCGTGGCGCGCGACACGTTGATCGCGTTCGACGACCCGAGCGACTTGGCGAGGACATCGCGCACCCCGGCGGCCTCGAGGATCGCCCGAGCCGCGCCGCCCGCGATGACGCCCGTTCCCGGCGCAGCCGGCTTGAGCAGGACGCGCGCGGCGTCGTGCTCGCCGATGATCTGATGGGTGATGGTGTCGCCCGCGAGCGGCACGGCGAAGAGGTTCTTGCGAGCCTCCTCCATGCCCTTCTGGATCGCCGCCGGTACCTCCTTGGCCTTGCCGTAACCGAGCCCCACGTTCCCGACGCCGTCACCGACGACGACGAGCGCAGTGAAGGAGAACCGCCGGCCGCCCTTCACCACCTTGGCGACGCGGTTGATCGCGATCACCCGCTCTTCGAGTTGACCGTCGGCCATGTGGCCTGCTCCTCAGACCTCGAGGCCGGCTTCGCGCGCGGCGTCTGCGACGCCTGCGACCCGGCCGTGATACTTGAACCCGCCGCGATCGAGCACGACGGCCTTGATGCCGGCCGCCTGGGCACGTTCGCCCACCGTCTTTCCGACCTGCTTCGCGCCGGCAACCGTCGCGGTCGAGCCGGTGAACCCCTTCTCCTTCGTCGATGCCGCGACCAAGGTGACACCGTTCACGTCGTCGATGATCTGTGCGTAGACGTGCTTGTTGGAGCGGAACACCGCGAGACGCGGGCGTTCGGGCGTGCCGCGCACCTTCTTGCGTACACGTCGGTGGCGTCGTTCGCGTGCTACCTGACGGTTGTGCATCGTCGTCTTTCCTGTCTCCCGCTACTTCGCCGACTTGCCGGCCTTGCGCAGGACGCGCTCGTCGGCGTAGCGGATGCCCTTCCCCTTGTAGGGCTCGGGCTTGCGGATCTTTCGGATGTCGGCCGCGACCTGACCGACGAGCTGCTTGTCGAAACCCCGCACCATGATGCGGGTCGGGGCGGGAACCTCGAACTCGATTCCCGCAGGGGCGTCGACCTGCACCGGATGGGAGTACCCGACCTGGATCTCCAGCCGCTGGGGACCGCTGGCCGCGGCGCGATAGCCCACCCCCACGATCTCGAGCTCACGCACGAAGCCCTCCGACACGCCGGTGACCATGTTGGCAACGAGAGACCGCGTGAGACCGTGCAGTGCCCGGTTCTCACGCTCGTCGTCGGGGCGGGTGACGACCAGATCGTCGCCGTTGCGTTCGATGGTGATGGTTTCCGGCGCGTCGTACTCGAGCGTGCCCTTGGGGCCTTTCACGGTGACGTGACGGCCACTGACCATCACGTCGACGCCGCTCGGCACCGGAATCGGCCGCTTTCCCACACGAGACATCTGGTCACCACACCTGACAGAGGACCTCACCGCCCACTCGGCGCTCGCGCGCCTCGCGATCGGTCATGAGCCCTTGGTTCGTCGACAGGATCGAGATTCCCATCCCGCCGAGGACGCGCGGCACGCTCTCCGCCTTGGAGTACACCCGCAGCCCCGGCTTCGACACACGCCGCAAGCCGGAGATCGTCCGCTTGCGGTCGGGCGTGTACTTCATCGTGATCTTGAGCTGACGGCCTGGACGCGACGAGTCGTCTCCGACCTCGTAGCCCGTGATGTAACCCTCGCGCTCCAGGATGCGCGCAAGCGCCTCCTTGAGCTTCGACGACGGCATCACGACGTCGTCGTGAAACGCGGTGTTCGCGTTCCGGATGCGCGTGAGCATGTCGGCGACAGGATCGGTCATCATCAGCGCGCCTCCCGTGCCGTCACCACGACGCCTTCGTGACGCCCGGTACCTCGCCGGCATGGGCCATCTCTCGCAGGCAGATGCGGCAGAGCCCGAACTTGCGGTACACCGACCGCGCGCGGCCGCACCGGCGGCAGCGCGTGTAGGCGCGCACCTTGAACTTGGGCTTGCGCTGTTGCTTCTGCACGAGAGCCTTCTTTGCCATCTCTACTGCCTCGCTCCCACTCCGCTACTTCCGTTCGCTGCGCTCACTCCATCCACTCCGTTCGCTCGGCGGCGAGCTCCTCCGCTCGCTCCACTCGCTGCGTCGCCGCACCGTCGTCCGCTCGCTTCGTCGCCACAGGTTGTGCACTCGCTGCGAGCTCCTCCGCTCGCTCCACTCGCTGCATTGCCGCATCGTCGACGGGAGGGTGCGTCGCCGCATCGTGTCCAGTCTCTGTTCGCTTGCAGCCCTCGTCACTGGTCGTCCCGGCGGAAGGGGAAGCCCAGGGCGCGGAGGAGAGCCCGGCCTTGGTCGTCGGTGGGCGCGGTCGTGACGATGGTGATGTCCATGCCGCGCACGGTGTCGATCTTGTCGTAGTCGATCTCGGGGAAGATCAGCTGTTCGGTGACGCCGAACGTGTAGTTCCCGCGGCCGTCGAACGAGTTCGGGTTCATGCCTCGGAAGTCGCGGATACGGGGGATCGAGATGCTCACGAGCCGGTCGTAGAACTCCCACATGCGATTGCCGCGCAACGTCACCTTGGCGCCGATCGCGTTGCCCTCGCGGAGCTTGAACCCGGCGATCGACTTGCGTGCTCGCGTCACCAGCGGCTTCTGCCCCGTGATGACGGTGAGATCGGCGACGGCGCCGTCGAGCAGCGACTGCTGCTGCGTGGCCTTGCCGACACCGCAGTTCAGCACGATCTTCTCGAGGCGCGGCACCTCCATCACGTTGCCGAGCGCCAACTCCTGCTGGAGGGCCGGGCGCAAGTCGGCGGCGAACCGTTCCTTCAGACGTGGGCGTTCGCGCGCAGCGGTGGTCACAGGACCGCTCCACACTTCCGGCAGACCCGCGTCTTCGTACCGTCGGCTTCCACGCGGTAGCCGATCTTCACCGGACCGTCCTTGCTGCACATGATCATCAGGTTCGAGACGTGGATCGGCATCGCCTTGTCCTGGATGCCACCCTGCATCGTCGCCCGTGTGGGCTTCTGGTGTTTCTTCGAGACGTTGATGAGCTCGGCACTCTCGACGACGACCATGTTGCGGTCCGGTATCACCCGCGCAACCTCGCCGACCTTGCCGATGTCCTTCCCCTGGATCACCTGGACCCGATCACCCTTCTTCAGTCGCATCTTCATCAGAGAACCTCCGGTGCGAGCGACACGATGCGCATGAACCTCCGGTCGCGCAGTTCGCGGCCGACCGGACCGAAGATGCGCGTGCCACGCGGCTGCATCTGCTCGTTGATCAAGACCGCGGCGTTCTCGTCGAAGCGGATGTAACTCCCGTCGGGACGCCGCTTCTCCTTCTTCGTCCGCACGACCACGCACTTCACGACGTCGCCCTTCTTCACCGCCGCGCCCGGCACCGCGTCCTTCACCGTGGCGACGAAGACGTCGCCGATGCTCGCGTAGCGACGACGGGTGCCGCCGAGCACCTTGATGCACAGGACCTCGCGCGCGCCCGAGTTGTCGGCCACGCGAAGCCGGCTCTCCTGCTGGATCATCGGGCTATCTCGCTCTTTCCAAGACCTCGACGACGCGCCAGTGCTTGAGCTTCGAGACCGGACGTGTCTCGGCGAGGCGGACGCGGTCGCCCTCGCGAGCATCGTTCTCCTCGTCGTGGGCGTACAACCGGCTCGTGCGCTGCATCGTCTTGCCGTAGCGCGGGTGGCGCACTCGGTCGATCACGGCCACGACGACCGTCTTGTCCATCTTCGTGGACACGACGATGCCTTCCCGGACCTTCCGGCGGTTCGTACGCTTCGGTGTTTCGTCCGTCACCCTCACTCCTCTGCTAACCGGCCTGCTGCTCGGCAGCTGCGATCTCGCGCTCCCGGAGCAACGTCTCGATGCGAGCGATTTCACGACGCGTCTCGGGGATCCGGGCGATGTTGTCGAGCTGGCCGGTCGCGTTCTGGAAGCGGAGGTTGAACAGCTCCTCCTTCGCCTGGGACAGCCGGTGCTCGAGCTCGGTGTCGTTCAGCGCACGGAGCTCCTTGGACTTGTTCATTGGTCGCTCCGTCTCATGACTCGTCCTGGCGCACGACGAACCGTGACCTGATCGGGAGCTTGTGCATCGCGAGCCGCATCGCCTCGCGGGCGGTCGGCTCGGGAACCCCGGACAGCTCGAACAGCACGCGACCCGGCTTCACCACCGCGACCCAGTGCTCGGGGTTGCCCTTGCCGGACCCCATGCGCGTCTCGGCGGGCTTCTGGGTGACGGGTTTGTCGGGGAAGATGTTGATCCAGACCTTCCCGCCACGCCGGATGTACCGGGTCATGGCGATACGAGCAGCTTCGATCTGGCGGTTCGTGATCCAGCCCGGTTCGAGGGCCTGGATCCCGTAGTCGCCGAACGTGACCCTCGTGCCACCTTTGGCGACACCGGAAGTACGCCCGCGCTGCGTCTTGCGATGGCGGACCTTGCGGGGCATCAGCATCAGTCTTCGTCCCCGTGGAACTTCGGCGCCTCGTGGTGCTGGCGGGTGCGGCGCTCGATCTCCTCCTCTTCGGCCAGCAGGCGCTCGAGCTCGGGGTCGGCCTCCTTCACGAGGGGGCTCGCCTCTTCGGCGATCTCCTCGCCCTCGGTCTCGCCCGGCTGCGCCTCGGCGGCGAGGCGGCGGCGGCCACCGCCCGCGCTGACGACGCGGCGCGTCGGGCCCTGGCCCGAGGTGTCGCCGACCGCCATCGCGGCTTCCTTGCGGATCTTGTCCTCGGCGGCCGACTTGTAGGGGAGGATCTCGCCCTTGTAGATCCACACCTTCACGCCGATGCGACCGAACGTCGTGCGCGCTTCGGCCTCGCCGTAGTCGATGTCGGCGCGCAACGTGTGGAGCGGCACGCGGCCCTCCCGGTACGACTCCTTCCGCGACATCTCCGCGCCCCCCAGGCGGCCGCTGCACTGCACGCGAATGCCCTGCGCCCCCGCCTTCATCGCCGTCTGCAACGCACGTTTCATCGCGCGACGGAACGACACCCGGCCGGTGAGCTGATCGGCCACACCCTGTGCGATCAACGTGGCGTCGAGTTCGGGCTTCGCGATCTCCTGGATGTTGAAGTGGATCTTCGGGTTCCCGGTGATCTTGAGCAACCCGGCGCGCAACCGGTCCGCTTCTGCGCCACGACGGCCGATGACGATGCCGGGACGTGCCGTGTAGACGTCGACACGGAGCCGGTCGCGTGTCCGCTCGATCTCGACGCGCCCGACGGCGGCACGTTCGAGCTCATTGCGCAGGTAGTCGCGGATCTTCCAGTCCTCGATCAGCTGGTCGCGGTACTCCGCGTCCTCGGCGAACCAGCGCGACTTCCAATCGGTCGTGATGCCGAGGCGGAATCCATACGGGTTGACCTTCTGTCCCATCTACTCACCGTCCTCGTGCTCGCTCCGCTCGCCCGAGGCCGGCGAGGACGCATCCTCGGCGTCCGGTACCTCGGCGGTGTCTGCTTCTCTCTCGACCTCGTTTTCGACGGTCTCGGTCTCGTCGAAGTCTTCGGAGCCCCAGTCGAGGCCTTCCGTTTCCTCGAGCGCTTCCTCCGCCTCGATCTCGTCCTCGTCGTGGTCGTGGTCGTGGTCATGTGCTTCGGCTCGCGCCCGACGGCGGCTGGCGGCCACCCGCCGCCGTCTGCTCACGCGCGCCGGGCCCGCCACCGCCGCTTCGCGGGCCCGCCGACGTTCGAGGGCTTCGTCGTCGTAACGCGCGACGACGATGGTGACGTGGCTCGTGCGCTTCTTGATCCGACCGTAGCGACCCCGGGCCCGCGGCCGTCCTCGCTTGAGCGTCGGGCCCTCGTCCACGAACGCGCGCGCCACGAACAGCTCGTCGTCGGACATGTTGTCGTTGTGCATCGCGTTGGCGATCGCCGAGTCGAGCAGCTTCATCACCGGTTCGGCCGGACCCCGTTCGCAGAAACGCAGGATCTCGCGCGCTTCGTTGACGTCCTGGCCCGCGATGAGGCGCAGCACCTGCCGGATCTTCGGCGGCGATGCGCGGTAGTAGCGGAGGCGGGCGGCGGTCTCGGGCATCAGCGGCGGCTCGATCGCTCTTGCCCGGCGTGATACCGGAAGGTGCGCGTGGGTGCGAACTCCCCGAGCTTGTGGCCGACCATCGCCTCGGTGAGGTACACGGGCACATGCTTGCGGCCGTCGTGCACCGCGATCGTGTGGCCCACCATGTCCGGGGTGATGGTGGATCGGCGAGACCAGGTCTTGATCACCCTGCGTTCGCCGGACGCGTTCATCGCGTCGACCTTCTTCTGCAGGTGGTCGTCGACGAACGGCCCCTTCTTCAAGCTGCGCGGCATGGCTACCTCCGGGCCCCGCGGCCGCGACGGCGGCGGATGATGAGCTCGTCGGACTTCTTGCCCTTCTTGCGGGTGCGCCCCTCGGGCTTGCCCCACGGCGACACGGGGTGGCGGCCGCCCGAGCTCTTGCCTTCGCCCCCACCGAGCGGGTGGTCGATCGGGTTCATGGCGACACCACGGACATGGGGCCGCTTGCCCTGCCAGCGGGCCCGCCCGGCCTTGCCCACCTTCACGAGCGCCGCTTCGGGATTGCCCACCGAGCCCACCGTGCCGCGGCAGTCGATGGGGACCCGGCGCATCTCGGTGGACGGCAGCCGCAAGGTGGCGAACTGGCCCTCCTTGGCCACGAGCTGGATCGCGGCGCCCGCGCCCCGGCCGAGCTTGCCGCCCGCACCCGGCTTGATCTCGACGTTGTGCACGGTCGTGCCGACCGGGATGTACCGCAACGGCAACGCGTTGCCGGGCCGGATCTCCGAACCCTGCCCGCTCTGGAGCAGATCGCCGACCTCCACACCGGTGGGAGCGAGGATGTAGCGCTTCTCGCCGTCGAGGTAGTGCAGGAGCGCGATCCGTGCATTGCGGTTGGGGTCGTACTCGACCGACGCCACCTTCGCGGGGACACCGTCCTTGTCGCGACGGAAGTCGACGACGCGGTACTTGCGCTTGTGACCACCGCCCCGATGGCGCGAAGTCATGCGACCGTACGCATTGCGGCCGCCGGTGCGCGGCTTGGCCTTGGTGAGCGACTTCTCGGGCTCGTCGCGCGTGATCTCGGCGAAGTCGGCGACGGTTTGGAAACGCCGTCCCGGGCTCGTGGGCTTGCGCTTGCGTACCGGCATCGTTCAGCTCCCGAAGATCTCGATGCGATCGCCGGCCGCGAGCGACACGACCGCTCGCTTCGAACCGGCGCGGGTGCCATAGGTTCCGGTACGCCGGTTGCGCTTGCGCTTGCCCTTGCGGTTGAGCGTGTTCACGTTGGTGACATGCACACCGAAGATCTCCTCGACCGCGCGCTTGATCTCGATCTTGTTGGCATCGGGTGCGACGAGAAACGTGTAGATGTTCGCGTCGAACGCCGCGTATGACTTCTCGGAGACGACCGGCCGGATGATGATGTCGCGGGGGGCTTTCGCGGTCATTCGGGATCACCCGCTTGTTCGTCGGGCGCGGTCCCGTTCACCTCGCGCTCGCCGAAGTGCGCGACGGTCGCGTCGAGCGTCGCCTTGCTGAACACCAACCAGTCGCTGACCAGCACGTCGTACGCGTTGAGCTCGCGCGGCAGCACGAGCTGCACCCGGTCACCCAGGTTGCGGAACGACCTCCACACTGCTTCTTCGGTGTTGTCGAGTACGACGAGCACCCGTTCGTCGCGTTCGGCCTTGGTGCGGAGCCCGAGCGCCCCCAGGATCTCGACGGCGTCCTTCGTGCGCGGCTCGTCGATGCCCCACTCGTCCACGACGAGGACCTTGCCGTCGGCGGCACGATCTGAGAGTGCCGAGCACAGGGCCAAGCGGATCATCTTCTTCGGAGTGCGCTGCCGGTAGTCCCTCGGCTTCGGGCCGTGCGCGATACCGCCTCCACGCCACTGCGGCGAGCGGATGGAGCCCTGCCGCGCCCGTCCCGTGCCCTTCTGGCGCCACGGCTTCGCGCCGCCACCCCGGACCTCGGCACGGGTCTTCGTGCTGTGGGTGCCGGAGCGTGCGGCGGCGAGCTGCGCGTTGACGACCTGGTGCATCACCGCGACGTTCGGCTCGATGCCGAAGAGGGCGTCCGGCGCGTCGACGGTTCCCTTGCCGGCGCCGGAGGCGGACTTCACGTCGAGCTTCATGCCGCGCTCCCGGACTTGCTCACGGAAGCCTTCACCGCGTTGCGCACGAGCACGAGGCCGCCGGCGGGCCCGGGCACCGCGCCCTTCACGAGCAGGACCCCGCGCTCGGCGTCACCCTCGACGACCTCGAGGTTGAGCGTCGTGACCCGCGCGTTGCCGTGCTGGCCGGCCATCTTCATGCCCTTGAACACTCGGGCGGGCGTCGCGCACGCCCCGATCGACCCGGGTGAGCGGTGCTTCTTGTGGTTGCCGTGGCTGGCGCCCTGTCCCTTGAAGTTGTAGCGCTGCATGGCGCCGGTGAAACCCTTGCCCTTGCTGATCCCGGTGACGTCGACCCGTTCACCCGACTCGAAGACGTCGGCGCTCAACACCTGGCCGACCTCGAATCCCGAGAGGTCGTCGACGCGGAGCTCGGCGAGGTGGTGCGTCGGCGGGGCGTCCGCCTTCTTCAGGTGGCCGGCCTCGGGCCTCGACAGACGCTGCTGCTTCGTCGTGCCGAAGGAGAGTTGCACCGCCGCGTAGCCGTCGCGCTCGGGCGTCTTCAGCTGGACGACGCGGCACGGCCCGGCCTCGATCACCGTCACCGGGACGACGCGGTTCTGCTCGTCCCAGATCTGGGTCATGCCGAGCTTGCGCCCGAGGATGCCTTTGGCGGCCATGAAGGCGTCGTCCTTCTCGTCTCACGCGAACGCTCCGCCCGGCAAGTCCCGGCGGAGCGTCGATCGGTTGTGCCGTGCGGTCCTGGGCCCGCCCGCGTGAGACGGTCTCGGCGCAGCCTGCACGGACGTCGGTTGGCGAACTGGTCCGGTCAGATTGCCGATCGGCGTGATGAGGACCGATCAGCGAGCCTGACAAGACTACTCGGTGAGCCCGTGCCCCACCAATCGCCACCGGCTTCTCGAGCGCCGCCCCGCATGCGCGCGCGTGAGCGAACGCTGAGCGAACCATGAAGGAGGAGCGAGCGCCCGCGCGGCACAGGTACTGCCCGGCCCCGCCGAACGAGTTGCGCCGCACGCGGCGACGAGCGAGCTCGTGAGTGAGCGCCCGCGGGCCGGGTACCCCGGCCCGCAGCGAGCGAACCATCAAGGAGGAGCAAGCGAATTAAGAGGACTGGATCTTGATCTCGATGCTGACGCCGGCGGGGAGATCGAGGCGCTGGAGCGACTCCACCGTCTTGCTGGTGGGCTCGACGATGTCGAGCAGGCGCTTGTGGATCCGCATCTCGAAGTGCTCGCGCGAGTCCTTGTCGACGTGCGGCGAGCGCACGACACAGAAGCGACGCACCTCGGTCGGCAGCGGCACCGGGCCTCGCACCTTCGCCTGGGTGCGCACCACCGTCTCCACGATCTTCTTCGTCGACTGGTCGACGATCTCGTGGTCGTAGGCCTTCAGCCGGATCCGGATCTTCTGACCCTTCGAATCTGCCATTCGCTCTCGTCTCTCGGACCCGGTAGGCGGTGACCCTACTTGACGACGCTGGTGACGACGCCGGAGCCCACCGTGCGGCCGCCCTCACGGATGGCGAACCGGAGCCCCTCGTCCATGGCGATGGGCTTCTGCAGCTCCACCACCATCTCGGTGTTGTCGCCGGGCATGACCATCTCCACGCCTTCGGGCAGGCTGATGCTCCCGGTGACGTCGGTGGTGCGGAAGTAGAACTGGGGGTGGTAGTTGGCGAAGAACGGCGTGTGCCGCCCGCCCTCTTCCTTGGTGAGCACGTACACCTGCGCGTTGAACTGCGTGTGCGGCGTGATCGAGCCCGGCTTGGCGAGCACCTGACCGCGCTCGACCTCCTCCTTCTTGGTACCGCGAAGGAGGGCACCGATGTTGTCGCCCGCACGGCCCTCGTCGAGGATCTTGCGGAACATCTCGACGCCGGTGCAGACGGTCTTGGTGGTGGGGCGCAGCCCGACGATCTCGATCTCCTCGCCGGTCTTGACCATGCCGCGCTCGACGCGACCGGTGACCACCGTGCCGCGGCCGGTGATCGAGAAGACGTCTTCGATCGGCATGAGGAACGGGAGGTCGACGGCGCGCTCGGGCTCCGGGATGTAGGAGTCGACCGCCTCCATGAGCTCGTTGATCTTGGTGCCCCACTCGGCGTCGCCCTCGAGCGCCTTCAGCGCGGAGACGCGGATGATCGGGGTGTCGTCGCCGGGGAACTCGTACTCGTTGAGGAGCTCGCGCACCTCGAGCTCGACGAGCTCGAGGATCTCCTCGTCGTCGACCATGTCGGCCTTGTTGAGCGCGACGACGATCGACGGCACACCGACCTGACGCGCGAGGAGCACGTGCTCACGCGTCTGGGGCATCGGCCCGTCGGTGGCGGCGACGACCAGGATCGCGCCGTCCATCTGCGCGGCGCCCGTGATCATGTTCTTGATGTAGTCGGCGTGGCCCGGGCAGTCGACGTGCGCGTAGTGGCGGTTCGGCGTCTCGTACTCGACGTGGGTGATCGCGATCGTGATGCCGCGCGCCTTCTCTTCCGGCGCCTTGTCGATGTCGTCGAATGCCGAGAATGTGTTGTGCTCGGGGTCGGCCTCCGACAGCACCTTCGTGATCGCGGCTGTGAGCGTGGTCTTGCCGTGGTCGATGTGACCGATGGTGCCGATGTTGAGGTGCGGCTTCGTACGCTCGAACTTCGCCTTGGCCATGACGGTTTCCCTTGCTCCTGCTCTGTCCCTCGAACGCCGCGGCTACTCGCCGCGCACTCGCTTGACGATTTCCTCGGCAATCGACTCGGGCACCTGCTGGTAGGAGTCGAATTGCATGGTGTAGGTCGCGCGACCCTGAGTCCGCGAACGAAGGTCGCCAACATAGCCGAACATCTCGGCCAGGGGCACCCTGGCCGAGACCGCGTTCGCCGTGCCGCGCTGCTCCATTCCCTCGACCTGACCGCGCCGTGAGTTGAGGTCGCCGATCACGTCGCCCATGTAGTCCTCGGGCGTGACGACCTCGACGGCCATGATCGGCTCGAGCAGCACCGGCTTCGCCTGGCGAACCGCCTTCTTCAGGGCCATGGATCCCGCGATCTTGAACGCCATCTCGCTCGAGTCCACGTCGTGGTACGACCCGAACGTGAGGATGGCTCGGAGGTCGACGAGCGGATAGCCGGCGACGACGCCGCCCTCCATTGCCTCCTGGATCCCGGCGTCGACCGCGGGGATGTACTCACGGGGGATCACGCCACCGGTGATCTTGTCGACGAATTCGTAACCGCCGCCGGGCCCCGTGGGTTCGAGGCTGATGACGACGTGACCGTACTGGCCGCGGCCACCCGTCTGGCGCACGTACTTCTCCTCGACCTTCTCGACGGGCACCGTGATGGTCTCGCGGTACGCGACCTGCGGCTTGCCCACGTTGGCGACCACGGAGAATTCGCGGACCATCCGGTCGACGAGCACGTCGAGGTGCAGCTCGCCCATCCCCGAGATGATGGTCTGGCCGGTCTCGTCGTCGGTGCGCACCTGGAACGTGGGGTCCTCCTCGGCGAGCGCGCCGAGCGCCTTGCCGAGCTTGTCCTGGTCGGCCTTGGTCTTCGGCTCGATGGCGACGGAGATGACCGGCGTGGGGAACTCCATCCGCTCGAGCATGATCGGGTGGCTCGGGTCGCACAGCGTGTCGCCGGTCGAGGTGTTCTTCAGGCCGACGACGGCCACGATGTCGCCGGCGAAGACCGCTGCCTTGTCCTCCCGGTGGTTGGCGTGCATCTGGAGGATGCGGCCGACCCGCTCCTTGCGACCCTTCGTGACGTTCAGCACCTGGCTCCCGGCCGCGAGCTTCCCGGAGTACACGCGGAAGTAGGTGAGCTTGCCGATGTGGCGGTCGCTCATGATCTTGAACGCGAGCGCGGCGAACGGCTGGTCGTCGGCGGGCTCGCGCTCGAGCTCGTGCTCCTCGTCGGCGGGGTCGGTCCCGGCGATCGCGGGGACGTCGACCGGGCTCGGCAGGTAGTCGACGACCGCGTCGAGCAGGGGCTGCACACCCTTGTTCTTGAACGCGGAGCCGCAGAGCACCGGCACCACGTCGCCCGCCACGGTGGCGGCCCGCAAGGCCGTGCGCAGGTCGTCGGCGGTGATCTCCTGGTCGGCGACGTACTTCTCGAGCACGCGCTCGTCGAACCGGCTCACGACGTCGATCAGCTCGTGCCGCCAGTGCTCGGCGTCGGCGACGAGCTCGTCGGGGATGTCGACGGTGTCGTACCGCTCGCCCATGCCGTCTTCCCAGACGAGCCCGCGCATGGTGAGCAGGTCGACGACGCCGCGGAAGTCGCTCTCGGCGCCGATGGGGAGCTGGGCGATCGCGACCGTCGCGTCGAGACGGTCCGTGATCATGTCGACGCAACGGAAGAAGTCGGCGCCGACGCGGTCCATCTTGTTCACGAAGCACATCCGTGGCACGTTGTAGCGGTTGGCCTGGCGCCACACGGTCTCGGTCTGGGGCTCCACCCCGGCGACGGCGTCGAACACCGCCACCGCGCCGTCGAGGACGCGCAGCGACCGCTCGACCTCGACGGTGAAGTCGACGTGGCCCGGCGTGTCGATGATGTTGATCCAGGTGTCGCGCCACTTGCACGTGGTGGCCGCCGACGTGATCGTGATGCCGCGCTCCTG
>DASPTH010000323.1:0-5543 GCA_035623515.1 Acidimicrobiia bacterium
CGGACATGACGTTGGTGTCGCGGAAGACGTGGAGGGAGCGCCGCCGCCACCAGGGCTTGCCGATGCGGGCCAGTCCCGACGCGAGCGCCTCGACGAGCACGACATCGTCGTGCGAATACGAGATGAACACATCGAACATCAGGGGCCCCCGCAGCGAGCCTGGCAGTATGGCATGGAGACGTATGCGATCAGCAGTCGCGGTCGCTCGCCTCGTTCCCGCTCTCGTTCGCTCCGCTCACGGGCCGCTCGGGCCACGGCTCGCTGCTCGGCGGGATACCCGCCTCGCGGTCGCTCGCCTCGTTCCCGGCGGTCAGACGTGGCAACTGCCGTTCGCGCCCTGCGGTGGGACGTCGAGCGCGGGGTTGCGATCGAAGAAGCCGACCGGTTGCAACAGGAACCCCGTGTACTCCACCGGCATCACCGGCCAGTCCTCGGGACGCACGAAGTGCGTGACCCCGAACGTGTACCAGAGCACGACGTCGGTGCCCGTGATCGCGCGGTCGTCCGCGGTCCAGCGCGGCAGGCCGTCACCGCCCGCGTGCTGGTTCGGGAACTCGCCGGCGGCGCGGCGCTCGTCACGCCGGTAGGGCGTGACCCACAGGTTGTGGCGCGCGAAGCCCGCGCGCCGGCCCACGCTCGAGTCGGGTGACGCCAGCATCGTCGGCGTCGACATGGTGGGCACGAGCTTGTAGCCGACCGGCTGCCCGAGTCGGTTGGTGCTCGCCGGGTTCACCACTCTCCACGTGCGGCTCGTCGCCGGGTTGACGTCGCGCTGCGCGCCCAACTCGGTCTCGAGCCGCGTTTCCTTCTGCGCGAAGGCGTTCGCCCACGGGTTGTCGGGTCCGGGCGGCAACGGCTCGGCCTCGACTTCGTACACGTCGTTCACGGGTCCGTCGACGTCGAGATCGAGGCGTGCGGAGAAGAGGTGTTGGTGGTGGGGCGCCGCAACCCCGGGCGCGACGACGTTCGCGAAGGGCGAGTGCTCGCCCGGCACGACCGCCATCGCCGACACGATGCCGGTGAGCTTCACCTCGAGCTGGATGTTCCCGTCGAGGTAGAAGTACCAGTAGAAGCCGTACTCGTAGTTGCCGACGGTCGCCACGAAGCTCACGACCAGGCGGCGCGAGCGGCGGACCTCGTCGGTGCCACCGCGCTGGTCGACGTGCTTCCAGAGGATGCCGTAGTCCTCCTCGTGCAGGCAGATCGCCTGCTCGACGGTGTAGGGCTCGCCCTGCTCGGTCGCGAGCACCACGTCGAAGTAGTGGATCGTGCCGAGGCAGTCGCAGCCGAGCTTCAGCGAGTTCATCATCCGCCCGAGGCCCCACTCGCCGGCGTCGAACGCGTTCTTCCACCCGTGCATCGGCCCCGGGTCGCCGTAGGGGACGACCATCTCGCAGACCGACGCCCGGTGCAGCACCGGCCGCGCGCGGTCGCCGTCGTGGTACGCGACGGTGTGCAGCACGAGGCCCTCGTACGGATCGAAGCCCACGCGGAACGACCACCGCTGCCACTGCACGAGGTTCCCGTCGACGGTGAAGCTCGGGCCCTCGGGCTGCACGATCTCGAGCGGCTGGAGTCCGTCGCGCATCGGGCCGACGTCGTCGGGCAGGTACGAGCCGCGTTCGGGCGGGAGCGGCACCACGCCGAGGTCGACGACCTCGAGCACCTCTCCCGCGCCGTTGTCGAAGAATGCGATGAGCCCCTCGATCGGGCGCGCGTACCCGTTGTCGACGTCGGACTCGCGCAGGAACGCGATGCAGCGGCTGATTCGCCGACCGGCCTCGTGCTCGACGCCGAAGGAACCCGCGGGCCACGGGTCGATCTGCACGATCGCGTCGTCGGGGATGCCGCGCCGCCGCAGCGCCGCCTGCCAGTCGGGGTGCGCGGCGACACCGAGGATCGCGTTCAACGACTCGCCGAACATCAGCGCCGGCCGCATCCCGTCGTGCACCGTCCACGAGCGGATCTCGCCGCTCGTGACCGACACCACGACGTCGGCGACCTCGAGGCGCGCACCCGGGGGTACCAGGAGCGCTTCGAGCTCGCGGTCGACGGTAGAGGGGTCGGCGTCCTTCGGTGGGTCGTAGAGCCTCACGTGCACGAACACGGAGTCGGCCTCGAAGCGCGCGTCGTCGCGGATGATCGCGACCGCCCGCGTGATCTCCTCGGGCGTGACCAGGTCGAGCGCGTGCAGCGCGGTCTGGCTCACGTGTCCCGCTGGTCGAAGGCGATCTTGATCGCGCCCGACTCGTCTTGGGTGGCGAGCGCGGTGAACGCGTCGCGCCAGTCTTCGAGGCGGAACGTGTGCGTGAGCATGTCGGCGATGTCGACGCGCCCCGAGCTGGCGAGGTCGAGGTAGTGCTGGATGCCGTGCTGACGCACGCCGTCGACCTCCTCGAACCCGAACGCGTTCGAGCCGACCCAGCTGATCTCCTTGAAGTAGAGCGGCGTCCACTCCCACCGCTCCGGGCCGTGCACGCCCGCCTTCACCAGCGTTCCGCGCGCCTTCAGCAGCGACACTGCGGCCTCGAGCGTCTCCTTCTTCGAGATCGTGTCGTACACGACGTCGATCCCGCCGGGGTACGCCATCGGGAGCTTGTGGTCGCCGCGCAACACGCCACCCGACCACTCGGCAGCCGCCTCGATCATCTCCTTCACCGGCCACGGTTGGAACACCGCGCTGGCGCCGAGCTTGCGCGCGAGCTCGGCCTGGCTCTCGAAGCGCGCGACCACGCCGACCTCGACGTCGCGATGGAGCGTGCGCAGGATGCCGACGGCGCAGGTGCCGAGGGCCCCCGAGCCGTACACCAGCACCTTGCCTCCGGACGGCGGCGGGTGCCGCGTGATCGCGTGCAACGAGACCGCGAACGGATCGGCGAACACCGCCAGCTCGTCCGGCACGGAGTCGGGGACACGGAAGAGCTGTGACGGGTGCGCGGGCATGAGCGTGGCGTACCCGCCGCTTGCGTCCTTCGACGTGCCGATGTGGATGCCCGGGGCGATGGGCGGCGCGTCGAAGTTCCAGCACAGGCTCAGGTCGCCTGTCTCGCACGCCGGGCACACGGGCGAGACCCCGCGCGGGACGCAGGAGAGCCACGGGTTCAGTACGACGCGGTCGCCGACCTCGAGCCCCTCGGCCTCGGGCCCGAGCGCGACGACGTCGGCGACGACCTCGTGACCGAGAACCTGCGGCATCGACGAGAAGTCGCGCATCGGGTTGTCGAGGTTCATCTCGCCGAAGTCCATGAACACCTGCTTGGAGTCCGAGCCGCAGACGCCGGTGAGGCGTGGCTTCGTGATCACCCAGTCGGGGAGCAGGAAGCCGGGATCGGGCAGGTCGACGAGGTCCATCGGCGTGCGCGCGAGCGCAGCGACGAGCGGGTTGTCGGTGTCGGGCGGCGGGACGGACGGCGGTTGGACGCCGTAGAGCAGTGCGCGCACGGATGCGCCTCCTTGTGAGCGGGCTTCAAGCCTTCGCGGCCTTTTGTTGCGCGACGTACTGGGCGGTGCCGGCGAGGAAGGCCGGGATGTCGTTCGCCTTGCCGACGGCGAAATCCTTGAAGTGGGCCGGCGTGTACACCTCGATGGCGTCGCGCTGCAGCGCGTCGAGCACCTCCGTCACGCACTGCTCGACCGGGATCCCCTCGACGTCGGCCACGAGCGGGTCGTTGTCGGGGATCGAGAACAGCTCGGTGTCGACGATGCCGGGGTACACGACGAGCACCTTCACCCCCGTGCCGTAGAGGTCGACGGTCATGACCTCGGAGAACACCGACAGGGCCGCCTTCGACGCCGCGTACGCGGACTCACCGGGCGACGACAGGCTGGCCGCGACCGACGACACGTTGATGATCCGGCCCGAGTCGCGCTCGAGCATCTGCGGCAGCAACGCGAGCGTGAGCTGGATCTGCGACAGGTAGTTGATCCGGGTCACCAGCTCGACGGTGGCGAAGTCGGTCGCGGTGACGTGGCGGCGCTTCGGGATCCCGGCGTTGTTCACCAGGATGTCGACGCCGCCCATCTCGGCGAGCGCTGCCTTGGCGAGCGTGTCCACCTGCCCAGGATCGGCGAGGTCGGTGATCCATTCGAAGGTCTCCGCCCCGAGCGCCCGGCAGTTGTCGGCCGTCTCCGCGAGCCGGTCGGCCCGCCGGGCACAGATGCCCACCGTGGAGCCGGCGCGCGCGAACGCCTCGGCGAACCCGGCACCGATGCCCGACGACGCGCCGGTGACGAGCACCCGGCTGCCCTGCAACTCGTATCCCATGGCGTCCTCCTCCTCTATGGTTCGCTCGCTACGGGCCGGGATACCCGGCCCGCTCACGCTCGCTCACGGCGAGTTCCTCGCCTCGCTGCGCTCGCCTCGTCACCGCGTCCTCCGGGCCTGCTTGCTCGCTACGGGCCGGGGTACCCGGCCCGCTCACGCTCGCTCACCTGCTCCATGGTTCGCTCGCTACGGGCCGGGGTACCCGGCCCGTACACCCGCGCGCGGATCGTCGTACGGTACGGCGCGGGGCGGCCGCGGTCCAACGGGTCGGCGGGAGTGTGCGCGGCCTCAGGCGGCGAAGCGGACGGGGAGCGCGTCGGGCGAGCGGAGGATGGTGCCGACGATGCGCGGCGTGGGTGCCTCGGGGTCGAGGCGCAGGTCGTCGAGCCGTTCGAGGAGCGCCGTGATCGCGACCCGGCTCTCCATCCGTGCCAGGTGCATGCCGAGGCAGGTGTGCACGCCCGATCCGAAGGCGAGATGCGGCACCGGCGGTCTCGTGATGTCGAAGCGATCCGGGTCGGGGAACCGACGCTCGTCACGGTTCGCGGCGGCCACGAACACGTTGAGCATCTGGCCGGCGTCGACGTCGACGCCCCCCAGCCGCGTGTCGCGCACGCACCGCCGCGCGATCAGGAGGAGGGGCGGCTCCCAGCGCAGCCCTTCCTCGATCGCGCCCTGCAGCAGGTCGGGGTGACTCCGCAGGGCTTCGAGCTGGTCGGGATGCGTCAGCAACGCGAGGAGGAGGTTGCCGAGGGACCGGTACGTGGTCTCGACCCCGGCGGGCAGGAGGAGCAGCAGGAACGCGAAGATCTCCTCGTCGCCGAGCCGCTCGCCGTCGACCACGGTCGCGACGAGCTCGCTGATGAGGTCGTCACGAGGATGTGCCCGGCGGTCGGTGACCTGCACCGCGAAGTACGCGCGGAGGGCGTCGGACGCGGCGAGGCCCCGATCCCAGTTCACGACCGCGCTGATGAGCTCGATCGACCACCGCTGGAACTGCTGCACGTCGCTTTCGGGGAGGCCGAGGATGCGGGCGATCACGCGGACGGGGAACGCGAACGTCAGTTGGCGCACGAGGTCGGCGCGGCCGGCCGGGGCGAACGAGTCGACGAGCTCGTCGACGACGCGCCGCACCAGAACCTCCTCCCACTGCGCGAGGAGCTTCGGGCGGAATGCCGGCGCGACCAGCGCGCGGTACGCCCGATGCTGCGGCTCGTCCATCGCGACGAGCGAGTGGCCGAGGACCTGGCCCATCACCTCGTCGACGACGCTCGAGGAG
>DASPTH010000179.1:0-31570 GCA_035623515.1 Acidimicrobiia bacterium
TGGCCGCGATCGCCGAACGCGCGGCGCGGCCCGCCGACGCCGACCTCGTCTTCGAGATCATGGCGTCGGCGGTCCGGCTGGGGCGCGACCAGGCCGATCGGGGCGACCTCAAGATCGCCAACGCCGCGGTGAAGGAGATGCGGCACGCGTTCCACGTCTTCGCGCCGTACCGGTCGGCGCGCAAGGTCGCGATCTTCGGCTCGGCTCGCACGCAGCCCGACGACCCGCTCTACGTGCAGACCCGAGAGCTCGCCACCGCGGTGGCGGCCCGCGACTGGATGGTGGTCACCGGCGCGGGGCCCGGGATCATGGAGGCCGGCATCGAGGGCGCGGGTCCGGAGCAGGCGTTCGGCGTGAGCATCGAGCTCCCGTTCGAGGCTGCCACCACGCAGTTCTTCGACGGCGACCCCAAGCTCGTCAACTTCCGCTACTTCTTCACGCGCAAGCTCGAGTTCGTGAAGGAGTCCGACGCCTTCGTCCTGCTGCCCGGCGGCTTCGGGACGCTCGACGAGGCGTTCGAGCTGTTGACGCTGCTCCAGACGGGAAAGGCGCAGCCGGCGCCCGTCGTACTCCTCGACGTGCCCGGTGGTACGTACTGGTCGTCGTGGCTCGCGTTCGTGGACGCGGAGCTGGTGAAGACCGGCTACATCGGGCGCGACGACCTCGCGCTGCTCCGCGCCACCGACAGCATCGACGACGCGGTCGCGGAGATCTTCCGGTTCTACACCAACTACCAGTCGCTCCGGTTCGTCGAAGGCCGGCTGGTGCTGCGCATGCGGGACGCGCTCGGAGTACAAGCGCTCGGCCGGATCAACGACGACTTCGCCGACATCGTGGTGCGCGGCGGGATCGAGGAGATCGGGGCCACCGAGGCCGAGGTCGCCGACGGGGACCACGTCGACCTCGCCCGCCTGGCGTTCTGGTTCGACCGGCGCAACTGGGCGCGCCTGCGCATGCTGATCGACCGCGTGAACGGTCGCGCCGGCTGAGCGCGGCGTTTCAGTCGCCGGTCATCGTGCCGCCCAGCGCGGCGATGGCGCGCTCGACGGCGCGGCGGGCCTGCAGAACACGCTTCTCGTCGTCGAGCGCGCCGGCGTCGCCGTCCTCGCTCGCGGCGCGGAGCTTCTCGTAGGCGAGGTCGCGGAGCTCCTCCTCGATGGACTGCAGGCGCCCGACGATGTCTCCCGCGTCAGCCATCGGATCGCGCATCGAGCGCTTCGGCGAGCAGTTGGGCGGGGTGGCGCACGTCGAGCCCGACGGCCGCGAGGTGCATCGCGCACCCCGGATTGGCGGAGACCACGAGCGGGTCGACATCACCGCCCGCGCGCCGGATGGCCTCGACCTTGCGCAGCCGGATCTCCGACGACAGCTCGGGCTGCAGCGCGGCGTACGCACCGCCCGCGCCGCAGCACAGGCCGTCGTCGGCCGTGTCGACCAGCCGGTACGCGGGTGCGAGCACGGTCCGCACCGCGCCCTGCGCGTGCTGGACGTGGCGCAAGTGGCACGGGTCCTGCACCACCGCGTCACGTCCGGTGTCGCGGAGCGGCAGCGCCGGCTGCGACGCCAACCACTCCGAGAAGTCGCGCACGCGGGACGCGAACGCGCGCGCGTCGGCGGTGCCGAGCAACCGGCCGTAGTCCTTCATGAACGCGCCGCAGCCCGCACTGTCGACGACGATCGGGATGTCGCCGGGCATCGACGCGATCACCCGCTGCGCCAGCTCACGCGCCAGGTCGACGCGCCCCGCGTGGACGTGCAGCGCGCCGCAACAGTCGCCGCCCCGCCCTAGCCCGGGGCGAGCGCCGGCGGCTCGCATGACCCGCAGCGCGGCGTGGTGCACCTCGCGTTGCCACGCGTCCATGACACAGCCCGCGAAGAGGTAGGCGGAGGGCACCGGGCTGCCCTCGAGGCGGAGCCGCATCGAGGGACGCGAGAGTCTCGGGAGACCGAACCGCCGCGGCACGAGATGCAGACGCTGCGCGAGCCACAGGGGCCACGAGAGCGCGACGAGGAGCCGGTGCCGGGGCAGGACGAGGACGTAACCGAGCCATTCAGCCGCCCGGCGGGGCAGGCTCCGCGGCGCGGCGCCCCGGCTCGCGAGCGCCTCGCGCGCGCCTTCCATCAAGTGGCCGAAGGGCACGCCCGACGGGCAGGCCGCCTCGCAGCCGCGGCACTGCACGCACGTCTCCATGGTGTGGCGGAAGGCGTCGTCGAGCGGCGCGCCGTCGAACTCCACGGCGCGCATTGCCGTGATCCGGCCGCGCGGCGACGCCGCCTCGAGTCCCGTGACCCGGTACGTGGGGCAGTGCGGGAGGCAGAGGCCGCACGCGACGCACGCCACGAGCTCGTTCTCGTCGACCGGCAGCCGATGGCGGGCCGAGCGCGGGGCCGGGGGCGCGTCATGCACGGACGCGCTCCGCGAGGGGGAGGCGACCGGGGTTCAGCTTGCCGGTGGGGTCGAAGGCCTGGGCGAGCCGCGCCTGGAGGGCGAGGTTCGGCAGGGCGCGCCCGAAGCCGTCGAGATCGGGCGCGCCGGCTTCGCGCAGCAGCCAGCCGCCCTGTCGCTCGGCGGCGGCGCGCACAGCGGCGAGGGGTTCTTCGGTGCCGGCGGCGACGTGGATGGTGCCGACGCCGACCTCGGCGAGCCAGCGCACGCCCGTGTCGCGCAGCACCGGCACCAGCTCGCGGACGGCCGACGGCCGGACCGACACGCGCCCGCGGTGAGGCCCGCGAGGCCACTCGGGCGGCGCGGTGGACGGCTCGCCCCCCGCCGATTGGCGCTCGCGCCGCACGTCGGCTGCGATCCCCTCCAGGAGCACATGGGTCCGGTACCCGTCCCACGCGAGGCACGACGGCCGGTACAGGCGCCGGCGGAGCTCGAAGGGGTCGGCGTCGGTCACGCTCCACTCGGCGACCTCGGGCTGTGGTTGACAGCGCAGGATCACCTGGACGAGCACGCCGACCGTGCCGAACGACCCCACCAGCAGGCGCGGGAGGTCGAACCCGCTCACGTTCTTGACCGTGGGTCCGCCGCCCTTCACGACCCGGCCGTCGGCGGTGACGAACCGCACCTCGAGCACCCGGTCGCGGAGCGGACCGTACCGCAGTCGGCGGTGGCCGGACAGGCCGACGGCGAGCGTTCCGCCCACCGTCGCGTCGGCCGAGCGCGGGTCGAGCGCGCACTCCTGCGCCGCCTCCGCGAGCACCACCGACAGCTCGCGCACGCGCGTGCCGGCGGCGACGGTGACGGTGAGGTCGGCCGGGTCGTAGGCGACGACCCCGACCGGGGCCGCGACCTCTTCCCCCCCGGCGGGCGGCGGACCACCGACCTCCCAGTGGGTGCCCCCGCCGGCGATCGCGACGACGTCTGCGGCCCGCACCTGCTCGGCGACCGTGGTCAGATCCACGCGCCCTCCGGCACGCGCTGCAGCTCGCCGCACCGGCTGCCGGCGGGGAGGATCTTGGTGGGGTTCGCGCGGCCCGACGGATCGAACGCGTCGCGCAGCCGCGCTTGGGCGTCGAGGTCGTCGGCGGAGAACACGAGTGGCATCGCCTCCCGCTTCTCGAGGCCGATGCCGTGCTCGCCCGACAGCACGCCCCCGGCGGCGACGCAGGCGGCCAGGATCTCGTCGCCGGCGCGGTGCACGCGTTCCCAGACGCCGGGCTCACGCGCGTCGAACACGATGAGCGGGTGCAGGTTGCCGTCGCCGGCATGGAAGACGTTCATCATCGTGAGGTGCTGCTCGGCGGCGATCGCGTAGACCTGCCGCAGCACGTCGACGAGGCGGGTGCGGGGCACGACCGCGTCGTGCAGGTAGTAGTCGGGCGCGATCCGGGCGATGGCGCCGAACGCCGATTTGCGACCCTTCCACAGCAGCGCGCGCTCGGCGTCGTCGGCTGCGACGCGCACCGAACGCGCACCCTGCTCACGGCCGACTCGCTCGACGACGCCGACCTGGGCGTCGACACCGCCGGGTAGACCGTCGAGCTCGACGAGCAACACCGCCGCCGCGTCACGCGGGTAGCCGGCGCCCACGTAGTCCTCCACCGCCCGCGTGATCTCGGCGTCCATCATCTCGAGCGCCGCCGGGACGATCCCCGCGGCGATGATGCCGCTCACCGCCGCCCCCGCGTCCTCGATGGCGTCGAAGTCGAGCAGCAGCGTGCGCACGGCGGGCGGGTCGGGGGTGAGCCGCACCGCGATGCGGGTGGCGATGCCCATCGTGCCCTCGCTGCCCACGAAGCACCCGCGCAGGTCGTAGCCGGCCTGGTCGGGCTCGAGGCCACCGAGCACCGTGGTCGACCCGTCGGCGAGCACGACCTCGAGCGCCAGCACATGAGTCGCCGTGACCCCCGACGAGAGGCAGTGCGGACCGCCCGCGTTGGTGGCGACGTTGCCGCCGATCGTGCACGCCTGTTGCGACGACGGGTCGGGTGCGTAGTGCAGCCCCAGGTGCGCGACCGCACGAGTCAGGTCGAGGTTGAGCACGCCCGGCTCGACCCAAGCGACGCGGTCGTCGGCGTCGACGTCGAGGATGTGGTTGAGCTGGGTGGTGACGATCACGAGCGGGTCGCCGATCGGTGTCGCGCCGCCGGCGAGACCGGTGCCGCTCCCCCGGGCCACGAAGGGCCGGTCGTGCCGCGCCGCGACCTGCACCGCCAGCGCGACCTCGCGGCCGGTCCGCGGGAAGCACACCGCGGCGGCGTGGCCGGACGCGACCCCCGCGTCGCGCGCATAGAGCGCGAGCTCGAGCGGTTCGGCACGGGCACGATCGGGACCGAGCGCGGCGCGCAGGTCGTCGAGCATCTGGTCGGTCCGGTCGATAGCCCTCGAGATTAGGACCACCGTTCGCGGGAATGACACGTCTCGACGGCCGGCGCACGGTAAGAAGGCGGACGAGCACCGGTGGAAGGGAGAGGACGCGATGGTCCGACCCGCGAGGGAGTGGGTGAGTTTCGACGACCCCGACGAGGAAGGACGGCGGTGGCAGATCGACGTCACCTTCCTCTTGTCGCACTGGCAGTGCATCTTCGGCAACGGCTGTCAGGGCGTGCTCACCGAGAAGGCCCCCGAGTTGATCCTCGGCTGCTGCTCGTACGGCGCGCACTTCTCGGACCGCAAGGACCGCGACACGGTCGTCAAGCTCGCGAAGAAGCTCGGCGACGACGAGTGGCAGTTCGCCAGGATCGGCCGCAAGAAAGGCGTGTACGCCAAGGTCGGGAAGAACGACGACGGCACCCCCGACTGGCGGACCCGGCTCGTGAAGGACGCGTGCATCTTCCTCAACCGGCCGGGTTTCCCGACCGGTCCGGGCTGCGCGCTCCACCAGCACGCCCTGCGCGTCGGCGAGCACCACAGCGACTGGAAGCCCGAGGTGTGCTGGCAACTCCCCCTCCGCCGTATCGACGAGGAGCAGGAGGACGGCTCGGTCGTCTCCACCCTCACCGAGTTCGGTCGCGAAGGTTGGGACGAAGGCGGCCAGGACTTCGCCTGGTGGTGCACCGAGGCGCCCGAGGTGTTCACCGCCGCCGAGCCCGTGTACCGCAGCCTCGACGTGGAGCTGCGCAAGATGCTCGGCAAGAAGCTCCACCAGGCGGTGGTCGAGTACCTCGATGCCCGCAACGCGGTGCGTAGTCTCCCGCCCGTCGAGCACCCGGCCGCGGTGCCGGTCGCGATCAGGCAGAAGAAGGGCCGCGCTCGGCGTTGATCAAGCTTGTATTCAGAGATCGAGATCAGAGGTACAGACCGGTCTGGCCGTCCTCGCGCGCAGACGCGACCGCGTGGATGTCGCGTTCGCGCAGGATGAGGTATTCCTCGCCGCGGATCTCGACCTCGAAGCCCGCGTCGGGCGCGAACAACACGCGATCGCCCTCGGCCACGTTGCGGACGGTCGGCCCGGCGGCGACGACTTCGGCCCACGCGAGTCGCCGGTTCACGTTGGCGGTCGCGGGGATGAGGATGCCGCCCCGGCTCTTGCGGTCGCCGGTTTCCTCGTTGGGTACGACGAGGAGCCGATCGGCCGTCATGCGGATCGATTGCTTGACGTCGTCGTGCTCGGGCATGAGACGCACAGGCTACCGGCACATGCTTCGAGTACCGCGACCGACCGGGGGTACATTCGGGCGGTGGCCGACTCCCCCGAGGTTGCCGGACACCGCCTGCCGATCGCGGTGACGCCGTGGTACGAGCGTGCCGGCAGGACGGCACTGCTCTACGTGCAACTCACCAAACCGCGCGTCATCGAGTTGCTCCTCGTGACGACGGTGCCGGCGATGATCCTTGCGGCAGGAGCGCTGCCGTCGGTGCTCCTCATCGTCGAGGTGCTCGTCGGCGGCGCACTCGCCGCCGGCGGCGCGAACACCATCAACTGCTGGATCGAGCGCGATCGCGACCAGGTCATGCGCCGCACCGCGCAGCGCCCGCTGCCGAGCGGCCGGATCTCGCCCGAGGGTGCGCTCGTCTTCGGCCTGGTGCTCGAGATCGTCGCCTTCGCGCTGCTGTGGAGCACCGTGAACCTGCTGGCGGCCGCGCTGGCCGTGAGCGCGACGCTCTTCTACGTGTTCGTCTACACGATCTGGCTGAAGCCGCGGAGCCCGCAGAACATCGTGATCGGGGGCGCGGCCGGCGCGGTGCCGGTGCTCGTCGGCTGGGCGGCCGTCACGGGAACGTTGGCGGCGCCGGCGTGGGTGCTGTTCGCGATCGTGTTCTTCTGGACGCCACCACACTTCTGGGCCCTCTCGCTGCGCTACTACGACGACTACCGGGCCGCCGGCATCCCGATGCTCCCCGTCGCACGCGGCGTGGAGGTCGCGCTGCGCGAGATCGCCGTCTACAGCGTGGTCGTGGTCGCCACCACGCTCGTCCTCCCGCTCGTGGCCGACACCGGCGCGATCTACCTCGCCGCGGCAGTGGTGTTGGGCCTCGTCTTCGTGTGGCGGGCGATGCAACTCGTCCGCCACAGCTCACCCGAGCGCGCGATCGCCTTCTTCATGTTCTCGAACCTCTACCTCGCGCTGCTCTTCGCCGCGATTGCCGTCGACACTCTCGTCCGCTCCGCCTGACGTCGGCCTCGCGCCGCCGTCCCGACGCGTCCGGCTGCTCGTCGCGCTCGCGGCGGTCGCCGTGCTGCTCGTCGTCGCCGGGGTGACGGTCATCGTCGTCGTCCACCACGCCGAGCAGACCCCGGGACCGGGCCTGGAGGAAGTCGCGGTGGCGAACTCGGCGAAGGTCGGCGAGACGGCGCCCGACTTCGAGCTCCCCGCGCTCGGCGGCGGCCGCGTCGAGCTCTCCGACTTCCGCGGTCGCCCGGTGGTCCTCAACTTCTGGGCGTCCTGGTGCACCCCCTGCCGGCAGGAGTTCCCGCTGTTCCGGTCGACCCTTGCCGCCACGAACGGGCAGTTCACGATGCTCGGTGTCGACACCGGCGACCTGCGCGGCGACGCGCGCCGCTTCGCCGAGCAGCAGCGGGCAGAGTGGCTGAACGGGTTCGACGCGAACAGCACCGTCGCACGCGGCTACGGCGTCGACCCGCTGCCCCAGACGTTCTTCATCGACGCGGACGGGAAGATCGTCGCGCACTTCATCCGGGCCCTCGAGCGCACCGAGCTCGACCGGCAGCTGCAGAAGCTCGGCGTCAAGACCTGATATTTCGCTCGCTCGCTGCGGCGCAGGGTACCTGCGCCGCGGCCGCTCGCTCGCTGGCGAGCGACTCGGCTCGCTCTGCTCGCTCGTCGCCGCGCGTGTGCGGTCGCTCGCTCGCTGGCGAGCGACTCGGCTCGCGGTGCTCGCTCGTCGCCGCGCGTGTGCGGCCGCTCCGGTCACTCTTCCCAGCGGAACCAACGTGCGGCGGCGAGGGGCGCGGCGATCGCCCAGATCACGAGCACGACGAACTCACCGGTGGGGAACGACGCCTGGCCGAGGACCGCGCGCACGGTCTCGGAGAGCGCGGCGGCGGGCAACGCCTTGGCGAACGTCTCCAGCGCGCCGGGCAGCTTGGACAACGGGTACGCCATGCCCCCGAGGAAGAGGAGCACGAGGAACAGCCCGTTCGCGACCGCGAGGTTCGCCTCCGCGCGCAACGTTCCCGCCAGGAGCATGCCGATGCCGGCGAACGCGACGGTGCCGAGCAGCAGGAGCCCCAGCGCAGCCGCGAGCCCGCCCGA
Organism: Acidimicrobiia bacterium; assembly: GCA_035623515.1. Taxonomy (GTDB): domain Bacteria; phylum Actinomycetota; class Acidimicrobiia; order IMCC26256; family DASPTH01; genus DASPTH01. The sequence goes on from DASPTH010000179.1 coordinate 8,164, forward strand.
CGGGTCCCAACCCAACGCGATGCCGGTGACGACGATGGCGACGATCTGGAACAGCTCGAGCGCGAGCACGTTGAGCGTCTTGGCGGTGAGCAGCCCTGCACGCGACAGAGGAGTCGAGCCGAGTCGCTTCAGCACTCCGTAGCGCCGTTCGTACCCAGTGGCGATGCCGAGGCTCACCATCGCGCTCGACATCACCGCCAGCGCGAGCACGCCGGGCACGAGGAAGTCGACCGGGTGGCGGAGTGTCGTGTTCACCGCGTCGACCTTGGTGAAGAACACGAGGATGCCGAGCGGGATCACGAGCGTCACGAGGAGGCTCTCGCCGCGGCGCACGGTGAGCAGCATCTCGACGCGCGTCTGCGCGCTGATCGCCCGCGCTCTCATGACTGCTCGTCGCCGGTGAGGCGGAGGAACACGTCCTCGAGCGACCCGCGCCCGGCGCGGAGCTCGCTCAGCAGCACGTCCTGGTCGTCGAGCCACGCGGTCAACGCCGCCACCAGCCGCGTCGACGGCGCGGCATCGACCACGTACTCGCCCGGTTTCGGTTCGCGGATGCTGGAGGGTGGTAGCTCGAGCGCGTGCGCGAGCTTGTCGAGGTCGAGGCCGCTGGCGGCCGAGAAACGCATGTCGGCGGCGGACGCGGTGGTGAGCTCCGACGGGGTGCCGTAGCCGACGAGCTGACCGTGGTGCACGATGCCCACCCGGTCACAGAGCTGCTCTGCTTCCTGCATCGCGTGCGTGGTGATCAGGACCGTCGCGCCCCGGTCGCGCAACTCGCGGATCATCGCCCACGTCGTGGCGCGCGCGTGAGGATCCATGCCGGCGGTGGGCTCGTCGAGGAACACGAGCGCCGGACGGCCGACGAGCGCGAGCGCGAGCGACAGGCGCTGCTGCTGGCCTCCCGACATGCGGCGCACGAGCGTCTGCTCGGCGTCGCGCAAGCCGACGAGGTCGAGGAGCCGGTCGGGGTCGTCGGGGTCGTCGTAGTAGGACGCGAACAAGTGCAGCGCCTCGAGCGGACGGATGCCTGGATAGAGGCCGCCCTCCTGGAGCATCACGCCGATCTGCGGCCTCAGCGCGGCGCCGTCGCGCCAGGGGTCGATCCCCAGCACGCGCACCTCGCCGGCGTCGGCCCGGCGGTAGCCCTCCAGGATCTCGACGGTCGTCGTCTTGCCCGCGCCGTTCGGGCCGAGCAGGCCGAACACCTCGCCGGCAGCGATCGAGAAGCTGAGGCCGTCGACGGCTCGAACGGTGCCGTAGCGCTTCTCGAGCGCGGTGACGTCGATCGCCGGCGTCGAGCTCACCGCTTGGTTCACCGTGGGCGGAGCCTAGCGAAGGGCCCCTGCGCCGCCGGCCTCGGGCGACGGCGCGCTCATCCGGGCCGTGCGCCCTCCGCGTCGTCCGCGTCGTCGTTCTTCCGCCCGACCTGGTACCCGAGTTGCGCGAGCAGGCGCGGGTAGTCGTTCACTGCTTCGCAGGTGTAGTCCTGCGATCCCTGGTCGATCTCCGTCCACGGTCGCAGGTCGGGATTCGTCCGGTTCGCCAGGTTGCGGGGGCCCGGTGCGTACCGGAATCCCTGCGCGATCATGAACCGGACCCACCGCTCGTGCTCGCGCTCGGCCATCTTCTCGGTCTCGGCGCCGAAGCCGGTGAAGTGGGTCTCCTCCGTGGCCCGCCGGACGATGTCGAAGCCCGACTCGCTCAGGTTCTGCATCACGAACCGCGCCGCCGCCCGGTTCGAGTTCCGCCACAGCGGCTGGAGCTCCGTCCACTCGTGACGGACTTCGTCGGGATCGGGATCGGGTTCCAGCTCGCCGGTGTCCCCGAGCCGCTTCTCGAGGTAGCGCTCGTGGATCATCCGCGCGAGCAGCTCGTAGGTGTCGAGCAGCAGGATGTCGGTGTCGAGGCCGAACCCGACCGGGTCGAACACGACGAGACTCTCGAAGGTCTCGAACCTGCCGTCACGGAGGGAACCGGCAGCGCTGTCGGGGATCGCGACCGCCACCCGCTGCGCAACCTCGCTGTCGCCGAGTCGAGCCGCGAGCTCGAGTGCGTTGTCCTGGCTCTCCAGCAGGACGAACGCGGCGTCGGCGGGCCGGTTCCCCCGCATGTGCGCGTACGTCAGGACCAGCTCGGCCGGACCGTCGTGGACGCACAGGTCGCAATCCTCGGCTGCCTGCGGCCACGCTGCCGCGAAACGATCGCGCTGCGCGGTGGCGCCGTCGTCGAAGAGGTGGATCGCGAGCCGGGAACCGGGACGGGGCGTGGCGAGCCCCCACCAGTTGCGCACCGCCTGCACCATGAGCGCCTCGGCGAGCGGCCCCGCCCCGACGAGCCAGATGTCCACGTGCCCGTCGGTCACCTTGTAGCCGCGGAGCACATCCCACAGGAGCCGCTGCGCGGTGTTCTCCCACTCGTTGAAGTAGTCGGTGTCGGGATCCCCCTCCTCGAGCGGGCGTCGCAGCACCTCGCGCCGGAGGAGCTCGCAGAGCCCGAGGTCGCGCACGCGGACCAGGCAGACAGGCGGCCGGCCGACGTCGTCGACGGGCCGGCGGCGGCGCTGCCGCTGCCGGGTGCGCCGCAACACGTCGGCGACCGTCTTCGTCGCCACGTTCTGGCCGTCGACGAGGTCTCCCGCGGTCCAGATCACGCTGGTGGCGCGAGCGAGACCGGCGCGCTCGAGCGTGTGCGGCGCGCGCGCGTCGCCGACGACGACCGGCACGCGACCCGAGCGTGCGAGCGGAATCGTCGCGCACGCGCTGTCGCGCTCCACCGCGACCACGGGGCGCGCGCTCCGGCGCAGGAGCTGCACGGTGGTCGAGCCGACGTAACCGAGGCCACAGACGATGACGTGCTGACGCCGCCGGAAACGAGCAGTGATGCGGTCGTACTCGTCGCGGAAGAGCCGAGCTCCGAGTGCCGCGGCAGCAAGGAGGGTGACGACGGGTGCCAGGAAGCGCGCGACGTCGAGCGCGACGGGAAGGGTGTTCGAGTTGGGCGGGGCGTAGTTCAGCGCGAAGAGCAGGAACGTGTCGTAGATCGCGGTGGTTGTCGGCGTGTCGGCCTGCAGGTACCCGACGACGCCGAGGACGAACGCCGCCACGGCGATGGCGACGGGCACGATCCTGCGCAGTCGCGCCGGTACCCGCGCACCACCCTGCGCTTCCATCCCCGGTCATGGTAGAGGGGTCGCGGTCGCGACCTTGACGACCGCCGTCGTCCTTGCGAACCTGAGCGCTCCGCACGCCGCGTCAGCGAGGGCTCCGTGGCCTCAGAGGATGCACCACCGCTTGCACTCGAGTACGAGGAGATGCCCGCGGCGTTCCGCGCGTCGGACCGGGCTGCTCTCGCGTCCCAGCGGAAGGCCGTCCACTGGACGGCGTGGCAGCTCACGATGCTGGTCGTGGCGGCGGGTGTCGCGTTCTTCCCGTGGAAGATCGCCGACACCGTGCACGTCGGCGGTCTGCTGTCGTTCGTTGCGTTCGGGATCGCGTTCGTCCTTGCGCTCCGGCTCGCCACCGAGCGTCCGTCCGACGGCTGGTACGAGGGACGCGCCGGGGCCGAGTCGGTGAAGACCCTGACGTGGCGGTACGCGGTCGGCGGGGAGCCCTTCACGATCGGGCTCGACGCCGAGCAGGTCGACCTGCTGTTCGAGTCGCGGCTCCACGAGGTGATGGGCCAGCTCTCCGACCTGCACTGGAGCGGCGGCGGAGTGGGCGACCAGATCACGGCGCGCATGCGCGAGATGCGCTCGTGGGATCTCCCGACCCGCAAGCGGACGTACGCGCTCCACCGCGTCCGCGACCAGCAGGCGTGGTACGACGCCAAGGCGGAGTTGAACCACCGGCGAGCACGCCAGTGGGGCCTCGTCGGGTTGCTCGCCAGCATGGCGGGGTTGGTCGCGGCCCTGCTCCGCGCCACGCTCGTCTTCGACCCGGAGATCGACCCGTTGAGCGTGTTCGCCACGCTCGCCGTCGCAGCGACCGCGTGGATCCAGGCGCGGCAATTCCAAACCCTGGCGAAGTCGTACGGCATCGCCGGGCAGGAGTTGGGGACCATCGCCATCCGGCTCCCCCACGTCGACACCGAGACGGAGTGGGCCGCGTTCGTGCGGGACGCCGAGGCAGCGATCTCGCGCGAGCACACCCTCTGGCTGACGCGGCGCACCGAGATCGCCGTTTGACGTAGCGGCGCGCGACCGCGTGCGCTATCTTGCCCCCACCCCAGGGGGTTGCGGGTCCCGGGCGTACCCGCACGAAGGCAGGAGGGGCGAGCATGACGTGTAGCCACTGTCAGGAGCCGTTGCCTGACGTCGCGCTCTATTGTTCGAAGTGCGGTTGGCCCACTCAGGCGGGCCGTGGCGCGCGGCGTGACGCGTACGCCGTGCAGCCCACGGAGAACGTGGTGCAGCTCGCGCTCGTGTCGACGGTCATGCCGCACACGAACCGCGTCACCGGCAATCGGTACCGCTGGGCGCTCGCGATCGCGGTGGTGATCGTCGCCGTCTTCACGCTGACCGGGTTGCTGCCGGCCGCGATCGTCAGCGCCGCGTTCGCCGTGCCCATCGTGTACCTGCTCTACCTCTACGACCTGAACGTGTGGGAGGACACGCCGGGACCCTTCGTGGGTCTCGTGATCGTGCTGACGCTCGTGCTCGGCGCGCTGATCACGCTCGTCTTCTACGAGTGGGTGTTCGACAACCAGTACTTCGAGCTCGCCGCCAAGGCCACGCTCGGTCAGCTGAACGAGCTGCCGATCGGGCCCTTCCTGATCTTCGTGGTCCTGCTCCCGGTCGTGGCCGAGATCGCGATGAACGTCGGCCCGGTGATCCTGGCGCGCATGCCGAAGTTCGACGACATGATCGACGGCTTGACCCTCGGCGTGGCCGCAGGCACCGCGTACGCGGCCGCGGAGACGATCGTGTCGTACCGCTCGGTCTTCTCCGGCCCTCTCCACACCACGCAGGGCATCGGCAACTGGATCCCGGTGATCCTCAGCCTGATGATCGTGAAATCGCTCGTGTACGGCACCGCCACGGGGATCGCGGTCGCCGCGTTCTCCGGGAAGGGCGAGGGGTACGACGGGTTCACCGGTCGCTACTTCCGCGAGCTGCTCCTCGCGATCGTCGCCCTCGTCCTCTACTGGGGCGGCGTGCGTCTCCTCGCGTACGCCGACTACGGCGTGTGGCTCGGGCTGATCTGGGGCCTCATCGTCCTCGCGCTCCTCATCGTGCGGATCCGCGTGGTGCTGCACACGGCGTTGCTCGAAGCGGCGCTCGAGGATGCCGCCGCCAGCCGGCGCGGGAAGGCCGCCGTGGTCGACGGCGGGTGGTGCCCCGACTGCGAGATGCCGCTCCTCCCCGACGCGTTGTTCTGCGTCGCGTGCGGCCAGTCGGTGCGGGCGACGTCGCAGCAGGTACGTCGACAACTGCGCGAGCCGGGGATCGGGGGTGCGGCATGACCCAGGAGCCGCCCACCCAGCCCGGCACGCCTGCACCTGCACCTCCTCCGGCTCCGGCCGCACCGCCACCTCCGCCTGCGCCGCCGCCGGCAGCTCCGCCTCCTCCGGCCGCGCCACCTCCTGCGCCGCCACCTGCGCCTGCGCCGCCGCCGGCAGCTCCGCCTCCTCCGGCCGCGCCACCTCCTCCGCCGGCTCCGGCTCCGGCAGCTCCGGCTCCGGCAGCTCCGGCTCCGGCAGCTCCGGCTCCGGCAGCTCCTCCCCCGGCTCCGGCCGCACCGCCACCACCGGCACCCGTGTTCCCGACGACGCCCGGCGCCGGCCCTCCGCCGGCACCGAGGTCGAGGTTCTCCGGGAAGATGCTCATCGCGCTCGTCGCGGTCGTCGTCGTCGTCCTCGGGGGCATCGGCGTGCTCGTCGGCAACGCGATGCAGTCGAACGACAAGCCCGGCGCCGCGCCCGTGAACCCGACGCCGACGAGTCCGCCGAATACCGCCCCGCCCAACACCAGCCCGCCCGGGACCCGGCCGGGCGGCGGCGGCACGTCGACCACCTCGACGAGCACGTCCACCACGCAGCCGCCGAACGGGAACGGCGGCGGCGGTACGGGCGTCAAGCTCGGGAACGGCCTCCTCGTCGTGCCCGTGCCGAGCGGGTGGGACAGCAAGGTCGCCGACGACGGGTCGTACGTCGTCGTGAGCAAGGACAACGTCGCCGCGTACGTCGACTTCGGCAAGACGTCGGGCGACGCGACCGCGACCGTCACCGCGATGCTGCAGGGCTTCGTGACGAACAACGACTCGCTCTCTCAGGTGCAGACCGGCCAGGTGGAGACCGTCGACGTGAAGGATCCGCTCTCCAGCGGTGCCGACATCGCCTACCTCGGGCTCTACACGAGCAGTAACGGCAGCGCGAACGAGTACGGCATCCTGTTCGCGTTCGTGCGGACCGACGGCACCGCCATCCGGCTCCAACTCGTCGCCTTCGGCAGCAGCGCGGACGACGCGCAGAACGCGTTCAAGGCCAGCCTCGATGACCTGAAGGCCATCCTGAACGGCGCGGTGAACTCGTTCGCACAGTCGGCGACCTGAGCCAAACACTCGACACTCGACCATGACGACGAACGAACCGCCGGACGCCAACATCACCTGCCCGCAGTGCGGTGGGCAGGTCCCGCCGATGTCGTTCTGTGTCCGGTGCGGCTACTCCCTCGACGACGACCCGATGCCGGCACGCCGCAGCGGAAGGGTGCAGTTCGCGGCCGCGCCGCGTGAGCGCGCGTGGGCCCCGCACGTCGTTTCGAGCCTCTTCCCGCAATTGCCCGACGCCGACATGACGTACTTCGGCATCGCGCTCGTTCTCGGGCTCGCGGTCATCGTGGGGTTGGCGCTCGGTGGGCTGTACCCGATCGCGCTGACGGTGGCGGCCGCGTTGATGCCCCTCCTCGTGCTCCTCTATCTCGTGGCGGTCGACGTGTACGAGGACGAGCCACCGCTCGTGCTCGGGCTCACCATGGCCTGGGGCGCGCTCGTCGGCGTCGGGCTGGGGCTCTGGCTGCAGAACATCGACACCCCGCTCGGGCCGCCCTCGTTCTCGATGCTCGGTGACGGCGACGTGCTGCTCCGCGTGGTGGTCGTCCCCCTCGTCGGTGAGGGGCTCGCGCTGGCGGCGCTCCTCGTCCTCCTGCGTTACCCGCGGTTCAACGACGTCCTCGACGGCACCACGTTCGGTGCGGCCACCGCGGTGACGTTGATCGGCGTGCAGACGATCGTCCAGGCGTGGCCGCTCGTCTCGGCGGGGCTGCGTCCCGCCGGTGAATCCGGGCCGTGGATCATCCGCCTCGTCGAGATCGGCGTGCTCATCCCCTTGATCTGGGCGGGGGCGATCGGCGCGCTCGCCGGCGCATTCTGGCTCCGCTACCGCGCACCGGTTCGCGACCGGCACGCGCTCGGACCGCTCGGTTCGCCGCTCCTCGCGCTCGTCGCGTCGTCGCTCCTCGTCGTCGCGGCGCCGGCGGGGCTGCAGGTGCTCGAGCGCAACCCGGGACTCATCTGGGTCGCAGTGCTGGCGGTGATCGCGGTGGTCCTGCTGCGGCGCGCCGTGCACGTCGGCCTGCTCGAGGAGGCCGACGAGACCGCCGACCTCGGCGAGCAGATCCAGTGCGCCAACTGCCACCGGCCCACTCCGCGCCACACCTTCTGCGGGCAGTGCGGCATCGCGCTCCGGGCGCTCCCGAAGCCGCGACCGGCGGGCGGTGCCGCCGCACCCGAGCCCGACGCGCCGGGGGCCACCCCCTGACCGCCGGTCCCCCACCAACGGCGACGCGGGAAGTGCCCCGGCCGGCCGGGAATGCCGCGCCGCGCTTGCGACGGTGGTACGTCGTCGTTGCCTTCGCAGTCGCGCTCACCCTCGTTGCAGGGGTGGCCATCGCGCTGCTCGTCGCCAACGAGCCGTCGGCACCGAAGCCGCCGTGCAAACCGGGCGAGCCGTGCCGCCTCGCGGGCGACGAGGAACCGGTCAGCTTCGGCAAGAGCTGGGTGAGCCGCGACCTCGGCTACTCCTTCGAGTACACCGACCGCGTCCTCGGGATCACCGGCGAGGACGGGACGAGCGTCAAGCTCGGCGCCCACGGGACGCACGTCGACGCCGAACTGTGGGTCGCCGGCGCACGCGACCGCGACTCGTCGGTCGAGCAACTCGTGGCGCAACGCAAGGACGCGCTCGCGCAACGCGTGCTCGGGCTCACGGAGGCGAACGACTCGCCCACCCGCCTGATGGCACCCGGACTCGGCTTCGTGCGCGGCAAGGGCGCGGCCTACACGGGCACCCTCGATTCGGGGTCGGGTCCGACCGCGCCGGCCGACGTCATCATCATGGGCGCGGGTGACAAGGGCGTGAACGTCGTGCTCTCCCTGCTCATCACGGGCGAAGGCCTTTCGTCCAAGGACATCACGAGCATCCGCGAGTTCATCGCCCTGATTCCCGTCGACACGTTGCAGTTCGCGTGAGACGCCGCATCGCCGTCCGTCGCCGCCGCCGGGGCCTGGTGTGCGTGCTCGCCCTCGCGGTGATCGTCGCCTCGGCCCCGACCGCAGCGGCCGCGTCGGGCACCGCCCGGGGTAGCACCTCACCGCGCATCCTCGGCGCCACCCCGGGCGACGCTCCCGTCGAATTCGACCTCGTCCTCGATGTCCCCGACGAGGCCGAGCTCCACGCGTTCGTCGCGCGCGTGAACGATCCGAAGTCACCCGACTACCACCGGTACCTCACGCCCGACGAGATCGGGCGGCGGTTCGGCATCTCCGACGCCGCGCTCACTCGGGTCGAGAGTTGGGTGACGAGCATGGGCATGCACGTCGTCGAGGGCTACCCGCAACGGACGAGCCTCCGAGTCGCCGGCACCGCGGCGACCGTGAACCGCGCGTTCCACGTGCAGTTGATCGACCGGATGGATCCGGCGACACACGAGCGGTACCACGCGCCGCGTGGCGACGCGGCGGTGCCACGGGCGCTCGCCGGCGCCGTCGACGCGATCGCCGGGCTCGATACCAGGCCCCTCGACCATCTCGCGCCCCGCGTCGCTCCCCGGGCCGGGCTCTCGTCGTGTCAGAGCGACCCGCAGTGCTACTCGCCGGAGCGACTCGCGCGGACGTTCGACTTCGCCGGGATCCACGCCGACGGGATGCAGGGCCAGGGCGAGACAGTGGCGGTCATCATGGACGGCAAGGTCAGCGACCAGGACATCGACCAGTGGGCCACCTCGGCCGGTCTCGCGAACGTCGAGCCCGTCAAACGGATCACGGTCGGCGGCGGACCCGACGCCGACGAAGCCAACTCGGCCGAGAGCATCGCCGAGGGGACGATGGACGTCGAGACCGTCCTGGCCGTCGCGCCCAAGGCACAGGTCCTCTACTACTTCGCGCCGCTCGACGCGTTCGGCGACGCGGTCGACGCAGTCGTGCAGGACAAGGCGGCGAACGTCGTGACCTACAGCGCGGGGGCGTGTGACGAGGCGCGACTCTCGAATCCCGATGCGCGGGCGGCGCGCACGAGGGACGCCCGCGCGGTCGAGAAGGCGGCCGGTGTGGGGGTGAACGTGCTCGTGTCGAGCGGGGACAGCGGCGCGTACACGTGCTCGCGCTCGAACCCGGACGACTGGCGGGTCACGGGGACCAGCCCATCGGACTTCCCGTACACCCTGAGTGTGGGCGGCACGTTCGTGGAGCGCCGGCCCGACGGCACCTACGTCGACGAGGCCGCGTGGGAGTGGCCGTTCGCGAACGCCGGCACGGGCGGCGGGCTCAACCCGGTCGACGACCGGCCCGCGTGGCAGCGCGGCCCCGGCGTCGACAACGCCTCGTCGAACGGCAAGCGGCAGTTCCCGGACGTGGCCGCGCCCGCGGACCCCCTCTCGGGGTGGTACATCGTGGTGAACGGGAAACCGAGCGAGGCCGGCGGCACGAGCGCGAGCTCGCCGTTCTGGGCCGGGCTCCTGGCGCTGTACGACGAGATGGCGAAACGGGCGGGAATGCAGGGGATCGGACTGGTGGCACCCACGCTCTACGCGGTGGCCGCGGCCGCCGAGCCGGACACGGTGTTCCACGACGTCGTGCGGGGCGGCAACCTGTTCTACGAGGCCACACCCGGGTGGGACTACGCGACCGGACTCGGCACGCCGATCGGGTCGAAGCTCGGTGCCGCGATCGTCGAGTACCTGAAGGCACACCCGGGAGCACCGACGACATGACCACTGCACCCGCGGCCGCCCCGCCGTACGTCCCTGCCGGCACGACGTCGTCGCGCATCGGACGGTGGAAGATCGTGCTGTTCGCGCTCGTCGGCCTCGCGATCGTCGTCGTGGTCGCGAACGTCGTGGTGCTCATCGGCAGGTCCGGGCCGGCGCAACCCGACTGCCAGCCCGACCAGGCGTGCCTCCCCCAGCGGGAGCCCGCCGCGCTCGGGCAACGCTGGACGAGCAGCGAGCTCGGGTTCTCGTTCGAGTACCCGCCCGACTGGCTCCAGGTCGTGTCGCAGGACGGCCGCAGCGTCCACTTGCAGATCCCGACGAACTCGTTCGAGTCCGAGCTGTGGGTGAGCGGCGTGCCGGCCAGTGAGGCGTCGGTCGACCAACTCGTCCAACAACGCCGCGACGCGCTCGCGCAACGAGTCGTCGGCCTGCAGGAGGACAACGACTCTCCCGACCGCATCGTGTCGCCGAGCCTCGGGTACGTCCACGGCGTCGGCGGCTCGTACTCGGGCACGCTCGACTCGGGGTCGGGCCCGTCCGCGCCGGCCACCGTGGCGATCATCGCCGCCGGCGACGGCAAGGTGAACGTCGTCCTGTCGCTCGTCCTGGCCGGCAACCTCGACCACTCCCACATCCAGAACTACCGGATCGGGTCGTCCCGGCTGGTCCTGAACACGATGCGGTGGCGATGAGGCGGATCCGGACCCGGCTGGTGCCCGTCGCGCTCGCGTGCGCGGCGGTGCTCGCGCTCGCGCCGGGCGTCGCGCGCGCGACGCCCGGGCCACCGGCGATCCCGCCACTGCCCCTGCCGAGCCCGCTCCAACCGGCGAGGCCGCGCACGCTCGGGGTGACGCCTGCGGGCACGAACGTCGAGTTCGACGTCGTGCTGCGCTACCGGGAGCGCGCCCTCGACCAGTTCGTCCAGCGGGTCAACGACCCGAGCTCGCCGGACTTCCACCACTACGCGACTCCGGAGGAGCTGGGGCAGCGGTTCGGCATCTCCGACGCCGGGCTCGCGCGCGTCCGTGACTGGCTCGAGCGGTCCGGCTTCTCCGTGGTCGAGTCGTTCCCGCAACGCACGAGCATCCGGGTCGCGGGCCCGGCGCGTGCGGTCGACGCGGTCCTCGGCGTGACCCTCGTCGACAAGTTCGACCCGTCGCTCCGGCGCACGTACCACCAGCCGAAGGGCACGCCCCGCGTGCCGGCCGCGGTGGCCGACGTGGTCGAGGGTGTGAGCGGACTCGACACGCGGCCCGTGATGCGCCCCGGTGTCGCGCCGCAGCAGTCGGCGAAGCCCTGCGCGCAGAACCCGGCGTGCCTGCCGCCGAGCAAGCTCGACCGGGCCTTCGACATCACCCCGCTCCACGACCGCGGCTTCCTCGGTGACGGGCAGAGCGTCGCGGTGATCATGGACGGCCCGGTCAGCGACGACGACCTCCGGCAGTTCGACGAGACGAGCGGGCTCACCGGCGTTCCCCCCATCGAGCGGATCACGGTCGGTTCCGGTCCCGACGACAGCGAGAGCAGCCAACCCCTCGCCCGCGACGAAGCCACCATGGACGTGGAGACCGTGCAGGGCGTGGCCCCGCACACCCAGGTCCTCTACTACTACGCGTCACTGGGTGCATTCGCCGACGCGGTGAACAAGGTGGTGAGCGACGGCCGGGCCAAGATCATCACCTTCAGCGCGGGCGGCTGCGACGACGGGTCGTCGAGCCACGCCGACGACGACCGCGCGCTCCGAGCGGCAAACGCAGCCGGCGTCAACGTCTTCGTGTCGAGCGGCGACCACGGCGCGTACACGTGCCTCGCCTTCAACCCGAACGACTTCCGCGTCGTGGCGTCGGAGCCGGCCGACTCGCCGTACGTGATCAGCGTCGGGGCCACGTTCCTCGAGTACGCGGAGGACGGCAGCTACGTCGACGAGGCCGCGTGGGTCGAGCCGCTCGACAACTGGGCCACCGGCGGCGGGCTGTCGCCGTCGGCGGCGCGCCCGAGCTGGCAGCGCGGCCCGGGCGTCGACAACAGCTCCTCGAACGGCAAGCGGCAGGTGCCCGACGTGTCGGCGCCGGGTGACCCGGAGAGCGGCTGGCTCATCGTCGTGAACGGCGACGAGCAGCGGTCCGGGGGAACGAGCGCGAGCTCGCCGTTCTGGGCCGGCATCACCTCGCTGTTCGGGCAGATGGCGCAGCAGCAGGGCCTGCGTGGGCTCGGGTTCCTCGCTCCCACCCTGTACTCGCTCGCGGCGTCGAGCTCGGAGAGCTCGCTGTTCCACGACGTGGTGCGCGGTGACAATTTGCTCCAGCCCGCCACCCCGGGCTGGGACTACGCCACCGGGCTCGGCTCTCCCCACGTGGCGGCGCTCGGCGACGCCATCGTCGCCTACCTGAAGTCGAACGGCGCCAGCACGCAGTGAGCACGGTGCGACTCGACAAGTGGAAGGTGCTCCTGGCGTTCGGGGCCGGCCTCGCGATCGTGGTCGTCGTCGCCAACGTCGTGGTGCTCCTGTCGACGCCCGGCGCGCCGACCGCGCCGTGCTCGACCGGTCCCGCGTGCCCGCCTCCCGTTGCACCCATTGCGCTCGGGGTGCCCTGGACGTCGACCGAGCTCGGGTACTCGTTCCAGTACGACGACCGCTTCACCGTCGTGTCCCAGGACGGGCGCGGAGTACGCCTCCGGTTCCCCTTCGACCAGAGCTCGAGCGCCTCGGCCCGGAAGGTCTCGTTCAGCGAGGTGGCGGTGACGGCCGTTCCCGCGTCGGAGGGCACGCCGCAGCAGCTCCTCGACCGCCGCAAGGACGAGCTGTCGCAGCAGATCCTGGGCCTCGAGGCGGACGACCACTCGGGGACCACGATCCTCGGTCCGAGCATCGGTCATCTCGACGGCGTCGGCGGCTCGTACGTCGGCACCTTCGACTCCGCGCAGGGCCCGACCGCGCCGGCGACCGTCGCGCTGATCGCGGCGGGGAACGAGCGGGTCAGCGCGGTGTTCACCTACGTCCTCGTCGGGTCCCTCGACGCCGACGAGACGACGAGCATGCGGGAGACCGCCGACCTCGTGCTGTCGACGTTCCGGTGGCCGGCGTGACGCGGGGACGTGCGCTCGCCCTCGTGCTGTCGGTCGCGCTCGTCGGCGCCGCCGTCGGCACCAGCGCGCTCGTGGTGTCACGCTCGCAGGCGTCGGCCACGCCGATGAGCGAGGTGCGCAGCGCGGTGCGTGTCGGACGGACCGCGCCGGGTGAGCGGATCACCTTCGACTTCGTCCTGCGCATACCGCGCCGTGCCGCGTTCGACGCCTACGCGCGCGACGTGGACACCCCCGGCTCGCCGCACTACCGGCAGTTCCTCTCCGCCCCGGAGATCGGTGTGCGCTTCGGCCTCTCCGACGCCGCGCTCGCGCGACTCGACACCGGCCTCGCCCGTCACCACCTCGAGGTCGTCGAGCGGTACCCCGAGCGCACCGCGCTCCGCGTCGCCGGCTCTGCCCGGTCGGTCGAGTCGGCCCTCGGGGTCGTCCTCGACGACTACCGCGACACGACGAGCCGGGCACGGTTCCACCGGCCCCGGCACGCGCCGCGCCTCCCGCGGTGGCTCGCCACCGCGGTGCGCGGCGTCTCGGGTCTCGACTCCCAACCGCCGGCGCTGGTCGGCCTCGCCGACCGCACGCGTGCCGCGGTCCCGGTGTCGGCGCCCGCGGCGGGCACGATCGAGGTGCCGCCGGACGCGCTCACACCGACCCTGCTCGCCCGGGCCTTCGACATCGAACCTCTGCGCGCCGCGGGCATCGACGGATCGGGGCAGTCGGTCGCCATCCTCGCCATCTCCGACTTCGACGACGCCGATCTCCCGCTGTGGGACCAGGCCACGGGAACGACGGGTGCTCCGCCCGTCCGGCACGTGCGAGTGGGGACGGGATCGCTGAGTGAGGACGAACTGGAGGCGGCGCTCGACGTCGAAGTCGTGCGCGCGGTGGCTCCGCAAGCGCGGATCAGCCTGTTCAGTGTCAGCCCTGGCTCACCGACGTTCATGGCCGACGCGCTCCGCGAGGTGCTGCGCGACGGTCAGGCGACCATCGTCTCGGCGAGCTTCAGCGCTTGTGACGCCGCGCGTTCCTTCGAAGCGCAGCACTGGGACCGTGAGTCGTCGCGCGCAGCAGTCCAGGCGGCGCGGGTGGCGGGGCTGAACATGGTGTTCTCGTCCGGCGACAACGGCGCGTACATCTGCCGGCACAAGTACGCGCTCGACGACCTCGCGGCCACGGTGGCCTTCCCTGCCGACACGGGGTTCGTGACCGCGGTCGGGGGAACCTCGCTCGCCCGGGCGGCCGACGGCACCTACGTGGAGGAGGCCGGGTGGGAGGACCCGCTCTCGCTCGGGGGCGGCGGCGGGGGCGTGAGCCCCACCGAGCCGCGGCCGGCGTGGCAGCGAGGACCGGGCGTCGCCAACGAGCAGTCCGACGGTCATCGCCAGATACCCGACGTCGCCGCGCCGGGTGACCCGTGGGGCGGCTACTTCATCGTGTGGAACGACGCAGGGACGCGCCAGGGCGGCGTCTGCGCCGGGACGAGCGCGGCCACGCCGTTCTGGGGCGGCCTCCTGGCGCTCTTCCAGCAGATGTCGGCCAACGCCGGGATCCCACGACTCGGGTTCGTCAACCCGATGCTGTACGCGATCGCCGCGAGCGACGCGCCCAACACCGTCTTCCACGACGTGGTGCGCGGCGGCAACCTGCTCTACGACGCCGCGCCCGGCTGGGACTACTCCACGGGGCTCGGCACGCCGATCGCCGCCGCGCTCGGCAACGCGATGGTCGACTACCTCCGCGAGCACGGGCCGAGTACGTAGCCGGGGTTGCTCAACTCCGCGCCGCGCGCCACTGCGCGTGCTCGGCGTCGACCGTCGCCTCGACGTCGTCGACGAACGTGACCCATTCCTCGGGCGTGTCCTCGAGGCGCGCGCGGGATCGCAACAACGTGAGCTTGCGCGCCGTCTGCGCGTACGTCCGCGAGAGGGCCCGGTACCGGCGGACGTCGGCCCACGCGACCGCGGGACCGGAGGCGCCGGAGCCGACGGTCAACGCGGGCGCGATGTCGACACCGGTGACCACCAGCGCGCCCACGACGACGGTGAACGCCGCGATCACCAGGTGGAGCACTTCGAACCGCACGGCTGCGCTCGCGTTGCGACGCTGCGCGGTGCTGTACCACGAGAGCTGGTCCTGGAGCCGGCCGTCGAGGTACGCCGCGCGCTGGTCGTCGACCGGCGCGTCGCGCAGCCGGCGCATCGCCGGGGTGATCTCGTCGCCGGCCTCGACCGGCGGCGGTACCGAGAGCTCGGCGGTGGCGGCGTCGAGGCGCGAGAGGAACAGTCGCTCGGCATCCTCCTCGTTCTGGCCCGTTGCGTCGAACGGGCCCGAACGCACCGAGTAGAGCCACGCGACCGACTTGATGTTCTCGGCGGCGGCGCGGAGCTCGTACCAGCGACTGTCCGAGCTCGTCGAGCGGTGGAGCACGCGCAGGAGCACGACGATCGCCACCGCGACCACCGTGATCACGCCGAGCTCGCTCACCCAGATCGCCCCGACACCGGCAGCGACGCCGACGAGCGGCAGGACGATCTCGCCGCGCACGAGGTTGGTGAAGCGCGTCTCCGCGCGACCTGCCTCGTTGTCGGTCACCCGGAACGTCACGGGCAGATCGTCGTACTGCAAGCTGCTCGTCGTCATCGGGCGCCCCCGCCGGTTGCGTCAAGTGGGCGGCTACGGTACCCGGCCACATGGCGCCGACCGTGCGAATCGCGCACGCGGGAGAGGTCCCCGCTGCGCTCCGTGAACTCGGCCTCGCTCGGACGCGCGCGGTGCTGGTGCTCGTCGGCGGTGCGCAGAGCCTCGCGGGAGCGCAACTCGACGCCGTCGAGCAGTTGTTCGCCGCGGTCGTCGTTCCCGTCTGCGCGGAGGTGGGCGCAGCCGTGGTGGACGGGGGCACCGACTCGGGCGTGATGGGCGCGATGGGCCGGGCCCGGGCCGCGACCGACGCCGGGTTCGCGCTCGTCGGTGTCGTCGCGGGCGGCACCGTCGTGGGGGGCCGGGAGCGCGACACCGATCCCGAGGTGGCCGAGCCCGCGAGGTTCGAACCGCACCACACCCACTTCGTGGTGGTCCCGGGTTCGCAGTGGGGTGACGAGTCACCGTGGATCGTCGCGGTCGCCCGGAGCCTCGCGGGCGACGCGCCGGTCGTCGGCCTCCTCGTGGGCGGCGGTGACGTCTCCACTCGCGACGTCGGGCTGCTCGTCGACGCGGGCTACCCGGTGATCGCGCTGGGGGGAAGCGGAGGGCTGGCGGACGCGCTGGCGGCCGACGGCGCGCCGACGCCGTCGATCAGCGTCGTCGACGGGATCCGCGACCCGGAGCGGCTTCGCGCCGCGCTGGGCGCCGCGTTCGGCTGAGCGCTGCGGGCCTCACCGATCGCGCCACGCGACGAACCGCGCGAGCGCGCCCAGCGCGTCACGGGCTGCGGGCGTGACCGGAGCCTCGTGCAGCGCCGTCGCCGATTCGTGGACGAGCTCGGTGATCGTGTGCTCGACCTGCTCCACCGCGCCGGTGTCGACCATCACCTGCTGGATCGAGCGGACGTCGTCGTCGCCGAGCGGTCCGCGGCCGACCATCGCGAGCACGTCTCGCTGCGCGGAGTCGGCCGCGTCCGTCGCGACCGCGAGCAGCGTGGTGAGCTTCCCTTCGCGCAGGTCGTCGCCGACCGGCTTCCCCGTGACGAGCGGGTCGCCGAAGACGCCGAGCAGGTCGTCGCGGAGCTGGAACGCGGTGCCGAGCGGGACGCCGTAGCCGCTCAGCGGTGCTTCGAGCCCGTCGAGCCGGCCGGCCAGCGCCGCCCCGAGGTGGAGCGGACGCTCGACGGTGTACTTCCCCGTCTTGTAGTGCTGGATGCGGTCGGCCCGCACGCGGTCGCGCTCGGCGCTCGCGCTCCCGAAGAGGTCGAGGAACTGGCCGACGCACAGCTCCACCCGCATGCGGTCGAAGACCTCGCGCGCCGCGACCGGTGCAGCGCCGAGCAGCATGTCGGCGTACACGAACGCGAGGTCGCCGACGAGGATGGCGGCGCCCTCGCCGAAGCGGCGCGACTCGCCGGGCGCCGAGGATGCGTCGTGCCGGTCGACGAAGTGTCGGTGCACCGACGGACGGCCGCGCCGCGTCGCCGATCCGTCGATCACGTCGTCGTGCACGAGCGCGCACGCGTGGAGCATCTCGACCGCGGCGCACAGATCGACGATGCGCCCGTCACCTTCGTCGCCGCCCGCGCCGATGAACGCCCAGTAGCAGAACGCGGCTCGCACGCCCTTGCCGCCGGCGGTCACCATCGCGCGCAGCGCCTCGATCGGCTCGGCGAGCGCCGCGTCGACCGCGCGCCACTGCACGATCTCGGCGTCGAGCAGCGTGACGACGCGCCGCTCGGTGCGCGCACCGACCTCGACGAGACCGGGCGGGAGCGCGGGCGACGGCTGCATGCGTCGGAAGGCTATGGGGGTCGGCAGCGAGCGCAGCGAGCGAGGTCGGGAATCGAGGGGCGCGCCCGGCGGTAGCGTGAGCGCCAGTGCAGCCGTTCGAACGCCTCCGCCGGATCGCCCGCCATCCCGGCGACGACCGGACGCTGGTGGCGGAGTCGGCCGACTGCCTCGCCGAGTTCGACGCCGATCCGGCCGGCCTGGTGGTGACCTGCCGACGTCTGCTGCACCACCATCCCGACTGCGCGCCCCTGTGGTGGCTCTGCGCGCGGGTGCTCGCCGCGCCCGACCCGTCGGATGCGGCGTGGGAAGCCGAGCGGCTGGTGCGCGACGACCGGACACCCGCCCGGCTGGCGGCGCTGCTCCCCTTCCCGCACGACCGGCCGATCGCCGTCCTCGGGTGGCCCGAGCTCGCGGGCGAGGCGCTCGAGTCCCGCCCCGACCTCGAGGTGCTCGCGGTCCGGCGGCCGCACGCCGACGACCACTGGCGGCGGCGCCTGTCGCGCAGTGACGCGGCTGCCCGCCCGGTCGACTCGGTCGAGGCGTCGGTGCTCGAGCCGTCGCACGTCCTCGTCGAGATCGAGGCCGGCAGCCCGAGCCGGGCGCTCGTCCTCGACGGCACCGCCGCGTTGCTCGAGCAGATCACGAAGCCGACCACGCTCGTCTGGCTGGTGGCGGGCGTGGGACGGGTGCTGCCGGCGCGGCTCTTCGACGCGATGGCGGGCCGGCTCGACCCGCCCGAAGACCACGGTCTGGAGCTCGTCGACGTCCAGGTCGCCGACCGCATCGCGGGGCCGGCCGGGCTCGAGCGCCCCGAGCACCTCCAGCGGCGCGTCGACGCCCCGGTCGCGCCCGAGTTGCTCCGCCTCGACTGACCGGAGCCGCGCGTGAGTGACCCTGTCCTCTACGAGCTCGACGGTCACGTGGCGACCATCACGTACAACCGTCCCGACGCGCTGAACGCCGTGAACGGCGACATGCGGCGCGGCCTCAACGCCGCGTTCGCGCAGTTCCGAGACGACGAGGACGCGTGGGTCGCGATCGTCACCGGCGCCGGCACGGCGTTCTGCGCGGGTGGCGACCTCCGCGACGGCCGCGGCTCGACCGGCGAGTTCGCGGGAACCTTCTGGGAGAAGCCCACGGTCAACTCGTTCGAGAGCGGCTGGGAGATCTTCAAGCCGGTGATCGCCGCGGTGAACGGTTACTGCCTCGGGTACGGCCTCACGCTGGTGTCGTGGTGTGACTTCGTGATCGCGAGCGACCGTGCCGAGTTCGGCTTCCCCGAGGTGCGCCTGGGCGTCCCGACCATCGTGGGCGCGATCCGCATGCCGCAGCGGCTCAACTGGCAGTACGCGATGGAGTTGCTGCTCACCGGCGACCGCATCGACGCGGCGCGGGCGAAGGCGATCGGTCTCGCCGGATGGGTGGTCCCGCACGACGACCTCATGCTCG
Source organism: Acidimicrobiia bacterium (assembly GCA_035623515.1). Classification (GTDB taxonomy): domain Bacteria; phylum Actinomycetota; class Acidimicrobiia; order IMCC26256; family DASPTH01; genus DASPTH01. The sequence continues at coordinate 27,334 of DASPTH010000179.1, forward strand.
AAGCGCGCGCGCTCGCCGAGCGGCTGGTACGTGCCGCACCCCTGGCCCAGCGCGCGACGAAGGAGGTCGCGGTCCGGACCCAGCACCTGTCCACCGTCGAGGCGATCCGCTTCGGCGAGACCATGCGCAAGGTGGCCGGGATGACCGAGGACGCCGCGGAAGGGATGCGCGCGGCGCGTGAAGGTCGCGCGCCGGAGTGGAAGGGACGTTGACGGCTACGGCACCGTGACGTCCACCCGCATCCCTGCCGCGTAGTGCCCCGGCAGGTTGCAGACCGCGACGTAGTGGCCGGGTGTGAGGGTGGCGTGCAACGTGCGGCTCGCCCCGGGCTTGAGGTCGCTCCCGCTGTCCGCCACCGACTGCAACTGCGGTGCCTGCTCGTTGACGTCACCCTTCTTGTTCACGGGGAGCGCGTCGGCCGGCAGGTCGGTGCGGAACAGCACGAATTCGTGCGCGATCTTCCCCTGGTTCGTCACGTCGAACGTGACCGCGCCGGTGGGAGGCGACGCCGGGTCGAGCGCGATCGTGTACTCGTCGAGCGCGACGGCGACCCGCCCGGCCGCCCCCGCGGGCCGTGTGGTCGTCGTGGGTGTGGTGTCGGGGACGGTGGCGTGCTCGGCGGCGCTCAACGCCTGCTGCGCGGCCGTCTTTGCCTGCTCGGCGGTGTCCCGAGCCTCCGACGCAACGAAGAAGTTGGTGACCGCGAAGACGAGCGCCACGGTCGCACACGTCGCGGCGAAGATCGCGAACACGTCTCGCCGCCCCGAACCGCTCGGCTCGCCGTCGGCTTCCGCCATTGAAGCTGCCGTCCTTCCCTCGCGGGTCCCCCGTTCGCGTGCGTGGCCACTGTCGCAAGACCGGCGGGTCGGCGACAGGGCCGAAAGGCCCGCGTTCGGCGCCCTGTGGGCGAGCGGCGCGGGTCAGGACGGCGCGCCGAGCATGTACCGGTGTCCGTCGGGCGATCGCACCGCCATCTCGCGCCGGCCCCACGGCTCGTCACGCGGCGGCTTCAGCACCTCCGCCCCGGCCGCGATCGCACGCACGTGGTAGGCGTCGACGTCGTCGACGTCGAGGTACGCCACGTAGCTGTGCGCCCCGAGCTCGCTCGCCGGCACGTCGTCGGGGCACCGGCCGAGCATGAACCGCACCGAACCCACGCGGCAGAAGACCCAGTTCCCGGGATCGGGGTCCGTCCGTTCGCACCCGAGCACGTCCGCGTACCAGGCCGCCGAGCGCTCCAGGTCGTGCACGGCGAGGACGGGGTTCGAGCCCAGGATCTGCATCCGAGGATTCTGCTGGATCCGACGGGCGGTCGCGCCCGTGACGTCGAGCCGGCGCACCCCGGCCGGCGGTCCCTGCGACGACGCTACCGAGGCAGGGCCGGTGGGTCCCACCTCGTCGGCCCGTCGTGCGGCACCGACTCCACGTCGATGGAGCCGGTGCGCGCCGGGCCGGCGACCGGGTACGTGGCAGTCCGAACCCGGAACCGGCGCCCGAGCGCGCCGCGTACGACTGCTCGCACCGGCGGGAGCAGCAGCAGCAACCCCAGGCCGTCGCTCACGAACCCGGGGATGATCAGGAGCACGCCCGCGGCCAGGATGAGCGCGCCGTCGACGAGCGACGCGCCCGGCACCCGCCCGGCGCCGAGTTCGGCGCGGATCCTGCGCCACGTGCCGGTGCCCTGGTGTTTCACGATGAGGACACCGACGAGCGACACCAGGATCAGGAGCCCGAACATGTTGAGGACCCCGATCCACTCCGCGACCTTCACCATCACCGCGATCTCGACGATCGGGCCGACGATCAACAGCGCGAGGACGAGGAACATCGCACCCGATGGTACCCGGGCGCGATGCGCGTCACGCCTCCAGGGCGAGGCGCGTCACCGTCCCGTCGTGCTCCTCGGCGGGCGCGTCGAGCTCCTGGCGCCGCCGCACCGCGTCGATCCTGTCGAGCTCGCGCTCGAGCCCGCGCTTCCGCGTCCCTTCGAGCTCGTCGAAGGCATTCCCGGCCGACTTCAGGCCGCGGCCGACCTTGTCCATCTGGTCGACGAACTTGCTCCACTGCTTCTGGAACCCCTGGAGCAGCGCGAGGATCTCCTGGGTGGTCTGGGAGAGCCGGAAGTTGTCCACCGCCTGGCGGATCACCGCGAGCACGGCGAAGAGCGTGAGCGGTGAGCAGAAGACCACCTTGTCGCGCAGCGCGTCGTCGAGGATCGTACGGTCCTGCTCCTGGATGAAGGCGTACACCGCTTCGTTGGGGATGAACAGCAGGACGCAGTCGACCGTGTTCGCGCCGGCGTCGACGTAGTCGCGGCTCGTGACCTCCTTGAGCCGGAGCCGCACGTCCTTCAGGAACTCCTTGCGCCACCGCTCGCGTTCCATGTCGGAGGTCGCGTCGAGGTAGCGCAGGTAGTTGTTGAGCGGGAACTTCACGTCCATGTGGAGGAACAACCCCTGCGGCAGCAGGAACGTGTAGTCGGGGATGCCTCCCGAGCCTGCGATCGCCTGACGCCGGCGGTAGTTGACGCCGTCGACGAAGCCGGCGAGACGCAGCACGTCGTCGGCCATTCGCTCACCCCACTGGCCGCGCGCGGTGGTGCTCGACAGCGCCTCGCGGAGGGACTGGGTGCTCTCGGCGAGGACCTGGGTGGTGCGCCCCGCCTCGGCGAGCTGGGCGGTGAGCTGGCCGACGTGCTCGCGCCGCTCGCGCTCGATGTCGTGGACGAGGGCGGTGAGCTGGTGCAGGTCGCCGCGCATCCCGACGAGCTCCGCGTCGATGAGCGACTTCTTGCCCTCCAGCTCGTGGGCGCCGAGCCGGCGTTCGGCCGCGAGCATCTGCTCGTTCATGCGGATCACCTGGTCGACGGCGGCCTTGATCGCCTCGTCGCGCTCGGCCCGCTGCGCGGCGGAGTCGACCGCGGGCGGGCGCCGACGCGCCACGACCAGCGCGACCACGAGCGCCGCAACCACCACCAGTCCGAGCACCACGACCAAGGCTTCCATTGCGCCGCCTCCTCTCTTCCGCCGCTTCCTCTTGCGTCGCTTCCTCTTGCGTCGCTTCCTCTTGCGTCGCTTCCTCTTGCGCCGCTGCCTCACGTTGCGGACGCACGACGACCGTAAACCTGGGGTGTGACATCTACGGGGATGCGTTGACCCACGGGCCCGGGCGGCGTCGCGTCGGTACGATCCCACGGGTATGGCCACCGAGCGCCCCGGCGGGCTGGCGGCCTGGGCGCCGCGGGTGGTGCCCGGGCCCGGCACGCAGCTCACCCCCGCCCAGGAGCTCGCCGTCGCCCTCCGCCACCTCGACGACGTCGGCTGGTGCGAGAACCTCACCGGCCACATCACCTCCGCGGTGCCCGACGGACTGCTCGTGAACCCCTGCGGCCTCTGGTGGGCGGAGGTGCGGACCGGCGACCTCCTCACCATCGACACCGACGGGCACGTGCTCGACGGCGCACTCGACGTCACCCCGGCCGTCCACATCCACACCGAGCTGCACCGGCGCCGCCCCGACGCGCGGGTCGTCGTGCACAACCACCCTCCGTACGCGTCCGCGCTCGCGGCGGTCGGCGAGCTGCCCGACCTCGTGCACCAGAACTCGTCGATCCTCGCCGACGAGCTCGTGCTGGTCGACGAGTACGCCGGTGAAGTCGACGACGCCGGTCTCGGCGCCGACCTCGCGGCGCGCATCGGCGACGCGTCCGTCGCTCTGCTCGTGAGCCACGGCGTGATCGTCACCGCACCCACCATCGCCGAGGCGGTCTACAAGGCGGTGCTCTTCGAACGAACGTGCATGCTGCACTGCCTCGTGCGCGCGATGGGGCGCACCGCACGACCGATCGCGCCCGGTCACCAGAAGCAGCTCAAGGCCTCGCTCGTGGAACGAGCCGCGCCCGTGTACTGGAACGGTGTCGTGCGCGCGCTCGTCGCCGCCGAGCCGGACCTCCTCACGTAGTCATGGCGATCCCCCTCGAGGAGCTCCAGGCGAACCAGGGCTTCACCACTGCGCCGCGCGGCGTGGTCACGTGGCTCCCGGAGCCCGAACGCGCGGAGCGTCCCTACACCGTGATCTCGGTCGACGACCACCTCGTCGAACCGCCGCACACGTTCGAAGGGCGCCTCCCCGCCGCGTTGGCCGACCGCGCGCCGCGCGTGGTGGTGCAGCGCGACGGCACCGAGACATGGGTCTTCGAAGGGCAGCAGCTCCCGAACGTCGGGTTCAACGCGGTCGT
>DASPTH010000337.1:0-16554 GCA_035623515.1 Acidimicrobiia bacterium
GAGGAGACGCTGATGGAGATCTGGTCGCTCACCCGGTTCCCGGCGGGCGACGAACCGCCCGAGCCCACGCCGCCGGAGACGTGGGAGTGCGACGATCCCCGATGGCCGCCGATTCCCACGCAGGACTTCTCGAACCTGCCGCGCCAGCAGAAGGGTCTGCACGCCAAGGGCTTCGAGTACATGCGGTTGTCCGAAGGGATGGAGGGCCACATCTCGAATCTGCAACGCACGGTCGACGGTTTCCTCGCCGGACTTCCGCACGACGAGCTGCTCCCGGCCTTGCACGAGGTGAACGTTTATCCCTTCGACAAGCCGATCGCCGACCTCGGCTTCTGAAATGGGCACGACGTACGCCGAGGTTGCCGAAGGCGTCCGGGCCGCCATCGCGGCATACACCCTTGCGCTCGACGACGGCCGGACCGACGACCTCGTGGCGACCTTCTGTCCCGACGGCTCCTGCGACATTCCCGGTCTCGGTGTTCACGAGGGCCACGACGCGCTGCGCGAGGCCTACGCGCGAGTCGCACCGCGGCGCCCGCAGCGCCATCTCGTCCTCAACACGCTCGTCACCGATTGGAACGATCGCGAGGCGACCGCGGTCAGCGACGTCGTGTTGTTGCTGAAGGGCGACGCCGGCTGGGTCGTCCAGCTCGTGGGCCGCTACCGCGACGTGCTCCAGTGCGACGCCGACGTCTGGCGGTTCCAGCGGCGGACCGCCGAGTTCGTGCCGTAACCGCGACGCCCCCGTCTTCAGCCGACGAATTCGGGTATCAGCTCACGCGCGAACCGCTCGACCTGCGCGCGGCCGGCTCCGGGCCAGTCGCACACGAGGTAGCCGTAACCGGTGTCCCGCCACTTCCCGGCGTGCTTGCGTGCGGTGTCGAGGTCGTCGAGCGAGAGGGAGGTCGCCCGCGTGATCGAGGCCGGGTCGCGTCCCGCCGACGTGGCCAGCTCGTCGAGCCGCTCGTTCGCCTCCCGCAGGGAGTTCGGCGATCCCCACGTGTGCCACACGTCGGCGTACCGCGCGACGAGCGGGAGCGTGCGCCGCGGACCGCTGCCTCCGATCCAGATCGGCGGGTGCGGCCGCTGCACGGGAAGCGGGCGGAGCTGCGCGCCTCGCAACGAGACGACTCGTCCCTCGTAGGACACGACGTCGCCCGTGAAGAGCCGCGTCACGATCTCGAGCGCGTCCTCCAGGAGGTCGAACCGTTCGTTCGTCGCCGGGAACGGGATGCCGAGCTCGTGGTGCTCCTTGTCGAACCACGCGGCGCCGAGCGACAGCTCCAGGCGGCCGTGCGAGGCGTGGTCGATGGTGAGCGCCTGCGCCGCGAGCACCGACGGATGGCGATAGGTCACGCCCGTCACGAGCACGCCGAGCCGGATGCTCGTCGTGACACCGGTGAGGGCGGCGAGCGTCGCCATGCCCTCGAACGTCTCGCCCGGGCCTTCGCCGTACATCGGCTGGAAGTGGTCGAAGCCCCACGCGCCGTCGAAGCCGAGGTCTTCGGCGAACCGCACCCGGCTGACGATCTCGTCCCACTGCATTCGTTGCTGCGCGACATCGAGCCCGAAACGCATGGCAGCACGGTACGCGCTCGATACGCCCATGGGGTGATCGTGCGAGCCGTCGCTCCGCTACGGTGCCGGAAGGTAGGACTCGGCAAAGGGGCTTCACGATGGCGATCGATCGACAGGAATCGCCGTACCGGCGGGGCAACCGCTATCGCCAGTTGCCCATCCCGATGATCGAGGATCATTGCATCGCGGTGGGCGCTGGGGCCGTTCAGCTCGTTGTGGAGTCGCGCACGCTGACCAACGAGATCATCGCGGCGGCCGTCCCGGACGCGGTCGCTGCCAACGTACCCTTCGATGATTTCGGTGCCACGCTCCACGTGTGCGGGACGGTCGACGGTCTCGAGCACCTGCGCTTCGACTGTTTCGAGAACGAGCCCCACTACCACTACATCGAACAGGCCGCGAGCGCGAACACGGTTGTGCGCATCGACGAACTCGCGGTCGGTGATCCGGTCGAGTTCTCGCTCTCCTGTGTCGAGCATCACCTCCCCGACATGCTGCGAAACTGCGGCGTCGCGGAGTTGGCGGGTGAAGTGGCCGGCCAGCAAGAGCTGGTCACTGCAGCGATGGCCGAGGTCCGGGAGCTCATGACGAAGGCCCGCACACGGGGACGAGACGACGCTGCGCCCCACAGGAGTGACGCGCGGTCGTAACGTGATCGGCCATGGGTCGATTGCAGCGGGTGTCGCCGATCTTTCCGGTGCGTGATCTCGATGCATCGCTGGCCCACTATGCCCGGCTCGGATTCACGACGCGGGCATACGAGGGCGGCGGCTACGGGTTCGCCGTCGCGGACGAGGTCGAGATCCATCTCGGGGTCGTGACGAACTTCGAGCAGCACGGCCATGCAAGTGCCTATCTGTTCGTCGACGACGCCGATGACGTCGCGGCGCGTTGGGACGCCACCGGAGTCGAGGTGCATCGCCCGCAGGACACCGAGTGGGGACAACACGAGGGAGCGGTCGTCGACCCGGACGGGAACGTGATCCGTTTCGGTTCACCGATCGCGGAGCGGCGCGCGTAACACTGGCACGCCGCGTGTCCCCCGGCGCGACCGTGGGTCGTGCACTGACCGTGAACCGCGCCCTTGCCTACATCACACGCGCAAGGGCGCGGTAGGGATCGAGGCGACCGTCCCGTGGATCGAGCTCCGTCACGAACACGTCGACGCGGTCGAGCGGGAAGGCTCGCGCCGGCGCACGATGCCCCAGCTTCGTCGCGTTCACGGCCAGCACGACCTCTCCCGCGGAGTCGGCCAGCGCGAGCTTGACCTCGGCCTCCTCGAGCGTCGCCTCGCTCGAACCGACGTCGGGATCCACCGCGGCCGCGCTGACGAAGAGCCGGCGGAGCAGCACGTCGCGGGCGGCACGGGCGGCAAGCGGTCCGACGAGGCTCCCGGTGCGCGGGTCGAGCTCACCGCCGGTGAGGAGCGCGGTCACGCCCGGGTGCTCCTGCAGCGAGCGGAACGTGTCGGGCCCGTTGGTGACGACCGTGACGTCGCGCGCTTCGCCGAGTCGCACGGCGAGTCGTTGCAGGGTCGACGACGCGTCGATGCCGATGGCGCCTCCGGTGCCCACGAGACCGAGCAGCTTCTCCGCGATCCGCGCCTTCGCGCGGGCGTTCTGCCGGTACCGCGTCTCGAACTGCTGTGGTCCGACGGAGACCGCACCGCCGCGTACGCGCTGGGCAACACCCTCGTCGACGAGCATCTCGAGGTCGCGGCGAATGGTCATCTCGCTCACCTCGAGCTCGCTCGCGAGCTCGGTGACCACGAGGCGGCCGTCGGTGTCGAGGCGCTGGCGCATCGTCGCGAGCCGCTCGAGTGCCTGGACGTTCACCGCGCGACCTCCTCGTGGCCGGAGAGCATCGCGCGCGCGTCCTCGAGCGACGGGAACACGCCCAGGGCGATGCCCTGCACGATCGCGTTCCCGAGCGCGGTCGCCTCGATCGGACCCGCCGTGACGCGGAGTCCCGAACGCTGCCGCAGCGCGTCGAGGAACAGCGTCGACGCCGCGCCGCCCCCGAAGACCTGAACACCGGTGACGGGGGGGAGCGCGGCCACGACGTTCGCGACGGCCAATGCCATCGACTCGACGGCCGAGCGGACGAGCACCGCAGGGTCGGCGTCGGCGAGACCCGATGCGGCGCGCAGTTCGGCGACCATGTCCGCCGGTGCGAGGAAGCGCGGGTCGTCGACATCGACGATCGGCACCTCGCCCTCGACGCGCGCCGCGGCTGCGAGCAGTGCTTCGACGTCGCCGCCCCACACCTGGCGGCACTGGTCGACGAGCCACCAGCCGGTGACGTTGCGGAGGAAGCGCACGCCGCCGAGCGCGCCCTGCTCGTTGCTGAATCCTGCGCACCGCGCATGCTCCGACGTGTCGGCGAGTGGGCGCTCGCACCCGACGATCGACCAGGTGCCGCTCGACACGAAGGCCTCGCCCTCGGAAGCACCCGCGACCACGGCGGACGCGGTGTCGTGACCGCCGACGAGGTGGACCGGCACGCCGCGCCAGGTCCCCACCGGCGTCGCGGCGGGTTGGAGGCTCGGGAGGAGCGCGGGGTCGAGGTCGATGGCGTCGCACAGCTCGGCCGACCAGCGGAGCGTCGCGAGATCGAGGAGGCCCGTGGTGCCCGCGCTGGTGGGCTCGCCGGTGACCACGCCGGTGAGGTGGTGCACGAGCAGCTCCGGCAGCATCAGGACGTGTCGGGCACGCGCGAGCGGTTCCCGGTCGTGCGCCGCGAGCTGGAAGATCGTGTTGAACGCGAGGTTCTGGAGCCCGCTGATCCCGTAGAGCCGGCGGGCCCCGATGCGGTCCACCACGCGCTCGTGGGCACGCGTGCGTTCGTCGCGGTAGCAGAACGGCGCTTCGACGAGGTCGCCGCGCCGGTCGAGCAGCCCGTAGTCGACGCCCCAGGTGTCCACGCCGATCGAGGCGACCGGCCCGTCGTCGAGCGCGCGCGCCAAGCCGCGTTCCATCTCGGCGACGAGACCCGGCCAGTCCCACCGCAGGTGCCCGTCGCCGCCGCGCGTGGCCGCGTTCGGCGCACGATGGACCACCTGCAGTCGGGGCGCCCGGTCACCGAGCTCGACGCGACACACCCGGATCGACGTCGCGCCGAAGTCGACCGCGGCGACGGTCGTGCTCACAGGCCGCTGGCGACGGCATCCTCGCCGCGCGACCGCACCATGGCCCGGCGGTAGCCGGTCCGGCGGAACGTCAGGAGCGGCGAGAGCGCGGCGCGGTTGCGGCGACGCGCCTCGGCGACGAGCGGACGTACGTCGGACCGGTACGCCTGCTGGAGCACCTCGGCGGCGAGGGCCGGGTCGTTCCGGTCTTGCGCCTCGCCGAGCAGGTCGCGGTCGACGAGCAGAGCCTGCGCGATCGTGAGCTGGATCTGGTCGGTCGCCTGGATGAGGTCCTCGATCGGGTCCTTGAGGTTGTGCGACGCGTCGACCATGTAGCGCACGTCGGGCATGGAACCGGCGCCGTGCTGCACGAGCTCGAGCACGATGAGGAAGAATTGGTAGGGGTGGATCGCACCCACGGTGAGGTCGTCGTCGCCGTACTTCGAGTCGTTGAAGTGGAAGCCACCGAGCCGGCCGACCATCGCGAGCCGGCTCACCACCTGCTCGATGTTCGTGTTCGGCAGGTGATGCCCGAGGTCGACCAGGCACTTGGCTCGGTCTCCCGCGTGCTGCGCGAGCAGGAGTGACGTACCCCAATCGGAATTGACGCTCGCGTAGAACGACGGCTCGTAGGGCTTGTGCTCCACGAAGAGCTCCCATTCGGCAGGAAGGCGGTCGTGGAGCTCGCGCAGACCGTCGGCGACGCGTTCGTATTGGCGTCGGAAGTTCGCCTGACCGGGATAGTTCATCCCGTCGGCGAGCCACACCGTGAGCGCGGTCGAGCCGAGCTGCACGCCCAGGTCGATCACCGCCAGGTTGTGCTCGAGCGCGTGCTTGCGCACTTCGGGGTTCGAGTGGGCGAGCGAACCGAACTTGTAGGAGATCTCGCCGTCGCCCGTGGTCGACGGGTTGTCCTGGAACGTGTTCGAATTCATCGCGTCGAACGCGATGCCCGCGTCGTCGGCGTGGGCCTTCAGGGCGACCGGATCGTCCGGGTCGTCCCACGGCACGTGCAGGCTCACCGTCCGGTTGGCGCCGGTGACCGCGTTGAGCGCGGCGATGTCGTCGATCTTCTCCTCGGTGGAGCGCGGTTCGCCGCCGCCGGGAAAGCGCCCGAACCGCGTCCCGCCGGTCCCGACCGCCCACGACGGCGCCGCCACCGAGAACTGCGCCACTTCGGTGATCACCGCGTCGGCATCGACGCCGTCCCGCGCCAGCCGCTCCGTGCTCGCGGCGAAGTCGCGCTCGTGGCGGGCGACCAGGTCCGCCTCGAGCTCGGCGATCCGATCGGACGTGATGCGCAGCGTCATGCGTGGTCTCCGATCATCGAAGGAAGGCCGACGTCACCCCGCCGTCCACCGGTACGAGCAGCCCCGTCGTGCGCGACAGCGCACCTGCCGTGAGCACCAGCACCGCTTCGGCCACGTGCGCCGGCAGCACTTGCCGGCCGAGGAGGGTGCGCTCGGCGTAGAAGCGCGCGAGCTGGTCGGGCTCGACTCCGTGCGCGGCCGCCCGCTCCTCGCGCCAGGCGCCGGCGAAGATCCCGGATCCCTCGACGACGCCGTCGGGGTTCACGCCGTTGACGCGGATGCCGTGCTCGCCGAGCTCGGCGGCGAGCAGGCGCACCTGCTGGGCCTGGTCGGCCTTCGCCGACCCGTACGCGACATTCCGCGGACCCGCCGCGATCGCGTTCTTCGACACGACGTAGACGATGTCGCCGCCGACGCCGGACGCGATCATCGTGCGCGCCCCGGCTCGGCTCACGAGGAACGCGCCCCGTGCCAGCACGTCGTGGAGCCGGTCCCACTCCTCGACCGGCGTGTCGACGAGCGCGCTCGAGGCCGCGAACCCCGCGTTGTTCACCACGAGGTCCACGCCCCCGAACCGCAGCGCGGCATCGGTGAAGGCTCGGTCGACGCCCGACTCGTCGCTCACGTCGGCAGTGACGGCGAGGGCACGTTCGGTTCCGAGCGACGACGCGACCTTCTCGGCGCGTTCACCGTCGATGTCGGCGACGACGACGCACGCTCCTGCCTCCGCGAGCCGCTCGGCGATCGCCCGCCCGATCCCCGAACCCGCGCCGGTGACGAGCGCGACGCGGCCCTGCAGCGGGGGCGCCGGCGGGCGGAGCCCGAGCTTGCGCTCCTCCAACTCCCAGTACTCCACGCCGAACTTCTCGCGTTCGGGAATCGGCGAGTACGACGACACCGACTCGGCCCCGCGCATCACGTTGATCGCGTTGACGAAGAACTCGCCGGCCACCCGGGCGCCCAGCGCGTCGGGACCGAAGCTCCACATGCCGACACCCGGGACCAGCACGATCGCCGGATCGGCGCCGCGCATGGGGGGGGACGCCGGCCCCGCGTGGCGCGTGTAGTACGCCGCGTAGTCGGCGCGGTACCGGTCGTGGAGCTCGCGGAGCCTTGCCACACGCGCGCCGAACGGCACACCGGGCGCCGCGTCGAGCAGCAGAGCCCGCACCTTGGTGCGCAGGAAGTGGTCGGGGCACGACGTTCCGAGCTCGACCAGGCGCGGTGCCGCTTCCCGGGCGAGGAAGTCGAGCACGACCGGCGCGTCCGAGAAGCAGCCCACCACGCGCCGATCGATGGACGCGAGGCCCCGGACCACCGGCGCCAGCCGGGCGGCTTCCGAACGCCGGGCGAGCTCGTCGAGCGGGCTCATGTCGTCGACGACCGGTCCGAAGGGCTCGGGGTCACCGTGCTCGTCGAGATACCGCTCGGCGCGCTCGATGAGCTCGAGGGACGTCTCCTCGCACTCGTCGCTGGTTCTGCCCCAACTGATCAAACCGTGACCGCCGAGGACGACACCCCGCGACCCGGGCCGGGCCCTCAGGAGGTCACGGAGCGCGATCGCCAGGTCGAAGCCCGGTCGTTGCCAGGGGATCCACGCGACGTCGTCGCCGTAGCACGACGCGACGAGACGCTCGCCGTCGGCCGCGGTCGCGAGGGCGATGACCGAGTCGGGATGGAGGTGGTCGACGTGGTCGGCGCCGACGAACGCGTGGAGCGGCGTGTCGATCGACGGGACTGCGTCGCGATCGCCGAACCGGCACGCGGCGTAGAAGCCGACAACGTCGTCGTCGGGTGTCCCTCGCCGGCGCTTCGACTCGAGCGCGAGCACCCGGTCGAGCACGAGGAGCGCGACACCGGATTCGGTGAGCGTCCCGAGGTCGCCACCGGAGCCCTTGACCGCGAGAACACGTGTCGGCGCGCCTGTGACGGGGTCGGGCAGCGTGAGCTTGGCAGAGGTGTTGCCACCCGCGAAGTTGGTGATGCGGCGGTCGGCGCCCAGCCGGTGCGACCGGTCGAGCAGCTGCTGGAGCGGCCGGTCGACGGGTGCGGGCATGTGCGATAGCGTAGCGAAAGAACAAGTTCGCACACCAGCATGCGGCGACGCGGGCACGGCGCCGCCGAGGAGCCTCATGACGAGGGTGGTCGATCTTCGGTGCGAGTACCTCGGTGATCCGCTCGGTATCGACGTCGTGCGTCCCCGGTTGTCGTGGCGCACGGAAACCGACATACCCGGCTGGAGCCAGGAGGCGTACGAGGTCGCCGTCGACGACGCGGGCTCCGGTGCACCCGTCTGGCACTCGGGTAGCGTCGGCACCGACGACTCGAACCTCGTGGAGTGGCGTGGCCCCGATCTCCGCGCGCGGCAGGCGTGCGTGTGGCGGGCACGTGTGTGGGGCCGCGACGGCCACGCGTCGCCGTGGAGCGAGCCTGCCCGCTTCGAGGTGGGGCTGCTCGCTCCGAGCGACTGGGAGGCACGCTTCGTCACTCCGGGAGTCGACGACGGTGGCATCCATGGCACCCGTCCGTCACCGCAGCTGCGGCGCGAGTTCTCGGTGTCCGGTGAGGTGACGCGGGCGCGCCTGTACGTCACCGCGCTCGGCGTGTACGAGGTCGAGCTGAACGGAACACGCGTCGGGGACCACGAGCTCGCGCCCGGCTGGTCGAGCTACGCCCACCGCCTCCGTTACCAGACACACGACGTCACTGCGCTGCTGCGCACCGGTGAGAACGTGCTCGGTGCCGTGCTCGCTGACGGGTGGGCGCGGGGGAACCTCATCCAGCGGCGCGCGGTGTGGACCGATCGGCTGGCGTTGCTCGCGCAACTCGAGGTCACGCTCGCCGACGGCACGACGCTCCTCGTCGTCAGCGACGACACGTGGACGACATCTGATGCAGGGCCGATTCGCGCGGCGGACCTCTACAACGGCGAGACGTACGACGCTCGCCGGGAGCTCCCGGGCTGGTCGTCGGTCGGGTTCGGTGACCACGACTGGGGCCCGGTCGAGGTTCTCGATCGGGACCTCCGGACGCTGTGCGCGCCTCCGGGTCCGCCGGTACGGCGCATCCAGGAGATCGGACCCGTCGCGATCTCCAGGGCGCCCTCCGGGGAGGCGATCGTGGATTTCGGCCAGAACCTCGTGGGCCGGGTGCGGATCCAGGTGAAGGGCGCACGGGGTACCGAGGTGACCCTCCGGCACGCGGAGGTCCTGGATGGGGGCGAGCTCGCGGTGTGGATGCTCCGTGACGCCAAGGCCACCGACACCTATGTCCTGCGCGGCGACCGCGACGGCGAGGCGTGGGAGCCACGCTTCACCTTCCACGGCTTCCGGTACGTGGGAATCACCGGATGGCCGGGCGAGCTCGATGCTGCCGACGTCCGCGCCGTCGTCCTGCACTCCGACATGACCCGAACCGGTTGGTTCGAGTGCTCCGATCCCCTGGTCAATCGCCTGCACGAGAACATCGTGTGGGGTATGCGCGGGAACTTTCTCGACGTTCCCACCGATTGCCCGCAGCGGAGCGAGCGTCTCGGTTGGACGGGCGACATCCAGGTCTTCGGTCCCACCGCCGCGCTCGAGTACGACGTCGCCGGCGTCCTCGCCAACTGGCTCGCGGATCTCGCCGCCGAGCAGGCCGACGGCGGCGTCGTACCCCACGTGGTGCCGTCGGTAGAGCCGGGGATGTCGACGCCCACGTGCGGCTGGGGAGACGTCGCGACGATGCTGCCGTGGGCGCTCTACGAGCACTACGGCGATACGGGGGTCCTCGAGCGCCAGTACGACTCGATGCGGCGGTGGGCCGACTGCGAGGCGCGTGCGGCAGGTGACGACCTCGTGTGGTCCGGCGACTGGCAGTTCGGCGACTGGCTCGATCCCACGGCGCCACCCGACGACCCGAGCGCGGCCCGTACCGACCCCGACCTGCTCGCGACCGCGTTCTTCGCCCGCTCGGTTCGGCTCGTCGCCGAGGCCGCTCGTGTGCTCGGACGTGCCGCCGACGCGGCTCGCTACGGCGACCTCGCCCGGCGCGCCGCCGAGGCGTTCCGCGCCGAGTTCTCGACCGAGCGCGGGCGCCTGACGTCGGAGACGCAGACCGCGTACGCCATCGCGCTCGCGTTCGATCTGCTGCTCGATTCGCAGCGCACCGGCGCCGTGCGCGCTCTCGAACGTGCCGTCAGGCGCGACGGCATGGAGCTCGGCACCGGGTTCCTGGGCACGCCGTGGCTGTGCCCGGCGCTCGCCGACAACGGGCGCGACGATCTGTCCTATCGCCTGCTGATGCGGCGAGACTGCCCGTCGTGGCTGTACCCCGTGACGCGGGGCGCCACGACGATCTGGGAACGCTGGGACGCCATCCGGCCCGACGGGTCGATTCACCCGGGTGAGATGCTGTCGTTCAACCACTACGCGTTCGGGGCGATCGGCGCGTGGCTGTACCACCGCGTCGCCGGTCTCGCCCCCGATCCCGCGGCGCCGGGGTGGAAGCGCTTCCGCGTCGAGCCGCTGCCGGGCGGCAATCTCACGTCGGCCGCGGCCACGGTCGACACGCCGTACGGACCTGCTCGCTCGGAGTGGCGGATCACCGGCGACAGCCTCGAGCTGGGGGTCGTCGTTCCGCCGAACACGCGGGCGCTCGTGCGCGTACCGAGCCAGGAGCACGCGCACGACGTCGGGTCCGGCCGCCACACTTGGACCGTGGGCATCCCCGACGACCTGCTCGCTCGTTGGATGCCCGCGGTCGCCGCACCTCGCTACGGGCCGCAGACCCTGCTCTCGGAGGTGGCGGGGGAGGCGACGGTGATGGAGGTCATCGTCTCCGTGGGCACCAAGATCATGTCCATAGGATCACGGGACGAGATCGGCTCGTGCTCGATCGTCGAGTGCATCGAGCGCGCCGGGCTCGACGACGACGAGGCGGCACGGTTGCTCGCGGCGGTCTCGGCGCTCTGACGGAGCACGTTCCGATTCACGAACTGCTCGTCGAACCCGATCCCAGGTTCTCGACCTTTCCGATCGGCTTGAGCCCACCTGTTTTCCCGATCGAGTGGTCGTACACCGCGAGACGGAACCCGTTGTTGGCGTCGAATTTGTCCGGGCCGAAGGTGTTGTAGGGATTCGACCCGTAGGCGAAGTTCGTCGTCATCGACTGCGCGGCACGTATCAGGGACGAATTGGAAAGGTTCTTGCCGGCCTTGTCGGCGACGATTTCGAAGAGTGCGAGCGAGTTGCACGCGATGGCGATTCCGGTGCCCCAGTCCGTTTCTCCTTCGGGAACGATCGCGGGATTCTTCACTGTGACGTTCTGGTTCTCCTTCTTGAAGGCCTTCACGCACTGCTGAACCGCGGGACTCTCGAACGTCTCGGTGTTGGTGAAGCCCGTGATCGTGTACGCACCGTCATAGTCGGACGCGGGATGTTGCGTCTGGTTGGTCGCGATACCCTCGAGCACCGACGCGGTGGGTGACGACACGCTCACGTGGAGCTTGTGGTTCAACAGGTTCGTGAAGCCCCTCGCGGTTTCGGTTCCCACGAGGATGACGTGGTTCACGCCCGCACTCTGGAACTTCTGCGCGTAGACGTCCCAGTTGGCGTCCGACTGAGTGGTGTCGGTCGCGTCGTTGATGATCACGACCTTCGCGGGGTAGCCCGCCTTCTTCAGCGCAGGCACGAGGGTGTCCTTGGTGATCTGTTCGGTGTCGAGACCGGAGCTCACGCCGATCGTCTTGCCCCTGAAGATGCCCTTTTGCGCCATGAGCTTCACGAAGAGAGCTGCGCTACGCGCGTCGCTGGCGTTGCCCGAGATCCACGGGGTTTTCTTGGCAATGGCCAAGTCCGGGCTGCCACCGAAGAGTGCCGTCTTGTGGTCGGTGATGCACTTGTTCACGGAGGCGAACGGACCGGCGAACGCGCCGAGCACGGCGAACACCTTGAGATCCTCCGTCATCTTGACGCACGCCGCCTCGGTGTCGGCCTGATCGAGCAGGTTGTACTTGACGACGCTGACGTCGAGGTTGCGGCCGTCCACACCGCCCTTCGAGTTGATGTCGTCGGCGAGTGCCTTGAAGATCTTGGTCGTGTCTCCGCGATCCAGGTTGACGCCGACGTCCTTGAGCTTGGCGAAGTCGATGTCGGGATAGGCGAGCTTGATGCTGTTGTTCGTGACACCATTCGTGGCGGCGGCCGCCGGCGCGGCGAGCGCCAGCGCGAGTAGCAGGCAACAGGCGGTCGTTCGCAGCGCCTTCATGGAACCCCCGTGGCCGTACGAGTAAGATGTGAGAAGTCACATCTTCGCACATATCCGCTCAGGGGTCCACGCGGGTCCCTGGGCACCGCCGGATGGGGAGTCGCAGCAATGGGGGGATCGACGGCAGCCGACGGCCGTGCCGCCGCGACCCTGACCGCCGCGGTGCTCGAGGAAGAGGCGGCACGTCAGGCCGCGCAGGTTGCCGGCCGCGAGCCGACCGTCCTCGCCGACGAGCAGCTGCCGGGCGTGGGCACCCAGGAGCTGACCCTGCGCGAGGGTCTCCGGCGCGGTGGCATCCGTGTGTTCGCCGTGCTTCTCGCCATCGTGGCGCTCGACGAGCTCTCGAGTGCCGCCCTCGGCGTGCTCGCGCCCGACATCCGCGACTCCTTCGGCGTGAGTAATGGCGCGATCGTCTTCATCAGCGCGGCCGCCGGGTCGTTCATCGTGCTCGGCGCGCTCCCGATGGGCTGGCTCGCCGATCGGTTCCGGCGCGGGCCCATCATCGGGTGGGCGACGCTGTTGTTCTCGGGGATGGTGTTCCTGACCGGCCTGGCGGTCAACGCGTTCATGCTGTTCTGGACTCAGTTCGGTGTCGGTATCGCCAAGTCGAGCAACCTCAGTGTGCACGGCTCGATACTCGCCGACACGTATCCGATCACCGTGCGGGGCCGTGTGAGCGCGACGCGCGACAGCGCCGCCGGCATGGTGCGCGTGATCAGCCCGCTGCTGGTCGGCGGGATCGCGGCCGCCGCGGGAGGTGCCGCCGGCTGGCGGTGGGCGTTCCTCGTGCTCGGGTTCCCCGTCGCCGTCTTCGCGCTCCTCGCCTTCCGGCTCCCGGAGCCTCCACGCGGTCAGTTCGAGAAGGAGGACGTCCTCGGCGAGGTGATCGAAGACGCCCAGCCCGCGCCGATCTCCACCGAGGCTGCCTTCGCGCGCCTCTTCCAGATCCGGACGCTGAAGCTCGCCATCCTCGCCTTCGCGGCGATGGGCTTCGCGCTGTTCACAGGCCCCGTGCTCGCGAACCTGTTCCTGGAGGACCGTTACGGTCTGCACGCCTTCGAGCGCGGCCTCGTGGGGACGGCGACCGGCGTCGTCGCGCTCGTGTTGCTGCCCTTCGTCGGCCGCTACTACGACCGCTTGTACCGCAAGAGCCCCGCCCGTGCGCTGCGGCTCGTGGGGATCCTTGTGCTCCCTGCGGCCGTCTTGACGCCCGTGCAGTACTTCATGCCCAACCCGGTGCTCTTTGCCGTCTTCGGGATCCCGCAAGCAGTGATGCTGGCGGCCGCCTTCACGATGGTCGCACCGGTCCTGCAGTCGGTCGTGCCGTACCGCCTTCGCGGCATGGGATCCGCGCTGGGATCCATCTACATCTTCTTCATCGGCGCGACCGGTGGTGCTCTGCTCGGCGCGCTCCTCACCGACGCGTTCGGAGTTCGCACGGCGATCTTGGTGCTCACGGTGCCCACGACGATCATCGGCGGCCTGATGATCCTCCGCAGCTCGACCTACATCCGGAACGACCTGTCGATGGTCGTGGAGGAGCTGCACGAGGAGATGGACGAGCACCGGCGCCAGCTCGCGTCGCCCGCCACCATTCCCGCGCTCCAGGTGAACGACATCGACTTCTCGTACGGCCGGGTGCAAGTGCTGTTCGGAGTCGGCTTCGAGGTCGCCCGCGGTGAGGTGCTCGCGCTCCTGGGTACGAACGGCGCCGGCAAATCGACCATCTTGCGCGTCATCGCGGGCTTGGGTACCCCCTCACGCGGCGTGGTGCGGCTGAACGGCCAGACGATCACCTACGTCTCACCCGAGCAGCGAGCCCGGCTCGGCGTGCACCTGCTCCCGGGCGGCAAGGGCACCTTTCCGCAGATGACGGTGCGCGAGAACCTCGAGATCGGCGCGTTCGTGTACCGGGGCGACGCCGCCGACATGCGCCGGCGGATCGAACGTGTGCTCGACCTGTTTCCGCGCCTGCGCGATCGCGCGAGCCAGACCGCGGCGTCGCTCTCCGGCGGCGAGCAGCAGATGCTCGCCCTGGCGCGCACACTGCTCCACGATCCCGAGGTGTTGCTGGTAGACGAGCTCTCTCTCGGCCTCGCGCCGCTCGTCGTGCAGGAGCTGCTTCGCACGATCGAGGAGCTCAAGGCAGGCGGGATGACGATCGTCATCGTCGAGCAGTCGCTGAATGTCGCGCTCGCGATCGCGGACCGAGCGGTGTTCCTGGAGAAGGGTCAGGTCCGGTTCTCGGGGCCGGCGCGCCAGCTCGCGGAGCGCGACGACCTCGCCCGTGCCGTCTTCCTCGGACGTGAGGGCGGCTGACACCGTGGTCGTCGTTGCCACCTGGATCACGAAGCAGCTCGTGTTCGACGGTGCGGTGAACGGCCTCGTCATCGGCCTGTTGGCGATGGGCATCGTGTTGATCTACCGGTCGACGCGCGTCATCAACTTCGCCGTCGGGAACATGGGCCTCGTAGGGACCGCGCTGTTCGCGCTGATGGTCATCGACCACGGTGTGCCGTTCTGGCTCGCTGCCGTCGCGTGCTTGATCGTCGGAGCACTCTACGGTGCGCTCATCGAGGTCGCGGTGATCCGGCGCTTGTTCACCGCCCCGCGAGTGATCCTGCTCGTTGCCACGATCGGGATCGCGCAACTCTCGCTCGGCGTCGTCGCCGCGTTGCCGAAGCTCGAGACGGTGGGCGCCG
This sequence comes from Acidimicrobiia bacterium, assembly GCA_035623515.1. Lineage (GTDB taxonomy): Bacteria > Actinomycetota > Acidimicrobiia > IMCC26256 > DASPTH01 > DASPTH01. The sequence continues at coordinate 14,964 of DASPTH010000337.1, forward strand.
GCTTTCCCGTCGTGTCGTCGTCCGAGTGGTCGATGCTCGGGTTCGAGGTCACCGGCGCGCAAGCATCGATCCTCGTCGTCGTCCCGGTCGTCGCCGCGGCGCTCGCGTGGTTCCTCAATCGCACGCTCATCGGCAAGACGGTGAAGGCGTCGGCCGAGAACCCCGACCTCGCGCGTTTGTCGGGGGTCAACCCCAAGCTCGTCTCGCTCCTCGTCTGGACGATCGGCGGGTTCCTCGCCACGCTGTCGATGATCCTGGTCGCGGGGCTCTCCAACTCCCCGGGCACCCTCGAGAGCTTGGGTCCGAGCACGCTCGCACGCGCGCTCGCAGCGGCGGTGATGGGCGGGATGGTCTCCTTCCCGATCGCCATCGTGGCGGGCGTCGGCATCGGCGTGACGGAGGCGATCATCCGGTTCAACTTCCTCACCGACGTCGGACTGATCGACTTCCTCCTGTTCCTCGCCGTGCTCGTCGCCGTGTGGTTCCAGAGCCGCCAACCCGGCGAGACCCAGGCGTTCTCGTTTGCGCCGAAGGTGAAGCCGGTGCCCGAGCGGCTGCGAGAGCTCTGGTGGGTCCGGCACCTCACGGCGCTGTCGCTCGGCGCGCTCGGAGTCGTCGCGGTGGTCCTGCCCCTCGTGATCACGCAACCCTCTCGGCACCTGCTCTACGCGAGCATCCTGGTGTTCGCGATCTGCGGCTTGTCGGTCACCGTCCTCACGGGTTGGGCAGGCCAGTTGTCACTTGCCCAGATGGCGTTCGCCGGCATCGGCGCTCTACTCGCCGCGGCGCTGACGCGCGGCTTCAGGCTCGGCGTCGGGTTCCGCGACGACCAGCTCTTCGACATCCATCTCCACGCGGTCCCCGCACTGCTGGCAATCGTGATCGCGACGCTGCTCGTGGCCGGGCTGGCAGCCCTCATCGGGCTCGGCGCGCTCCGGGTCCGCGGCCTCCTGCTCGCGGTGAGTACGTTCGCGTTCGCGGTGGCCGCGCAGCAGTACCTGTACCGCCGCCCCGTCCTGTCCGACAACAACTTCGTGTCGGTGCCGTTCCCGCGCGGCACCCTGTTCGGCCTCGGGCTCGATTCGCAGCGGACCTTCTACTATGTCGTCCTCGTCGTGCTCGCGCTGACACTTGCGGCCGCGGCTCGCCTGCGCCGGTCCGGCGTCGGGCGTTCGACCATCGCAGTTCGTGACAATCAGGACACGGCGGCCGCGTACACGGTGGCGCCCGCTCGGGTGAAGCTGCGCGCATTCGCACTCGCAGGTGGGATCGCCGCGCTCGGCGGTGCGCTCCTCGGCGCGCTCGTGACCAACGTCCCCATCACCGATCGGTTCTTCACCGTCGAGAGTTCCCTGCAGGTGGTGTCGATCGCGGTCATCGGCGGACTTGGCTCGGTGGTGGGCCCGCTCCTCGGCTCGCTGTGGGTCGTCGGCCTCCCCGCCTTCTTCCCCGACAACGACCTGGTGCCGCTCTTCACGTCCAGCATCGGTCTGCTCGTGCTGCTCCTCTACTTCCCGGGCGGGCTGATGCAGGTCGTGTATGCCGCCCGCGACGCCGTCCTCGGTTGGGCCGATCGGCGGATGGCGCCGGC
>DASPTH010000352.1:0-8231 GCA_035623515.1 Acidimicrobiia bacterium
TATCTCGTCCGCTACAGCTGGAAGGCCGGTGACCTCGGGATCTGGGACAACCGGGCCACGATGCACCTGGTCGTCTTCGACTACGACGTCACCCAGCCCCGGCAGATCCAGCGGGTGACGATCAAGGGTGAGCGCCCGCACTGAGCCGGTTCGAGCACACCCCGAACGCGAAGTGGCACCACTCGCCGTCGGCCCTCGCTTCGGACCGCCACGCCGAGTTCGAGGACGACCGCGGCGAGGTGCGCACGCTCACCCACGCCGACGTGCTCGGCTGCATTGTGGTGATCCGCGGTGGTCGTTGCCGGCCCCGTTCGGTTGTGCGAGGCTGCCCTCGTGTCCGTGGCGGTCGAACGCACCCGCCTGTGGGTTCTCGTCGCGGTCGCGCTGTTCGCCGGTGTCGTGGTTGCGGCGCCGGCGGGTGCGGCGACGGGTGACCGCGCGAGCAGCGACCGGCGTATCAGCATCAGCGGCGGTGTCGTCGTCGCGCAGGACGAGACCGTCGACGGTCCCGTCGTGTCGATCGATGGGCCCGCGACGATCAACGGCGTGGTCGACGACGACGTGTACGTCGGGTCCGGCAACCTCCGCGTCAACGGTCGCGTCACCGGTGACGTACTCGTCGCGGATGGTGACGCGACGATCACCGGGCGCGTCGGGGGCGATGTCATCTCCGTCTTCGGCCGCGTCGTGGTCCGCAGCGGCGCGCACGTGGGTGGAGACGTCGTATCGCGCCGAGCGCCCCAAGTCGCTTCGGGCACCGTGCGCGGAGACGTCAAGCGAATCAACCTCTCGAGCATCCTGAGCGGCTTCCTCATCACGTTCCTGGTCTTCTTGTGGTTCGCGGTCACGGTGTCGGTTGCGATCCTGGGATTGGCGTTCGTGGTGCTCTTCCCGCGTGCCGCCGACGCCACCGTCGCCGCCGGACGGCGCGTCTGGCCGTCCTTGGGGTGGGGCGCACTCGTCGGCATCGTCGGCCCGATCCTCGGAGTCGTGGTGCTCGTGACGATCGTCGGGATCCCGCTCGGACTGGGCGTGCTGTCGGCACTGAACGTGCTGAGCCCGCTGGGTTACGTGGCTGCCTGCCTGTTGCTCGGTCGCACGATGGTCAAGGGAACCAGCACGGGCGGTCGGATCGGGGCGTTCTTCGCGGGGTTCGGCATCCTGCGCGCGGCCGCGTTGATTCCCGCTCTGGGGTTCATCGTCTGGTTCGTGGCGTGCCTCTACGGTCTCGGAGCGCTGACGATCGCGGCGTGGCGAGCCGGCCACGCGGCACCCGTCCCGCCCACCGACGTACCGCCAGCGCCGCCGGAACCCGCTCCCGCTGCCGTCGGCACCGGAGCCGAGGCGCCGGCACCATCCGAGACGCCCGCGTCATCCGACGGCTGACCAGGTCTTGACCACCATGTGACCTCGCCGGTCACCGTCCGCCCGCGACGTCGAGGATGCTGCCGGTGCAGTAGGACGAGTCCTCACCGAGGAACCACAGGACTCCCTCGGCCACCTCGGAGACGGTGCCGGCCCGTCCCATCGGAGTGAGCGGTCCGAGCCGCGCCACGCGGCCCGGCTGGCCTCCACTCGCGTGGATCTGGGTGTCGATGATCCCGGGACGGACGACGTTGACGCGGATGCCTTCACCGGCGACCTCGCGTGCGAGACCCAGACCGAGCGTGTCGATTGCCCCTTTGGACGCCGCGTAGTCGACGTATTCGTTGGGTGAGCCCAACCTGCTCGCCGCCGACGAGACGAGAACGATCGAACCGCCCGTCCCGCCGTGCCGGGTCGACATGCGCCGAACCGCTTCGCGACAGCACATGATGGCGCCGAAGGTGTTGACGACGAGGATTCGCATGACGCGCTCGGCGTCGAGTTCGTCGACCCGCGCGGCAGGCCCGACGATGCCCGCGCTGACGACCAGACCCTCGAGCCTCCCGACTGCGTCGGCCGCCCGGAACGCGCCCACGATCGCGGCTTCGTCCTGGACGTCGCACTTGATCGCGCCCGCCGATCCTCCGTCGCTCCTGATCCGGTCGACGACGCCGCGCGCGGAGGCCTGGTCCTGCACGTAGGTGAGCAGAACGTGCCAATCGCTTCGTGAGGCTCGGTACGCGACCTCAGCTCCGATGCCGCGACTTCCGCCCGTCACCAGCAGAACTCTCGGCTGCATGTCTGTAGGTATACACGGCACCCGCTCGAAAAGTGATTGACATGCGCGTCCTGTTGGGGCAAGGTGCCTCTTCCTATGGCACGCATGTTCACCGCCGAACCGTCGCTTCGGGGCCGAGCCCTGTTGAGCTTCGGCGCGCACCCGTGCCGGCCCGCCCAACTCCTCGGATACGAGGAGAGGTCGGGGCGTCGGGACGCCGCCAGAGGCGGCAATCCCGGCAGGCGCTGGTAAGACCCAGCGTTCGCGCCCGAGCTCGTCACCCTCTTGCTCCATGCATTTGCGCGCGCACGACGTCATGCGCGTGTGGGCGTGCGCTCGAGTCACGGTGGCGCCGCGGTCTCCAACACCGACGGCCGGAGGTTCGACTCCTTCCGAGCGTGCCGTTACCGGATTGCCAGTCCGGTCACCCGATCCTTGACAACTGCAGAGGCATCGTTGCCGGGACCGCCGCCACGGTCCCGGCGGGATCGGTCGTGCCATCGGCGCAGCCGGTCCCCTCGCGCGTCACGCCTGACTGGTGGGGCACCGGGCTCTTACCCCGGAACAGACTGGGTTCGAGACCCAGGGCGCGCACGTCGACGTGGCCGAATGGACAAGGCGCCGGTCTACGAATCCGGAGGTTGCAGGTTCGACCCCTGCCGTCGACACTCACCTCGCCGTAGCTCAGTGGAGCAGAGCACCGCCGTCCGAAGGCGGGGGTCGCACGTTCGAGTCGTGCCGGCGAGGCGGGCTTTGCCGGGCTCGCCGGACGAGACGCCGCGTGCGGTGTCGACCGAAGGAGTCGGAGACGCCGCCTGCGGTGTCGACCGAAGGAGTCGGAGACGCCGCGTGCGGTGTCGACCAAGAGAGTCGGCGAGGCCAGGCCCTCGTAGCTCAGCACGGAGAGCACGTCCTTGGTACGGACGAGGCCGTGGGTGCGACTCCCACCGAGGGCTCCATGGAAGTGATCCGGCTGGATGAGGAGCCTGTCCCGAAAACAGGTAGGGGTCGCGAGGCCCTTGGGCGTTCGAGTCGCCCCGCTTCCGCACACGCCGCGATGGTCGAGAGGTCAAGACACCGGGCCCTCAACCCGAAGGCCGGGGTTCGATTCCCCGTCGCGGTACTCGAACGCCAGACGAGACGAAGCGAAGCCGTGCTCGGAGAGCGGGACGGCGGAGCGGAGTCGACCATGCCAGGTGGTCGAGCGGTACGACGTCCGGCTGTTACCCGGAAGACGGGGGTTCGAGCCCCTCCCTGGCAGCGCAACGCTCGGTGGCCGAGGAGACAGGCGCGCGGCTGCAGACCGCGAGACGAGGGTGCGAGTCCCTCTCGGGCGTCCATCGCAACACCCGTGGTCGTCGTCCAACGGCGAGGATGCCGGTGCGCCACGCCGGCGATGAGGGTTCGAATCCCTCCGGCCACACGCCTTCGGTCCCGAGCACCCGAGGACGAGACGAAGAGAGAGGGGATGATCATGCCCACCAACATCAACGACAAGCTCATCTCCTGGGCGAGCGAGATCGACGAGGAGACGATCCGTCAGGCGCAGAAGACCGCGCGGCTGCCGATCATCGAGGGGCATGTGGCGCTCATGCCCGACGCGCACCTCGGGAAGGGTGCGACGGTCGGCTCGGTGATCCCGACGAACGGTGCGGTGATCCCGTCGGCCGTCGGTGTGGACATCGGCTGCGGCATGATCGCCGCCGAGCTCGACGTCACCGAGGACCAGCTCCCCGGCGCACTCGAGCCGCTGCTCCGTCGGATCGAGCAGGCGATCCCAGCCGGTGTCGGCCGTGGTCACGACGAGGTGGCCGCGAACGCGGACCGTTGGCTGGCCGAGCACAAGCCGGCGACCGAGCTGTCGATCGACCAGGCCGACCGCGCGGCCAAGCAGTTCGGGACGCTCGGCTCGGGGAACCACTTCTTCGAGCTGTGTGTCGACGAGCGTGGTCGCGTGTGGGTGGTGCTGCACTCCGGGAGTCGTGGCATCGGCAACCGGCTCGCGACGATCCACATCGACAAGGCGCGGAAGCTTGCGAAGGCGATCGAGCTACAGCTCGAGGACCCGGATCTCGCGTACCTCACCGAAGGCACGCCGGAGTTCGCGGCGTACATCGCCGACATGCTCTGGGCTCAGGAGTACGCGCGAGCCAACCGTGACCAGATGATGGACAACGCGATGCGCGAGCTCTTCGCGTTCGTCGGTTTCGGTCGGGAGACGCTGCGCATCAACTGCCATCACAACTTCACCCAGCGTGAGGTGCACGACGGCCGTGAGCTGTGGATGACTCGCAAGGGTGCGATCCGGGCCGACACCGGCGACCTCGGTGTCATCCCGGGCTCGATGGGGACACGCAGCTACATCGTGGCCGGCAAGGGGAACGCGGCGAGCTGGCGTTCGTGCTCGCACGGTGCGGGCCGTCGCCACAGCCGCACCGAGGCCAAGCAGCTCTTCACCGCCGACGACCTCGCCGAGCAGATGGCGGGGAAGGTGTGGCTGTCGAGCCGGGCCGATGCGCTGCTGGACGAGATCCCGGCGGCGTACAAGGACATCGACCAGGTCATGGCCGACCAGGCCGACCTGGTGGAGGTTCTGCACACGCTGCGTCAGGTCCTGAACTACAAGGGCACCTGAAGCGGCACGCGGGAAGCCCCCGCCCGGAACGCGCCGGGCGGGGCGGCCCGTGGCAGGTGGCCGAGGTGTCAACGGATGCACGCCGGCACCCCACGCCGAAGGAGAGGGTTCGACTCCCTCCGACCACACATGCCGGCGAGGTCCTGAGGGCAAGGACGCTCGGCCCGTACCCGAGAAGCAGCGGGTTCGATCCCCGCCGCCGGCCCGCTTCCGCCCGCTGCGAAGACCGGGGGTTCCTTCACCTGCACAGTGAACGCCCGCAAGGGCTCCCTCCGGTCGCCCGGTTCCCGGGTGGAACCATCCTCAACGGTCTCGAAGCTCTGACGGTGGAGCGGCCGGTCGAAACCCGGCAGGAGGAGGTTCGAACACTCCCGAGACCACCGCCTGACCGGGGGCGTGAGCCAGACAGGGAAGGCACCGCGCTGACATCGCGGGACAACGTGGTTCGACTCCACGACGCCCTACACGACGACGAGCCCTTCACGCGACGAGCGAGTAGGTCAGCGGCAGACCGCCTCTCTCACACAGAGGATGCCGGGGGTTCGAATCCCTCCTCGTCGACGGTGACCGAGGTCTGAAGTGGTCGAGACGCCGGGTCGTGGCCCCGGAGGAAGCTGGTTCGAGTCCGGTCGGTCACCCGCTGCGAGGGATCTGGTGATCAGCGGCGTCTCATACGCCCTGCACGCGGGTTCGATCCCCGCCCTCGCGACCACATGAAACGGCCACGGGCCGGTGGCGCAATAGGAAGCGCAGCTCCCCTGCAAGGAGAAGGTTGCGGGTTCGACTCCCGCGCGGTCCACGCACGCGGGCGAAGCGCAAGTGGCCGCGCGCCGGCGTCGGGAGCCGGAGGTTGGGAGTTCGAATCTCCCCGCTCAGACGAGCGAGCAACACCGGCGTTCACACCGATGCGAGGTGGTGGAACGGGAACCACACCTGGCTCTGAACCAGGAGGACCGGGTTCGAGCCCTGGCCTCGCAGCCACGACGATGCCTCTGCGGTCAGGATGTCGGTCGTGACTCCTTCTCCCGTCGTACCCGTCGACACGGTCGGCGCGTTCATGGGCGCGCCGCAGGTGTTGCGTGGCGGCGCGCCCGACGGACCGCTGGCCGGGACGACGATCGGTGTGAAGGACGTCTTCGACTTCGCCGGTCTCGTGATGGGCGCGGGGTCGCCGGCGTTCGCCGCGGACCGTCCGCCGGCCGAACACGACGCCCCGGCAGTGGAGAGCGTTGTCGCCGCGGGCACGACGGTCGTGGGCAAGACGGTGTGTGACGAGCTCACGTGGTCGCTCTCCGGCGTGAACGCACACTACGGCGCACCGCTCAACGTGGCCGCGCCGGGGCGGCGCGCCGGCGGCTCGTCGTCGGGCTCGGCGGCCGCGGTCGCGGCCGGGCTCGTCGACCTCGGCCTCGGCACCGACTGCGGCGGTTCGATCCGCGTCCCGTCGAGCCAGTGCGGGATCTTCGGCTGGCGCCCGACCCACGGTGCCGTCCCCGTCGACGGCGTCTTCCCGCTCGCGCCGAGCTTCGACACCGTCGGCCTCCTCGCGCGCGACCCGGGTCTGCTGCGACTCGGCGCGTCCGCGTTGCTCGACCCCGGTCGCGGAACCGCGCCGGTGCGCGGTCAGCTCGTCGGGTTGGGCGAGGCGTGGGGCGACACGACCGACGACGTCCGCGCCGGCCTGCGCGCGCTGGTGCCGTCCGGCGCGCCCGACCTGGGTGTCAACCTCGCGCGCGCCGCCGGCGCGTTCCGCACCTGCCAGGCCTTCGAGGTGTGGCGCGGGCACGGACACTGGTTCGAGACGACACACCCCGACCTCGCGCCCGAGACCGCCGCGCACTTCGAGTACGCGTCGCACGTGACGGCCGACGACGTCGACCGGGCGCGGGAGATCGGCAACGAGGTCGCCGCGTGCGTGCACGGCGCGACTGCCGGCGGGAGGGTCCTCGCGTACCCGGCCGCGCCCGGCGCCGCACCTCCGCTCGAGCTGTCCGAGGCGGACGCCGCCGCATGGCGCGCCCGCGCGATGCAACTCACCTGTCTGGCCGGTTTCGCCGGCGCGCCAGTGGTGGTCGTTCCGCTCCTGCACGACGACGGCCTTCCGGTCGGCGCCGCGCTCGTCGGCGCCCCCGACACCGACTTGGCGCTCCTCGCCCTCGCCGCCACTCTCGTCTAACGGCCGGCGAAGTAACATACACTTGAGCTGATAACCGTACGAAAGTGGTCCGCAGGAAGGGGGCTCGTGGAGGCGGCCGGCGTCGAGGTCCCAATCGTGTGGCGAGGCCGGCGAGCCTTCGCGTTCGTGCCCGAACGGCTTGCCGACCGCGACCTGCGCCTCGACGCGGACACCATTGCGCAGGCGGCCCGGGCGCACGCGGCGGTGGAGCACGGCGCCGACGCCATGCCCGAGGACTACGCCGCGCTCGCCCCGCTCTTGTTGCGCGCGGAGGGCGTGGCGTCATCGTTCATCGAGGGCGTCAGCGCGCCAGTCGTGGACATCGTTCTCGCCGAGGTCGGCGAACCGCGGGAGCCGTCCGCCGCGGCGTGGGTCGCGTCCAACCTCGCCGCGGTCGACGAGGCGATCGCAGACGCGCACGGCGGCATCCTGACCGTCGAGCGTCTTTGCCGCTGGCACCGGACGCTGATGACGGGAAGCCCGACGCCCGCGCACCACGTCGGAACGGTCCGCGACGAACAGGGTTGGATCGGTGGCGCGTCGCCGCTCGACGCGCATCTCGTCACGCCGCCACCGGAGGAGCTGCCAGGGCTGCTCGACGACCTCGTTGCGTACGTGAATCGCGACGACGTCGACCCGGTGACTCAAGCAGCGATCGCTCATGCGCAGTTCGAGGTGGTCCATCCCTTCGCCGATGGCAACGGTCGCGTCGGACGCGTCCTGGTGGCTTGGATTCTCGTTCGCCGACTGTCGTTGGTCACGCCACCTCCGGTCAGCACACGCATCGCGGCCGACGTAGGCGGATACGGCTCGGGCCTCGTCTTGTTCCGGCTGGGGGATCACAACGCGTGGATTCGGTGGTTCGCATCGGCTGTCTCCGGCGCCGGACGCGCGCAACAGGAGCTCGTTGCCGCGGTCGAACAGATCCAGCGTGCGTGGCGCGAGCGGCTGGCCGCGCCGCGCGAAGGCGCGAAGCGATTGCGAAGCAACGCTGCCGCGTGGCAGGTCCTCGCGCTGTTCCCGCGGCACCTGGTACTGACCGGACCGGCGGTCGCATCCGAACTTGCGATCCCGTTGAAGACGGCGAGCGCGGCGCTTCGCGAGCTCGTCGATGCCGGCATCCTTGTGGAGCACGGCACCGTGCAACCGACCGGACGCGGCCGCCCGAGCCGCCTCTACACGAGCCCGGAGCTGCTCGGTCTCACCGGCGCGAACCCACTCCGCGCCTGACGGGTCGCGTCTCCCGCTCAGCCGGGCTGTGACGACAGGAGTTGGCC
>DASPTH010000184.1:0-16297 GCA_035623515.1 Acidimicrobiia bacterium
GAGCGACGCGGTGCTCGAGAACTTCTCACCGCGTGTGCTCGCGAACTTCGGCCTCGGGTGGGACGAGATCCAGCGCATCAACCCCCGTTGCGTGCTCGTCCGCATGCCCGCGTTCGGCCTGTCGGGCCCGTGGCGCGACAACACCGGGTTCGCCCAGACGATGGAACAGGTGACCGGCATGGCGTGGATCACCGGCCACCCCGACGACCAGCCGCGCATCCAGCGCGGGCCGAGCGACCCGAACGCGGGGATGCACGCCACGTTCGCCATGCTCGTCGGCCTCGCCGAACGCGAGGCCACCGGCCGGGGCTGCCACCTCGAAGTGACGATGGTGGAGGGCGCGCTGAACGCCGCCGCCGAACTCGTGATCGAGGCCACCGCGTACGGGAACCTGCTCGAGCGCGACGGGAACCGCAGCCCCGGCGCGGCACCCCAGGGGCTGTACCGGGGTCGTGGCGACGACAACTGGATCGCGATCTCGGTCGAGTCCGACGAGCAGTGGCGCGCGTTCGTGCGCGCGGTCGGTGCGCCGGACTGGGCGTCGGACCCGGCGTTCGACTCGTACGCGGGACGGCGCTCCCGCCACGACGCGCTCGACGACCACATCGCCGCGTGGTGTGCGTCGCGTGACGTCGGCGAGGCGGCCGAGCTCCTCGTCGCGACCGGCGTTCCTGCCGCGGTCGGGCGCGACCCGCGCAGCATGTACGACCACCCGCAGCTCCGCGCCCGCGGCTTCTACGAGGAGGTCGACCACCCCGTGGTGGGCCGGCACCTGCTGCCGACGTTCCCGTTCCGGTTCGCGTCGGTCGACCGGTGGGTGCGCACCCCGGCACCGCTTCTCGGCGAGCACAACCACGAGATCCTCGTGGACGAGCTCGGTGTCCCCGAAGCCGACTACGCCGCCCTCGAGGCCGCCGGCGTGATCGGCCGGCGACCCAAGGGGGCGTAGTCATCCCACCCCCGAACTTGCGTCAGCAACCGACGCGATACGTCGGTGAGCGACGCAAGTTCGTGGTGGTCAGCCGTTGCCGGCCCGGAGGTCCTTCACGTCGGCGGTGGTGAGGCCGCGGCCGGCGATGCCCCAGTCGCCGCTCTCGACTTCCTCCACGACGACCCAGGTGACGGGGCGCATGGTCTCGCCCTCGATGCCCACCATCGTCTCGGTGATCTTGTGGATCATCTCCTGCTTCTCGTCGGCGTTGAAGACGCCCTTCACCAGCTTCACGTTCACGAACGGCATGACTGCTCCTGTCGTCATTCGGTTGACGGGCAGAGCATCGGTGACGGGCCCTGCAAACCCCTGGCGCGCCGCATGCACACCGGCTGCAACGAGCGGGCAGGATGCCGCGCCGTCAGCCGGACGTGACGCGCTCGATCTCGTCGAGGACGAACGCCACGGTCTCGGCGTCGCGCATGGCGACGCCGGCACGGACGGCGTTGGCGAACTCCACCGGCCCCAGCGACTCGCGGAGCTCGCCGCCGAGCCGCTCGAACTCGGCGGTGTCGTCGGGCGTGCCCGGCAGGGCGTAGGCGGCTCCCGCGGCGGTGAGCGCGCCGTGGAGCACGGCCGCGGCCCGCGTCGCGCCCGACATCGCCAGTGCGCCGCACACGTGCCGCAACGACAGCCACTGGTTCGCCCAGTCGCCGCCGCGGTACCACGTGCGGATCACCGTGGCGAAGCCCCTGAGCGCGGCGCGCGGGTCGCCGCGGCGGGCCTCGAGTGCGTGCACCTCGGTGAGGGCGAAGGCTTCGATCCACCGGTTGCCGCACTCGGCGCCGAGTGCGGCGCTGTGCCGGAGCGCGCGCGCCGATGCGTCGGGATCGGTCGCTTCGAGCGACGCACCGAGCGCGTACGCCGCCTGTGCCTGCGCGGTGGGCGATCGACACAGGTCGGCGCTGGCCCGCGCCTCACCCGCGAGCACCGCGCCGCGGATCGGGTCGCCGGTGCTCGTGTACGCCACCGAGCGCATGTACAGCGCATGCGCCAGGCGCGCGCTCTCGCCCCCCTGCCGCACCGACGCGAGCATCTTGTCCATCCACGCGATGGCTGCGTCGCTGTCACCTCGGTAGAAGAAAGCGTTGCCGAGCGCACGCTCGGCCAACCCCGCCGTGTCGGTTCCGTGTTCTCGGGCGAGCGCCACCGCGCGCAGGCCCCAGTCGATCGCGAGCTCGAGGTCGCCGCGGACGAACCCGTCGTAGGCGCCGATCGCGAGGATCATCGGCGCGTGCGGTTCGGCGTCGAACCCCGGCGCGCGGGCGGTGGCCACCGCCCACGACGTGACCTCGTACCGGATGCGCCGGAACCCGAACTCGTGCAACGCCACCGCGAGCTCGCTCGCGGTCGCGACGTCGTCCGCGCGCAGCGCGTTCGCGTGCGCCTCACGGAAGTTGGCGAGGTCGCGGTCGAGCCTGGTCGTCCACGTGGCCTCGTCGGGGCCCATGAGCCCGGCGCCGCCGTCGCGCGCGACCGACACGTACCAACCGAGATGGCGGGCGATCGTTGCTCCGAGCTCGCCGCGTGCTTCGAGCTGCTCGCGACCGTAGGCGCGGAGCGTCTCGAGCAGGCGGTACCGTGGCTGGTCGCGGTCCTCGACCTGGACCATGGAACGGTCGACGAGGGCGGCGAGCACGCCGACGACGACACCTTCCCCCGCGTCGCCCGCCGCACCCTCCGCGCCGCCCGCGCAGACGGCCTCCACCGCCGCGAGGTCGAAACCGGGTGCGAACACGGAGAGGCGAGCGAGGAGTGCCTGCTCCTCGGGTGCGAGCAGGTCGTGTGACCAGTCCACGACGGCGCGCAACGTCCGGTGCCGGGCGTCGGCGGTGCCCCGGTCGCTGGCGAGCAACGCGAACCGCTGATCGAGGCGCTCGGCGAGGGCCTCGGGGCCCATGACCCGCAGCCGCGGCGCCGCCAGCTCGAGCGCGAGCGGCAGGCCGTCGAGCCGCCGGCAGATCTCGGCGACGGCGGCCGCGTTCGCGTCGTTCAGCCGGAACGACGGCAGGGCGGCGGTCGCGCGGTCGACGAACAGCTGGACGGCCGGCGCCGACTGCACGCGCTCGACGTCGAGGTCGGCGTCGTCGGGGAGCTCGAGCGGCTCCACCGACCACACGCACTCGCCGGCGACGCCGAGCGGCTCGCGGCTCGTGGCGAGCGTTCGCACACCCGGACACTCCAGCCGCAGCCGAGCCACGAGCTGCGCGACACCTTCGACGATGTGCTCGCAGTTGTCGAGCACGAGGAGCAGGTCACTGTCGCGCAGCAGCTCGACCACCGAGTCCTCAACGCTGAGGTGCTGGCGCTGCTGGATGTCGAGCACCGTGGCCACCGCGCTCGGCGTCGACGCGCCGTCGCTGATCTCGGCGAGTTCGACCACGGCCATGCCGTCGGCGAACTCGTCGCGCGACAGCTCGGCGGTGCGGAACGCGAGGCGGGTCTTGCCGACTCCGCCGGGGCCGACGAGCGTGACGAGTTGCTCTCGATGGAGCAGGCCGTCGACGGCCTCGATGTCGGCGTCGCGCCCGACGAGGCGCGTCACGTCACGTGCGACCACCCGTCGCGCCGACTGTGTTGACGTTGCGCGCGGTGCCGCGCGCAACGTCGGATCGTCGGCAAGGACGCGCGCTTCCAGGTCGCGGAGCGCCGGGGAGATGTCGAGTCCGAGCTCCTCGCGGAGAAACGTGCGCACCTCGCTCGTCCGCCGGAGCGCCTCGGCCTGGCGGCCGGTGCGGTGGAGCGCGAGCACGAGCTGGCGCCAGAAGCGCTCGCGCAGCGGGTGCGTCACGACCAGCCCCTCGAGCTCCCCGATGACCTGCGCGTCCTGGCCGAGCTCGAGGTGACCCTCGACGAGCTGTTCGAGCCCCTCGAGCCGCAGCTCCTCGAGGCGTACGGCCTCGGCGCGGGCCCAGTCGAGGTCGGCCATGCCCTCGAACGCATTGCCGCGCCACGTGCCGAGCGCTCCGTCCAGCATCTCGATTCGCGCTTCGGCGTCGACGGCTGCGCGCGCGTCGGCGACGGTGGCCACGAACGCGACCGCATCGACCACGCCGTCGTCGGCGGTGAGCACGTAACCGGGAGGGCGCGCCGCGATCGTCGCCTCCGGCGCGAGCAGCCGGCGGAGCCGGGACACGTGGCTCTGCAGGGTGGACGCGCCCGACGGCGGAACGTCGTCGCCCCACATCGCGTCACAGAGCCGATCGGTGGAGACCACCTCGCCGTACTGGGCGAGGAGGACGGCGAGGAGGAGGCGAGCCTTCTGGCCGCCGACCGCGACCGGCCGGTCGTCGCGCCACGCCTCGACCGGGCCGAGGACGCGCAGGGACAGCGCGGTGCCCATCGCCACCAGTCTCCCCGATACGGCTTGCAAACGGCTTGCGTCGGCGGTGCTACTCGCTCCGGCGCCGCCAGAACGCCGGCCCGCGCTCACGCGGCGCCCGGACACCCCCTGTTCGTGCGAGCTCGTCCCGGAGGCGCTCGAGCGCCTGCACGATCGGCGCGGCGTCGCCGTGCGCAGTCCGCTGTGCCTCGAGCAGCGTGTCGAGCTCGCGGACGAGGTCTTCGGGCTGAGCCGACGCCGGGTCGAGTCGCCACTCGAGGATCCGGTCGCACAGGTCGCGGACCGCCGGGTCGGGAGCCAGTGCGAGCACCGCGACGACGGCATCGTCGACGGGGTTGGCCGGCTTCCGATCCGTACTCGCGATGATGGCGTCCGCGCCCAGGTCGGGGACGACGGCGCGCCCGAAGCGGACGACGTCGCGCGCGACGCCGCCGACGTGGAAGCTCCGCATCGGCATGGCCCACCCACGCGGCGACGACACCGGCTGCACGACGGTGCTCGTCGGCCCGGTGACCTCGTCGCCGTGCTCGTCGACGGCCACGAAGGCGGTGTACCGGCAGAGCACGCCCTCGGCGAGCGACAGCACCACGATCGCGTCCTCGTCGCCGGCGCCGCGCGCGACGTCGTCCTCGAGATCGCGGAGGCGCATTCGTGCCCACGCGCGCCGTGGAGCAAGGTTCGTGGTCGGGGTCACGGCGACGACCTCGCGGTACTCGGAACCGTCCGCGCGCGTTCCGGTGACGGTGGTCGTCTCCGGCGACGAGCCCGTGAAGCGCGCCGCGAGCGTGCACCGTGCGCCCGGCGCGGCGTCGACCGCGCCGGAGGGCGCCAGCGAGCCCGCCACGAGGTGAGTCGGCGCGTCGACGGCGAGCGCCAGGTCCGTCACCGAGGGCGCGGCCACGCGCCGCACGACGCGCGCCAGGACGTCGTCGAGGCGATCTTCCGATTCCACGAGCTCGCACATGCCCGAGCCCGCGGCCAGCCGGCGCAACAGGCCCGCATTGACGGCTTCGTCGATACCCACGGTGATCACCGACGCGCCCCGCAGCGAGTCGGCGACGGTGCGCACGATGCGGTCTTCATCGCTCGCCTGTCCGTCGGTGACGAGGACGAGGATGCGATCGCGGCCGGGCTCCGGCGCGCCGAGCACGTCGGCCGCGCCGAGAATCGCCTGCGCGAGCTCGGTACCGCCGCGGGCGTCGAGGCGCGCCAGGAACTCCACCGACCGGTAGCGCACGCGGTCGACCGCGGCCGTGAGCCGGGGCGTGGCGGGCGCGTGCTCGAGCACGTTGTCGAAACCCGCCACCCACACCCGGTCGGTCGCGCCCAGCGAGTCGACGATGCGGCCGGCGGCCCGCCGCGCCGCCACGATCTTCCAGCCGCCCATGGAACCCGAGCGGTCGAGCACGACGGCGACGTCGCGCGGCAGGAGCGAGGGTTCGGATGGCGCGACGACGTTCACCGTCATGACGCCGCCGTCCGCGAGGGCCGAGACACGCGTGGTGTCGTCGAGCCGGTAGCGGATCACCACGTCGCGGTCGGCCACCGCGTCGAGGTCCAGTACGGTCGCGCGCTCCTCGCGTGCGACCCGTGCCGCGTGCAAGGTGGAACGGACGTCGTGGCCGCCGAGGCCGGCGTCGTCGATGCGGACGCGCACCTGCACCCGGATCGCATCCGCTCCGTCGGCGAGCAGCGGCGGCGTGACGCGCGACGCGTCGGGCACTGCGTCGGTGTCGTCGGCGACGCCCTGCCCGGCGCGCCCGCCGTCGATGGGCGCACCAGGCACGTACCGCGGCGCGACGACGAGCGGGAACCGGAAGGTCGCCTCGTCGTCGTCGACCGCGAGCTGCATCGACAGCTCGAGCGTGATCGTGGCGTCCTCGCCGCTGCCGACGTTGCCGACGCTGATGCTGAACACCTCGGGCCGGTCCTCCTCGGCCAGCGCGGCGCGCTTGCCGGCTCCGACCGCGTCGAGGTACTCCTGCCGCGCCTCGGCGCGCTCCTTCAGGCGTGCGACGACGCGCCGCCCACCGAGCTCGGCGACGCACGCGTGCACCGACGCGCGATCGGGGAGCGGGAACACGTAGATCGCCTCGATGGGCTCGGAATGCGGGTTGTGGAAGTGCTGCACCACCGTGACCTCGGCGTACAGGCCGACGAGGTCGGCGGTGACGTCGACGCCGGTGAGCGGGAGGTGCCCACCGTCGAACTCGAGGCGGCCGAGGTGGGTGTCGGGCGCGGGCTCGTCGCCCTCGACGAGCGCGACCGAGGGCAGGTGCGGAGCGGGGTCAGTCGGGGTCATCGTCGTCTCCTGACGGGTGGGTTCGGGTCGCGTCGATGGCCGCGGCGAGCTCGTCGAGCGCGGCGGAGACGCGGGGGTCGGTGATCCAGGCGGCGTCGCCGCGCACGAGCACGGTGACGCCGGGGGTGAGTTCCACGCCGGTGATCCGGCCGCGGGCGGCGGGGCGCGCCGCCGGGAGCGGCGCCGCGGCGGCGGTCGCGGTCCCGCCCGTCCAGAAGTGCGCCCGGCCGGCACGGTGGACGGGGGCCGTCCGGCGGGCGGCCAGACGGCCGAGCGACCCGTCGTCGAGGCCCGCGAGCCGCTGCTGGATCGCGGCGAGGGGCACGCCGTCGGCCTGGAGGCGCTTCACCGCCACGGCCTGGCGGACGTGCCGGGGGCCGTAGATGGCGCGGCGGTTCCGGCGCTCGAGCGGGGGGTCGAGGAGCCCGATGCTCGTGTAGTAGCGGAGGGTCCGGGCGTCGGGGCGTTCCGCGGCGCGGCCGTCCGCGGGCACGATCCGGAGCCGGTCGAGCTCGGCGGCCACGGCCGCCGCGAGCTCCTCGAGGGTCAAGCCGCCGTCCATCGACACTGACAGTAACAGTACTATCTTGACACTGTCAAGATGAAGACGACGGTTACACGAAGAGGGCCTTCACTTCGAGGAACTCGTCGAGCCCGTACGCGCCGTTCTCGCGGCCGAGGCCCGACTGCTTGTAGCCGCCGAAGGGCGCGCCCCGGAAGCCCCGGCCGTCGTTGACGCGCACCTGCCCGGCGCGGATCCGGCGGGCGACGGCCCGGGCCCGTGGGTCGCTCCCGGCGACGGCGCCGAAGAGCCCGTACACGGTGTCGTTGGCGATGTCGATCGCCTCCTCCTCCGTGTCGTAGGGGATGATGGACAGCACGGGCCCGAAGATCTCCTCCTGCGCGATGGTCATGTCGCGCGTCACGTTCGAGAACACCGTCGGCCGCACGAAGTAGCCCGTGTCGAGCCCGTCGGGCGGATCGGCGCCACCGGTGAGGAGCGTCGCGCCCTCGGTGACGCCGCGCTCGATGTACGCGCGCACGCGCTCGAGCTGCACGGCGGAGATGAGCGGCCCGAGTTGCGTCCGCTCGTCGAAGGGGTCACCCACGGTGTAGGACTCTGCTGCCGCGCGCGCGAGGTCCTCGACCTCGGCGAGCCGCGACCGCGGCACGAGCATGCGCGTGAGCGCGTCGCACGTCTGCCCGGAGTTCTCGTATGCGGCGTCGACGCCGGTGGCGACCGCGCTCGGGAAGTCGGCGTCGTCGAGGATCACGAACGGCGACTTCCCGCCGAGCTCGAGCGCCACCTTCTTCACCGTGGCGGCGGAGAGCTCGGCGACGCGGCGGCCGGCGCGCGTCGAGCCGGTGAACGACATCATGTCGACATCGGGGTGAGCCGCGAGCGCTTCGCCCACCACCGGCCCGTACCCGCTCACGAGGTTGTACACGCCGGCCGGGAACCCGGCCCCGGCGATGACCTCGGTGAGGACGAACGCGTTGACCGGCGCCACCTCCGACGGCTTCAGCACGACGGTGCACCCGGCCGCGAGCGCGTACGCGACCTTGGCGCCGATCTGGTTCAGCGGGTAGTTCCACGGTGTGATGCACCCGACGACGCCGACGGGCTCCTTCACCACCACGCCGTTGTTCGTGTCCTCGAACGCGTAGCTCGCAGCGAGCTCGGCGGCGGCAGCGAAGCCGTTGATGCCGCCGCCCACCTGGGCGGTCATCGCCTGGTGTTTCGGCATCCCCACCTCGTGGGCGATGATCCCGGCCAGCTCGTCGCGCCGGGCCGCGAGCGCGTCGGCGACCCCGCGCAGCCGCGCGCCACGCTCGGCGGGCGGCAGGTCCGCCCACGCCGGGAACGCGCGCCGAGCCGCCGCGACCGCCCGGTCGATGTCGGCCGGCGCACCCTCGGGGATGGTCGCGAAGCGCGTCTCGGTGGCGGCGTCGACGACGTCGATGGTGCCGCGGCCCACCGGCGTCACCCAGGTGCCGTCGATGTACAGCTCCTCGTACGTGTGCATCATCCCTCTGCGTTTCGGCGTCTTTGAGTGGGGTCAGGACCCCACTCAAAGACGCCAGAACGTGGGGCCGCGCGTCAAGCCCGGGCGGGGATCCTGAGGCGGAACAGGTCGGCGGCGTTGCCGCCGAGCAGGCGGTCGATCGTCGCTGCGTCGACGCCCTCGGCCTCGAGCATCGTCCGCGCCTCGTCGGGACCGGCGGCGTCGTGGTTCGGGTAGCGCGAGCCCCAGGCCGCCTTGTCGCCGAGCCGGTCGGGCATGATCGCCACCGACTGCTCCCAGCTGTCGAAGCCGACCACGAGCGGGTGGCGCTCCCACACCTCCTCCGGTTCGAGGCACACGAAGTTGGCGGCGTACTGGGGCGACAGCCAGAGGTACGTCTCCGACTTCTCGAGCGCGAGCGGAACCCAACTCGTGCCCGCGTGGAGGATCGCGAGACGCAGCGTGGGCAGGTCCTCGAGCAGGCCGTGGAAGAACGCCGTCGTCACGAAGAGATCGGCGTCCTGCATGTGCGCGATGGGCTCGGCGATCGTGTGCGCGACGCCGAGGCGCTGCGACACGCGCTCGGCGAACGCGCCGCTCGAGATCGCGTCGGGTCCCGTGATGCCGAGTGACGGGTGCACGCACGCGACCAGGTCGAGCTCCGCGATGTGGTTCCACACCGACCGGAACGGGCTGGTCTCGACGAAGTAGCGGTTGCCCCACTCGGCACCGCCCATCATCTGGCGCAACCCCTCCTGCGCGGCCCGCGCGATCTGCTCCTGCAGGGAGTGGCCCTCGATCACGTTGGTGGCGTAGTACGCGGGCCGGATCGTCACCGCGGTGAAGCCCTTCGCCGCGATCCGGTCGAGCTCGCGACGCGCGAGCAGCGCCGAGTGCATCGGCAGGATCGCCACGGGGTGCACGCGACCGTTCGTCTGCTCGGCGAAGTCCCAGACCCAGTCGTTGTATCCCTGGGCGAGCGCGGCGGCAGCCTGCGGGTTCTCGACGAGCGGGAGGTACTCGTTCATCAGCGTGGGGAACACCAACGCCTGGTCGACGCCCATCGCGTCCAGGTCGGCGACCCGCGCCTCCGCGTCGTACGCACCCGGCGTGATCGGCACGAAGACGTCGGGGTCGAGCGCGCCGATGTCGTCGACGGTCATGCCCGGCTTCCAGATCGCCTGCCGCACGAGCCGCGACCGGTTGAGCTCCTTGCCCGGCGCGCCGTTGACGATCGTGAGGCGGTTCCCCTCGTCGTCGACCTCGTGGTAGAAGGCGAACCGCGCCATCCCGCGGAACTCCTCGGCGACGTAGCGGTCCCAGATCTCGGGTTGCTCGTAGACGTGGGAGTCGACGTCGACGACGACGCCCGCGCCCGACGGCGCCATCAGTAGGTGCCCTTCCCGGCCGCGGCGCCCGACGAGTCGGACAAGAGGCTCATCGGGTCGAGCCCGAGCGCGGCGATCTTCTCGGGGTTCTCGCGCGGGTGCGCGACGACCTCCGCCCAGTCGTCGAGCTCGGGACCCTGCGGGAACCATTCGGGTCGCTCGATGGGCGCCGCCTCGTCGGTGACGAAGAGCTTGCCCTCGATGCCGTAGAAGTTGCGAGCGTTCCCGCCGAGCAGGTCGGCCTGCACCTCGTCGGGCACGCCGCACTCGGCCATGTTGCGCATGGCGCTCCACGAGTCGGCGCCGTCGTGGTGGTAGGCGTCCGACGCCCAGATGCCGATCTTCGCGAAGTGCTTCCACTGGCGGAACACGCCGACCTCGTCGGACTCGAACGAGATCACGCACTGCTGGTGGAACGCCTCGGACGGCAGCCGGTCGCTCGCGGTGCCGCGCTCGCGCGCGTACAGCTTGAAGAGCCGGTCGCAGCTCGCGAGCGTGTAGGGGAGCCACTCGGCGTTCGACTCGAACACGGCCATCTTGAGCTCGGGATACCGGTCGAGCAGGCCCGACAGCAGCACCTGCGAGAGCCACACCTGCATCTCGTGGACGAAGGAGAACGTCTGTGAGTCGACGCCGGCCCGGTTGAACAGCTCGCCCGGCGAAGCGAGGTAGTCCTGGCCGAGCGGGTGTGGGTAGTTCGGCGCCGGGAACGTGTGCATCCCGAGCACCATGCCGGTCTCCTCGAACGCGCGGAACACCGCGTCGTACTCGCCGGGCGCCATCATCGACGGCGCCGCCGCGTTCGGGTACTTCGCCTGGGCGTCGATCGGCCGGATCAGCCCCACCGGCATGCCGAGGCCGGCGGCGCGCTCGATCTCCTTCACGGTGTACTGCGAGTCCTGCGCCGGGAGGAACGCGGCACCGAACAGCCGGCTGCTCTCCGCGCTGCACCAGTCGACGACGAAGTTGTTGTACGCCTCGCAGAACGCGGCGACGCCTTCGGCGTTGGTCGCGAAGGGCACGTGCATGATCACCATGGTGGGGATCACGAGCACCTGGTCGATGCCCATGAGGTCCATCTCGACGAGCCGCGCCGTGCCGTCGATCGCGCCGTCGTGGTGGAGGTACGCCTTCTGCTCCGGCGTGAGCGGGAGCGTGTTGAGCTTCCGCATGATCTTCTTGTTCATCTGCGGGCCCGCGATGCAGATCGGGTTGTAGCCGGGGAAGTGCGCGTTGCCGCCGCCCATCACCGGCGTGTCGCCGTTCAGCCAGGCCTCGCCGTCACCCCGCCAGTACGTGTTGCGGACGAGCTCCTTCTTCGACTCCGGCACGTAGTCCCAGATGGGCATCGGGTCGTTGATGTGCGCGTCGCAGTCGAAGACGGAGAAGGACTTGGTGAGACGGTCCATGGTCTCCCCCTCTGGTCTCGCGGCTCGTTGCCCGCAATCGTACTGAGTCCAAAGAACGCGGGCACGCGCCCGCCCCCGTCATGCCAACGGCGAGAAGTCCGTGGGGTTCAGCAGCATGTTCCGCGTGTGGTGCGTGAGGGTGCCGTCCTTCTCCGTGTCCGCGAACACCTGCTGCCACTCGGGGTCGGCGATGAACGCCGCCCACGCCGGTTGACGGTGGCCGAGGCTCTCGTAGGCGACCATGTAGTACAGCTCGTCGCTCTGGCCGCCCGCGAGGTTCGTCCAGTAGCCGATGTTCTTGATCCCGTGCTTCTCGAACAACCGGCTCGTGTGCTCACGGAAGCGCGCCAGCAGCGCCGGCATGCACCCCGGGTTCGCGGAGTAGATCCGCAGCTCGTACACCACGTCGTGTCGTCCCCCTCTTCGTTCTGGTGTCACAGCCCCCACCGATCTGGTGGGCGGGTGACGCCGAAACGCCGGCTACAGGTTGTAGATGCGAGCCGCGTTGCCGCCGACGATGAGGCGCATCTCCTCGACGGGCACGTCGTCGAAGTGCTCGTGGATGACCTCTTGGGAGTGCGGCCACGTGCTGTCGGGATGGGGGTAGTCGGTGGCCCAGAGCAGGTTCTCGACGCCGAGGTCGTGACGGTTCTTGATACCGAACTCGTCCTCTTCGAAGCTGGCGAACATGTTCTGGTGCCAGTAGTGGCTCGGGAGCTCGGGCAGGTTCATCCCGAGCTGGTCCCAGCCGTGGCGCTGGACCATCTTGTCGAGCCGGCCCACGTAGTACGGGATCCATCCGAGACCGGCCTCGACCAGCACCACCTTGAGCCGCGGGTGACGCACGAACACGCCCGGCACGATGAAGCTCGCGATGACCTCGGCCATGAAGATCGGCGGCAGCGACTGGAAGACGCCCTTCGCCGGTGTCGGGTCGCGCCGCATGATCTCGAACAGGTACTCGTTCGATCCCACGTGCTGGCTGATCGGCGTGCCCGCGTCCTCGATCGCGGACCAGAGCGGGTCGTACACCTCGTCCCAGTACGGCGCGAGATCGCAGTCGGCCGGGTAGAGCGGGAGCTGGATGGCGCGCGCGCCCTCGTTGACGATGCGCTGGAGCTCCTTCGTGGCCTCCTCGATGTCGTGCAGCGGGAGGATGTAGACGGGGACGAGACGATCGGGGTTCACCGACGCGAACTCGATCGCCGCGCTGTTGAAGGCTTGGAACGCGGCGAGGCAGGCGTCGGGCTCGAGGCTGTAGAACTCGGAGCCGCCGGTCGCGCTGCAGTACAGCACCTCGGCGTCGACCTTGTCGATGTCCATGTCCTTCAGGCGCTCGTGCGGGTCGTGCGCGCCGGGCCGCCCGGCCGCCTCCCACGGGTGTTCGGTGGGCATCGGGCCGGTGGTGTTCTCCGCCGCCCCGGTGGGCTTGTTCTTGAGCTGCTTCTGCGGCTTGCCCTCCAGCATGCGCCGCATCATCGCCATGCCCGTCTGCTTGTAGGCCTCGTGGTACTGGCCGGGCAGGTTCGCGAGCACGCGGTCCCTGCTGATGTCGACGTGCGAGTCGGCGGAGATGATGCGCTCGGCCATTGCGGTCCTCCTGAAACGTCCTGCGGTCGCGCCGGCACCAACGGTAGGGCAATCGCGGTGGGTTGTCAGGCCCGCGGGGACGGCGACTCGCGCGCGGCCGGCGAGGCAGACTCTCGTCCGATGCCGAACGGGACCACGCTCGCAGCCGCCGACTTCACACCCGCCGCGGTCACGCTGCTCGTGGTCGCCGGTGGCATCGCGGTCGTGCTCGCCGTCTACTTCGCCATCCGCTGGACCGCGAGCTTCCCCGACCTGCCCACGCCGGGTCCGGAGACGAGCGACCTCGGCCCCGAACCGCCGGCCGTCGCCAACCTGTTGGTGAACCGCTGTCACGTCACGAGCGCAGCGGCCGCCGCCACGTTGATCGACCTCGCGGCGCGCAAGCACCTCGAGCTGTTCGAGGTGGGGCCCGACCACTTCGCGGTCCGAGTCCGCGGCGACACCGGCGACGCCGACGGGCTCACCCGCTACGAGCAGCGCGTCATGGCGCTCGTGCGCGAGCGGGTGACGGGCGGCTCGGCACCGCTGGAAGCGATCGAGCTCGACGAGTCGCAAGCGGCGTCGTGGCGGAGCCGCTTCGCGAAGGACGTCGTCGACGACGCCAAGGCGCGCAGCCTGTTGCGGGGCCGGTGGACGCGCGTCGACTGGGCCGTGTTGGCGGTGCTGACCGCCGCCCTCCTCGTCGCCGTCGCCGGCGCGCTCTACCTCGCGCACGTCGAGGACAAGGGTGACAAGAGCAACCAGGGGTTCGACCGGGGGACGTGGTTCATCGTGGCGTTCTTCGCCTGGCTCGTCGTGCTGGGGGCGTTGCACCGCCTGCGCTCGATCCGGTACTCACCGTCGGGCGAGTCGGCCGCGGCGCGCTGGCTCGGCGTGAAGCGCTACCTCCAGCACGATGCGCAGTTCGGCGACACGCCGCCTGCGGGCGTCGCGATCTGGAACCGCCTGCTCGCCTACGGCGCCGGCCTCGGCGTCGCGCACGGTGCGGTGGCCGCGATCCCGCTCGAGGAGGAGGATCCCGGCGTGGCCTGGAGCCGGGTGGGGGGCAACTGGCACCAGGTCCACGTCGAGTACCCCCGTCACTTCGGCTACGGCGAGCGACCGCTCCACGTCTTCCTCAACGGAGCCGCGCGCGCGGTGTTCTGGGGTGTGATCGCGTTCGTCGTCCTGCCCATCGTCCTCGACGCCCTGTGGAACGTCGGCTCGGATGCACTCGACTCCCTGAGCAACGCGGCCACGTTCGGCGTGGTGGCCGCGTTCGGCGCGGTGTTCGGCGTGATGGCCGTCTACCTCCTCGTGCGCGTCGCCGACGCCGTCATCCGCACCTACCGCGGGCTCTTCGACCTCCGCCGGACCGTCACCGTGGAGGGCCAGGTGGTCAAGCACCACCACGCCGAGGGTCAGTCGTGGTTCGCGGTCGATCCCGGCAACGTCGACTCGGTGAAGGCGTGCCACCCGGGCGACGACGGCGCACTGCCTGCGCGCGGCGCCGACGTGCAGATGGTCCTCACGCCGCACCTCCACCACGTGGTGTCGGTGAAGGTGGTCTCGTAGGTCACGCCGCGCACGTCGACGCCATCGGTCGGTCGCGCACCACGAGCAGGTCGGCACCGTCGGCGATCGCGGTGTCGCTCGGCGGGTCGAGGATGCACTCCCCGTTCAGGAACACGCCCGAGCTGCGACTCGTGCAGGTCCCTCAACACGTCCATCGCGTGGCGCGCGCTCCGGCCCAGGAGCTCGCGAGGCACGGCGACCCGGTACAGCTCCTGACCCTCGGGTGCGTGGCAGGGGACTGCTCCGCCCAGAAGAAGATCGGCGCGAACAGCAGCACGAAGAAGCCGAGGAACGTGGCGATGACGCGTCGACGGTCCAGTCGATCGATCACGAACCGGTTGCCTCCGCCGACCCTTGTGCGTCGGCCTGCCCCGTCGTGCCCGGCCGTCCGGTTGGGGTGGGAGCGTTTTGACGGGGTCAGCGCGTGAGAAGCGTCCCGAACTCCTCGAGGAAGGCGCGCCGTTCGGCCAGGAATTCCGGCGACGTGGGCGAGCGGCCGGTCACGAGGCGCGTCAGTTGCGGGAACGCGAGCGGGAAGAGCACCGCGCCGAGCTCGGAGAGCACGAACTGACGCGCGTCGAGGTCGGCGGGGAGCGCGCCGTCGGCCTGCGCGGCTTCCACCGCCTCGATCCACTGCTGGAGGGTGCCGCGCCGGATGGCCGCCTGCTCCACCGCGCTGCGACCCGAGTGCTCGAGCGCCTCCCACATCAGGAGCCGGATCCAGTCGGGAGCGGCCGCGAGGCGGTCCTGGAGGTCGGCGAGCCGGGACGGGCCGGTGCGGTCCGCGGCCGCCGCCTCGGGCGCCCGCTCGGCGAGCCGCTCCCGGAGCACGGCGCGGAACAGGCCGGCCTTCGACTCGAAGTAGTAGTAGAGGAGCTGCTTGTTCACGCCGGCCCGAGCGGCGATGGCGTCGACGCGGGCGCCGTCGATCCCCTTGGCCGAGAACTCCTGCAGCGCGGCGGCGAGGATCTTGCGGCGGGTTCCCTCCGGGTCACGGACCCGGGTCGGCCCGGTTGTGGTCCGGGTGCTCACGGCACCAGTATACTGACTATTCAACTAGATAGTTGAATAGTCAGCTCGAAGAGTCAGGTCGCTTGCTCCCGGAACGTGTGATGAACCGCTCCCACTCGTCGCGCCGCTGGTGGACGCTCTGCGTGCTGTCGCTGTGCGTCGTCGTGATCGGTATCGACAACACCGTGCTCAACGTCGCGCTGCCGACGATCGTGCGGAATCTCGGCGCGACGGGCTCCGATCTGCAGTGGATCGTCGACGCGTACACGATCGTGTTCGCGTGCCTACTCCTCACCGCCGGCTCGCTGGGCGACCGCTACGGGCGCAAGTACGCACTGCGGTTCGGGTTGATCTGGTTCGGGTTCTTCTCGGCGTTCGCGTCGGTCGCCGCATCGCCCGACATGCTGATCGCGACGCGTGCGCTCATGGGTCTCGGTGCTGCGTTCATCTACCCGACCACGCTGTCGATCATCACGAACACCTTCACGATCCCTCACGAGCGCGCTCGCGCCATCGGGGTCTGGGCCGGCGTGGCGGGCGTGGGCATCGCGCTCGGGCCACTGCTCGGTGGCGTGCTCGTCGAGCACTTCGGATGGACCTCCGTGTTCCTGATCAACGTGCCGATCTGCACGATCGCGGTGGTGCTCGGGCACTGGTTCGTGCCGAACTCGAGTTCGCGCGAGGAGAGCCCGCTCGACCCCTT